>NZ_JAVRHY010000003.1:0-318746 GCF_031846305.1 Spectribacter acetivorans
GCCATCAACCAGCCCGACCTCACCTACGCCGACGACCTGCTGGGTGACAAATACATCAACCAGGACCTGATGCGCTACGAACTGCACCGCGTGTGGGTGGTCGACGCCACCCTGCGTGACGGCACCAGCCACCAGTTCAAGCGTCGGACCTTCTACATCGACGAAGACGGCTGGAACATCGTCGCCGTGGACGCCTACGACAACCGCGACGAACTGTGGAAGTTCCAGGAAGCGGCCAACGTGCATCTGCCCACGGGTCAATTCGTGGGTGGGGCGCCGGAACTGATCTACGACCTGCAGTCCGGGTTGTACTTCTCCACCGCGATGACCAACGAAGGTCAGCCCAACGACTTCTCGGTGACCTACGAAGACCGCCACTTCTCGCCGCAGACCCTCAAGCGGCGGACAACGCGCTAGGTCGACGGTGAAAGCGTGTCTGACTATGTGCCGGATGCCGCCGCGACGGGCGGTGGCATCCGGCGCTCAAACCCTGTCATGGCCAGTTCATGTGGCCGCCGGCAGGCCCCGCCGGAAGGTTGGGTACGCCGGGTTTCCGGATAGTCGTCTTGTCTTGGCGGGTAGGGTTTGCTATCAAGCACGTAAAGGGCGCATCACGATGCCGCGCGATGCAAGGGCTAACACCGTCTGCGGCGCCTGAGCGGCACGGCGGGGGACGCCTGCACAATCGTCAACCGGGCCCGACATGGCCGGTTCACGAACAAGGATATTAAGCCCGGCTGGGCCCGGGGTATTTAGGGAGGAGACCTCATGCAGGGTAAGGGATTCGGCGCCGCTGGCGTACTGCTGGCCGCCGCGTTGGGGGCCGGTCTGTATGCGCCGGGCAGCTATGCGGCTACGTATGACTGGGATTATTTCGGGGGTATCGACGCCTCCATCAACACCAGCTTCTCGCTCGGCGCCCAGGTGCGCCTGACCAAGCCCAGTTCGGACGTGGTTGGCGTGGCCAACTACAACCCCAGCGTCTGTCGCTCGCTGTGCCAGCCGCACCTGTCGACTGCACCCGGTGACGTGCCCGGCCGGGTCCAGCTTGGTCTGGAAGCAGAGGGCAACTTCGTCAACCAACTGGGGCTGGATGCCCGCGGTGTGGCCAGCATCAACCATGACGACGGCACCCTGAACTACGACCAGTACGACATCACCCAGGCCCCGTTCCAGGTCAATCAGGATTTCGAACTGCGTTTCCGCGAGAACATCGGCCCGCTGAGCGATGTCATCGTGTTTGCGCGCTACAACGCCTTCCATGATTTCGTGAACTACGATCGCGAGCAGGATTTTCCCAACTTCTACACACCGGAGGATCGCGCGCGTGATGATGCCCGGCGCGCCAGCGGTGAATACGGCTTCCCCTCCGTGGGCACGCCGACGCTGCGTCCGGCCGGCGACAAGTTCAACGAATATCTCGGGCAGGACTTCGATCTGCTGGACGCCTATGTGAGCGGTTATCTGCCCACCGCCGGCTTGTTCGGCACCAATATCGGCGACCTCAAGGTCACCGTGGGCGAACAGACCATCAACTGGGGTGAGTCGACTCTGCTGGTGGTCAATTCGCTGAACACCATCAACCCGCCCAACGTGAACGCGCTGTTCCGGCCGGCATTCCTGAGTCTGGCGACGGTGTTCGAGCCGGTTGGCGCGATCAAGATCGGGGGACCTCTGACGCTCAACACCAGTTTCGAGGTTTTCTACCAGTATGATTGGGAGAAAGTCGAGATTCCGCCACGCGGCGGCTTTCTGTCATTCATCGACGTGACGCTGGGCGCCAATGACAACAACATCAATCCCGGCTTCGGTCAGGCACCGGATGACCCCGACGGCAACCTTCGGGCGGAACAGCAACTGCTGACGGCGGTTGCCGATGTCAGCGGCCAGGTGCCGGTGAATGAGCGTGATGCGCCGAGCGGCGGACAGTATGGTGCCGCCTTCACCACCTATCTGCCCGATTTCAACAACGGCACCGAGCTGAGGTTCTACTACCTCAACTATCACAGCCGGCTGCCCTATGCCTCGGCCTACGCGGGCGATGAAACCTGCCTACAGTCGCCACCGACGGGCGATACCCTGACCGACACGGTCAATGTGCTGGGAGATTGTCCCAATGCGGATCTGGCGCACTTTCTCGGGGCAATCGGCAACTCGGCCGGCGGTGGCGCGGGGGGGGTTGCCACCACGGTGCTGGGCGAGGTTGTGAACGGCCTGAACACGGATCAGCTGCCGGGTGTTACCCAGCCCAACGGCGATCCCTGCCCCGCGGATGCCGCCCCCGGCTCCGGTCCCTGCGCCGAGTTCTATCCGCTGGACAGCTTCTCGATTCTTCTGGAGTATCCGGAAGACATCGACATGTACGGCATCAGCTTCAACACCAGCTTCGGCGATATCTCCGTGCAGGGTGAAGTGGCCTATCGCCCGAATCTGCCGCTGCAGGTTGACGATATTGATGTGGCATTTGCGGCGCTGCAACCCTCCGCGCCTGTGGGTTGTGCGGCGGGGGCGTTTACCGATAACACCGATGAATGCGAACCTGCGACCTTCGACGACCGCTACACAATCGGGGTCCCGTTGGTTGGCGATCTCGCGGGTACGCTCGCCAATGGCGGTGATCTCGTCGGCGCCGTCGGCAATCTGCTCGGCGTGGACGCTGATGCAGCGCAGGGCATCGTCAATCAGCTGACTGGATCCCTGGCCAACGCAGGCCTCGATCTGAACGATCTCGAGGCGGGCCTGAGCGGTATCGCTGACGAAACCGTGTTGTCCGATCCGCCCGGCCGCCGCAATGCCTTTCCCGATTACCTGACCCGCTACCGCGGCATGGATACGGTGCAGCCGGGGCAGTACATCCAGGGCTATGAGCGCATGGACGTGCTGCAGTACAACCTCGGCGCGACCTATGTCATCGGCCCGGGCAACTGGATCAAGGCCAATCAGATCATCCTGCTGTTCGAGACCGGCGCCACCCACGTGCCGGGCCTGCCGAGCCGGGACGAGTTGCAGATCGAGGGGCCGGGCACCTTCAACCATGCCAGCGTGGGCAATGATGGCACCGGTGCGCCGGCCTGCCCGGAAGGCGTGGTGCAGGGCACCTCGGCCGAGCGCCAGGGCAATACCCGTCTCTGTGGGCCATTCCAGCTGCGCTTCAACCCCACGCAGCAGCGTGATGGCTTCGCCGACAAGTTCGCCTGGGGCTATGTCATCATCGGTATCGTCCGCTACGAGAATGTGTTTCCGGGGATTTCCTTCGAACCGGTGTTCATCATCAAGCACGATGTGAGCGGCACCGCGCCCGGACCCGGGGAGAACTTCATCGAGAACCGGAAGATGTACGTGCTGAACGTGGAGATGCGCATTCAGCAGAAATGGAGCATCACCGCGGGCGTGACCTTCTTCGAGGGTGCCGACAAGTTCAACTATCTGGCTGATCGCGATTTCTTCCAGCTGGGTATTCGCTACCGCTTCTGAGGGGGTGCCGGCCCGGCGCCGGCACCCTGCGTTCGAACAACAAGAGTCCTGTGATATGAGCAGATCCGGTTCCCGCGTATCGAAGCGGCGTCAGGCCCTGGCCATGTGCGGCCTCCTGCTGACCGTGGCCGGCGGCCCAGTCGCCCAGGCTCAGGAGGAGGATGCGTCCGAAGCCCCGGCGCCGAAGCCGGCCGAGATGGCGCCACGTGCCCCCTTCGAGTTGCTGCTGGATGTGGAGCGCCGCGGTGACGGCTTTGCCGCCGTCGGCGTGCGCGGCCATGCCCTGACCTCCGAGGACGGGCTGAACTGGACCCAGGCCGAAGTGCCGGTCCGGGCCACGCTGACCGCGGTGGATTTCGTCGATGAAGACCGGGGCTGGGCGGTTGGTCATGCCGCGACCATTCTTGCGACCACCGACGGCGGCAGGACCTGGACCATCCAGAACTACGAGCCCTCGCTGGAGACGCCGTTTCTGGATGTGGTGTTCACCGATGACCAGACGGGTTTCGCGGTCGGCGCCTACGACCTCTTCTACAAGACCCGGGACGGCGGCGAGACCTGGACCGAGTACGAACCGCAACTGTCCATGGGCGGCTGGCATCTCAACAGCATGGTGGCGCTTGATGACGGCACCCTGGTGATTGCCGGGGAGACCGGGCTGCTGTCCAAGTCCACCGACGGTGGTGAGACCTGGGATCTGATCGAGGCGCCCTACAGCGGCACCTTCTTTGGTATTCGCCAGCTCGGCCCGCAGGGCCTGTTGCTGTTCGGCCTGCGCGGCCATGCGTTCGTGACGGATGACGTGGCGAGCCTGCCGGTGCTGCCGCCGGATACCGACCTCGGCTACCAGTTCAAGCTGCCCCCCAGCATGGAAAAGGATGCCGAGGAGGCCAAGGAATCCGGAGGCGCCGAAGCCGAAGAAGAGGCGCTGGCCGAAGCCGAGCGCAAGGCGGCGGAGGAGAAGGCCGCCGAATCCGAGTGGGACGTGGTCGATAACGACAAGTCGGTCCTTAGCCTGTTTGGCGGCACGCAGACCGCCGACGGCGGGTACGTCCTGGTGGGCGTGAACGGCCGTATCTGGGTCAGCGACGACGGTGGCCCCAAGGCCCGCCGGCTGCCCAATCCCCGCGAGGGCGGTCTGACCGACGTGGTCGAGACCGCCGACGGTGATCTTCTCTTCGTCGGCGAGAACGGCGCCTTCCTCTACAAGCGCAACCGCTGATCCGCGGCAGAGCGGCGCAACCGGAGTTTTCAATGAGTTCCCAGAAGCGAATCCTGCGTCTGATCGAACCGCTGATCTACGCCAAGCCGATGATCAGCATGATCGTCCTGCTCCTGATGACCGTGGGGCTGGGCGTGCTGGCCTCGCAGACCCGCATCGATGCCGGCTATCTGAAATCGATTCCGCTCGAGCATCCCTACATGGATGCCTTCATGGACTATCGGGAGGATCTTGGCGGCGCCAATATCATCCTGGTCGCCCTGATGCAGGAAGAGGGCACCATCTACAACGAGGATTTTCTGGGCAAGCTCAAGAAGGTCACCGACGAGGTGTTCTTCCTGCCGGGCGTGAACCGGGCCCGGGTGCAATCCATCTTCACGCCCAACGTGCGTTATATCGAGGTGGTGGAGGGTGGCCTGTCCGGCGGCAATGTGGTGCCGGCGAGCTACGAACCCACCGACGAAATGTTCGATCTGGTGCAGACCAACGTCGGCAAGGCCGACGTAATCGGCCGGCTGGTCTCGGAGGATGAACGCGGCGCCCTGGTGCAGGCCCAGTTGCTGGATATCGATCCCAAGACCGGCGAGGAGCTCGACTACGTCGAAGTCGCGCATCGCCTGGAACAGATACGGCAGGAGTACGAAACCGAGGGCATCAAGGTCCACGTGATCGGCTTCGCCAAGGTTGTGGGCGACATCGTCGACGCCTCGTTACAGGTGTTCATCTTCTTTGCCGTGACGCTGGTGATGACGGCGCTCCTCCTGTGGGGCTATCTGGGTTCTTCCAAACTGGCGGCGATCGTGCTGGTGGCCTCGGTCATCTGTGTGGTCTGGGAGTTCGGGCTGCTGACGCTTGCCGGGTACGGGCTGGACCCGTTCGCCATCCTGGTGCCGTTCCTGGTGCTGGCGGTATCGGTGTCGCATGGCGTGCAATACGTCAACGCCTGGGTCCACGAGATGGCCGATGCCGGGCGAACCAATTTCGATGCTTCGCTGATCACGTTCCGACGGCTGTTCATTCCCGGCAGCACGGCTCTGATCACGGACCTGGCCGGTTTCCTGACCATCCTGTTGATCCCGATCGACATCATTCAGGAAATGGCCCTGAATGCCGCGTTCGGCATGTTCGCCATCATCATCACCAACAAGGTGATGGTGCCCATCTGGCTGACCTGGGTGAACATCCGCAATCCGCAGTCGTTCAAGGACAAGCAGATTCGCCGGGACCGGCTGTATGACGGCCTGTGGCGGACCATCTCCTACACCACCCGCCCGGGCGTGGCGGTACCCATCCTGCTGGCCTGCGGCGTGCTGCTGGGCTGGTCGGTGTGGAAGCATGACCAGCTGCAGATCGGCTCGTTCAGCGAGGGGGTACCCGAACTGCGGCCGGATTCGCGCTACAACCAGGACAACGCCGCCATCGTCAACAACTTCTCGATCGGTACCGATCAGCTCAAGGTGATGGCCGAGACCGACCCGGAAGCCTGCATCAAGTACGACGTGATGGAGGAAATCGACCGCTTTGCCTGGCGCATGCAGAACACCGCCGGCGTGCAGTCCACGGTATCGCTCGGCCAGATTGCCAAGCAGGTCAACATGGGCTTCAACGAGGGCTGGCTCAAGTTCAAGATCCTGCCGCGCAACCGTTATGTGCTGTCGCAGGCGATCACGCCCATTCCGTCGAGTACCGGCCTGCTGCTGCCCGACTGCAGCGTGATGCCGGTGATCATCTTCACCGCCGACCACAAGGCGGAAACGATCGAGAACATCGTCGCGGCGGTGAAGAAATTCCGCGACGAGGACGAGAATCGCGACACTGGGGTGAAATTCACGCTGGCCTCCGGCAACGTCGGCGTCATGGCGGCCACCAACGAGGTGATCAAGGACAAGGAAATCGAGGTCCTGCTCTGGGTCTACCTGGTCATCGTGATCCTGATGCTGCTGGCCTTCCGCAGTCTGGCCGCGCTGATCTGCATCGTGGCGCCGCTGTCGCTGGTGTCGCTGATGGGGTACGGCGTGATGACCCTCGCGGGCATCGGCCTGAAGGTTGCAACGCTGCCGATTCTGGCCTTGGCGGTAGGCATCGGCGTGGATTACGGCGTCTATGTCTACAGCGTGTTCCAGGAAGGCGTGCGCGACTTCGGTTTGAGTCTGCAGGACGCCTACTACCGGACCATGCAGAAGACCGGCAAGGCAGTGGTGTTCACCGGCATTGCCCTGGGCGCGGGTGTGGCCACCTGGCTGTTCTCCGATCTGCAGTTCCAGATCGACATGGGCATCCTGCTGCTGTTCATCTTCACCGCCAACATGATCGGCGCCATCCTGGTGCTGCCGGCGCTGGCCTACTTCTTCATGGACTATCCCAAGCCCGAGGGTGGTTACACCCGGCTGGAGGATATCGACGAGAGCCAGTCCTCCGCGCACTGATTGCGTTCGGGATGGTGTGAGAGACGAGGGGCCGGCGAGTTATCGTCGGCCCCGCTCAATTCCGGTGTAGGGCGGGTTTCAACCCGCCAGCAACGGCCGGCACCGAACGCCGGCAGGCGCAATGAATTGCGCCCTACCGAGTGGCCCGAACATGACCTGATTCCGAGGTAGGGCGGGTTTCAACCCGCCATGAAACTCTACCCTTCGCGCCTGCCGGGCCAGCGACATGCCGAGCTGCGTGTGCCGCGGATATTTGACACTGACCATTGCCCCACTTAGCGTATCAACATTGTTTCTACATCCGGATTTGTCATGGAACAGTGCATCAAGAAATGGGGGAATGGCGCTGCCGTCCGGTTGCCCGTTGCGATCATGAAGCAGGCGCATCTGTGCATCGATGCGCAGGTTGAGCTGCGAGTGGAGAACGGGCGAATCGTGATCGAGCCCGCGCGGCCGACGGTCTATTCGCTGGCCGATCTGATTGCCGGCATCACCGAGGAAAACCGGCACGACGCGATGGATACCGGCGAGCCGGTCGGTGACGAAGCACTGTAGCCATGTCGGCCCGTGTGCCGGATGTGGGGGACGTGGTATGGCTGCGATTCAACCCGCAAGCCGGTACCGAGCAGGCCGGCCACCGATCGGCGCTTTGCCTCAGTCCTGCCGACTATAATCGCGCCAGCGGCTTGATGGTTTGCTGTCCCATGACGTCGCGCATCAAGGGTTACCCGTTCGAAGTCCGATTATCCGGCAATGGCGGCGGGGTGGTATTAGCCGACCAACTCAAGAGCCTGGACTGGCGTGCCCGTCGCGCCCGGCCGAAGGGTCGGATCACCGACCATGAGCTTGCCGAGGTACAGGCCAAGGTCCGGACGCTGATCCTGCCTGAATAAGGATCGGCCGGGATGATCGAGCGATGGCAGTGCCGACGCAGGGAGGCTGGCATTCATTCCCGGCAGGCGCGGTGAATCACGCCCTGGCAAGCGGCGCGCACATGGCCTGATTCCGAGGTAGGGCGGGTTTCAACCCGCCAGCAAGACTACCGTGTCACGCTTTCCGAGCCGCAATCCACCTGGATGATCTCCGGCGCCGGCGTGTCCAGCCGCAATGCTGTCAGCTTGTTGCCCCAGGCACAGCCGGTATCGATGCCCCACACGTTGCAGTCGGGCCAGGCCACCTGCCCGAGCGCGGACCAGTGGCCGAACACGATGCGCTCGCCGGCGCTGGCCCGCCGGGGTAATTGAAACCAGGGCATCAACCCCGCCGGCGCCTCGGCAATGGTCTTCTTGTAGTCAAGGTCCATGCGCCCGTCGTCGTGACAGAAACGCATCCGCGTCATGGCGTTGACGATCACCCGCAGGCGGTTGTTACCGCGCAGATTCTCCGACCAGGCATCCGGCTGGTTGCCGAACAGATCGTTCAGGAATGCCTTGTAGTCCGGCCCCTGCAGCGCGGATTCCACCTCCCGCGCCAGCTCGGCCGCTCTGGCAACATCCCAGGCGGGCAGTAGCCCGGCGTGCACCATCGACCACCCCAACCCAGCGTCATGATGAAAAAGCGGCCGGTTCCGCAACCATTCCAGCAGCGGCTCCCGGTCCGGTGCGGCGAGAATCGGCTGCAATGTGGGATTCAGGCGCTCTTCGGCATCCGGCTGCTGGCATTGTGACAGCAGGCTGAGATCGTGATTGCCGAGCACGGTGATGGCCGACTCGCCCAGGCTGCGCACGAACCGCAGGGTTGCCACGGACTCCGGGCCCCGGTTGACCAGATCGCCTACGAACAACAATGAATCTCGGCCGGGCTCGAACGCGAGTCGGTCAAGAAGCCGAGTCAACGGTGCATAGGCACCGTGGATGTCACCGATTGCGTAAGTGGACATTGGCGCGCTCTAACAATGGAGGTGTCGAGATGCTCCTGAATGGCGGTCCCGGCCGTGCTGCCATGAATAGAAGCGACCTGAGCCGGATAGGAGTTTTCGGTACTGTCAGTCGGGCTCTGCGGGCGTTTGCCGTTACCTTTGTGGTCGGCACCGCATCATAACCTCTCAAGGCATTGTTCGGATGGTCGATAACATCGATGATTGAGCTTGATGGCAACTGCACGCATTTGTCGGCGCTGCCGGAAATGATTGGTTAAACTCAGTGGGTGGGACAAGACCCACGGTCCAGTTAACAGGAGGACTGACGATGATGACTTATCTTCGCATGCTCATTGGCTTGTTCGAGGTGCGCGCCGGGAATGCCCGATTGCAGGGCGGCGCGACGTTGATTGAGTACGCCTTGATTATTTCCGCGATCGCGGTCGTTGTCCTGCTGGGGTCGCTCGCAGTGACCGGCAACCTGACAACGTTTTTCGACAATCTTGGTGGCGAACTCGACGCTACAGGCGGCACTTGATCACCCTGACTGCAGGTTAATTAGATGTTCGGCCTATGTTTGCGGGGCATTTAGCCAAGTATGGTTGTTTCGAGACAGCGGGGCGCGACGCTAGTCGAGTTCGCTTTCGTCCTACTGCCCCTGCTACTGCTGCTCGCGGGTATACTGCTATACGGCTTAGTATTCGTGACGCAACAAGCCATGGCATTCGGCGCCCAGCGGGGCGCCGATGCAATGGTTCAGGTCGATGACGAAGGGTTTCGTGACGTCGATGGCAATCTTGATGTCGCCGGTTACTGCGCCTCGGGGGCGAGCCTGGCGGCCAATCGAGTGAACCGTCTGTTGCCGAACGTGGGCCTGCTCAACGAGCCCAATGTCGACGTCACCAGCCGGAACGATCCGCAGCCGGGCTGCACGGTTACCGTGACCAAGGACTTCCCGATTGCCATTCCGCTGGTGCCGTTGCCGCAGACCATTCGTGGGGTGGGCTTTGTGCCGGCCTCTTGACGGCTTGTTGCCGCTAGGCCTTTGGCGCACTCAGCGCGGGGCGGCGCTGATCGAGTTCGCTATCGTGCTGCCCATGTTGCTCATTCTGCTAGTGGGGATGATCTATTACGGCTACGTGTTCATGCTGCAGTCAGCCGTGAACAATGCGGCCCAGCAGGCGGCTGGCGCTGCCGTGGCAGTTGATCCGGTCGGCCGGAGCAGCAGCGGCAGTGGGCCCGATTCTTACCCGGCCGTGGTCGGTCAGGCGGTGGTCGATACCATTGCCAGCAACCTGGACTGGCTGCCGGCTTCCATCCTGGATGGGGCCACCGGCGATTCCCTGGTCTGCAATGACGGTGACAGCGAGGCCTCGCTGGGTTGCGGCACGACCATCGATGGCTCCGGTCTCCTGCGCGTCGTGGTTTCGCTTAATGTGACGGCCAACTCGTCTCCTCTTCTCCCGCAGATAAACTTGCCGCCATTCGGGCCGATACCCCCGGTACCGGGCGGCGGCGTGCTGACCGGAACGGCCGAAGTCACACTTTAGGTTTTCACTATCCGGCTCGGCGGCGTATTCTTGTCCCGGTCAAGGGGAGACATTCATGAGTAGTACCGCGCTGAAGGCATTTGCCGGATTTCTGGTCGTCGCGGCCGTGATCCTGGCGTTCGTGGCCTATCGCTTCGGTGGCGGCTTCGCGCCGGCCGAGCAGGCTGCCGAGGAAACGGCGCCGCAGCCGGGCGAAAACCAGGTGCTGGCGGTGGTGGCCACCAGCCGAATCCCGCCCTATCAGCCGATTCCCGCCGAAAGCGTGGCGCTGGTGCCGATTTCCGTGGAGCCGGCGCAGTACTACACCGATGTCAATGAAGTCGTCGGTCGTTCGCCGCTCCGGCCGGTGCCGATGGGAGCCCCGGTTACCGATGACAGTTTCTCGGCGGCCAACACCCTGGCGCAGGCAATTCCCGCGGGCTCCCAGGCCATGTCGCTGGAAATTTCCGACGTGATTGCGGTCGGCGGGTTCGTCAAACCCGGCGACAAGGTGGACGTACTGCTCTACATCCGCTCGTCCGGTCGCGAGGTGGAAGACTCTCAGGCCCGCGTGCTGCTGGAGGATGTGCGGGTTCTGGCCTATCAGGAGCGGTTGATCAATGCCGATCCGGAAGGCGATGACGGCGACGAGGCCCGTCAGCAGCGCCGGGAACGTACCGCGGTGGTGGCGGTGCCGGAAAAGGCGACCACTCGGGTCATGCTTGGTGCCAGCCTTGGTGAGCTCCGACTGTCGCTGCGAGGCGAAGAGGTCGTGGCCGATTCGACCGCCGAGGAAGCGGATGACGAGGGTGCTGGCGATGGCACCACTGACGACGACAAGCCGGAGGCGCTGGCACCGGGATCGTCGCGTGTCGCTGCCAACGACAGCAGCGCGGAAGATGACAAGGCTGCGGCCGATGACGACAACGACAAGGTCATCACGCTGTCCGAGCTGGCCGCGCTCGAACGCCGTCAGAAAGGTGGCGGTGGCGCGCAGACCCCGCGCCGACCGGCCTACAGCGTGATCGAGGTCTACGAGGGCACGACCTCCAAGCGCATCACCAAGCCCATTCGATAAGCGGCGGACAAGGGACGAAGCCATAATGAAGCCAATCCAACGATTCGTCGTCGCAATGGTCGCCCTGCTCGGTACGGGTCTGGCCCATGCCGAGATCGTCCAGGTGGGCGTCGGCAACCAGGAGGTCGTCAAGACCGATCAGCGCATCGATCGCGTCGCGCTCGGCGATCCCGAGATCGCCGGCGTCAATGTGCTCGGCGTGCGGGAAATGATGCTCACCGGCAAAAAGCGGGGCGATACCACGTTGCTGGTATGGCCCAAGGGTGGCGATGAACCGATGCGCTACTCGGTGGTGGTCGGGTCCGGTGACCTGCCAGACGTGCTGCTTGATGGCAAGCGCGAACAGGTTCGCACCCAGGTACAGACCGATATCCGCATCGCCGAGGTCAGCCGCAGCGCGCTGCGGCAGATCGGTTTCAACATCATCAGTAACCCGATGCCCGGCGAGCAGGTCGCCGGCCTGAGCTCGCCGGGCTCCGGTGGTGGCTTCGAATTCGGGGGTGGTGGTGGCATCAACCCGCTCAGCGACACCGCGTTCCGGCCCATCGGTGACGCCTTCAATCTGCTGCTGAGCGATTCCGACCAGGACTTCGCCGGCGTGCTCAGCGTTCTCGAGCGTCGTGGTTTGATGCGGACCCTGGCGGAACCGTCGCTGGTGGCGATGAGCGGCCAGACCGCCACTTTCCTGGCCGGTGGCGAGTTTCCGATTCCGGTAGTGCAGGCCGGTGGCGGCAACGGCAGCGTGACCATCGAATTCAAAGAGTTCGGCATCCGTTTGAGCCTGACCCCCACCGTGCTGCAGAGCGATCGCATCGCGCTCAAGGTGGCCCCGGAAGTCAGCGAACTGGACTTTACCTCCGGCGTGACGGTGCAGGGTGTACAGGTGCCGGGCATCAGCGTGCGCCGCACGGATACCGCGGTGGAACTGGGTGATGGCGAAAGCTTCATCATCAGCGGCCTGGTGGATCAGAGCCTGTCGGCGAACGTCGACAAGGTGCCCTGGCTGGGCGATATCCCGATCCTCGGCACGTTCTTCCGCTCCACCAGTTACGAGCGGCAGGACCGCGAGCTGATCATGGTCGTCACGCCCAACCTGGTCACACCGCTCGCCCCCGAGACCCGCGTGGAGATGCCGGGCGAGGAATACGACGAATACAACCCGAGCGCGGGCGAACTGTTCTTCCTGGAGAAAGGCGACTTCGAGGAACGGGACACGGGCTTCACTCGCTAGGAACGGCAACGATCGTGAAAACCCAGGCACTCATCGTTGCGGATGATTCGGATCTCCGGGACTGGCTGACCAGGAATCTGGGCGGTCAGGTGGGCGTGCTGCCCGCCGATCACGACGATCCCGCCGGTCTGGCCGGCGAAATCGAATCCACGCCCGGCGTTGGCCTAGTGTTCGTGCAGTTCGATGCCGACAATGCCCTGGAACGGGCGCGGCTGGTGGAACACCTGGCCGAGCGCCACCGGGAACTGCCGGTCGTGGCCCTGGGGCAGCAGGAGGATTCCGAGGCGGTGCTGGCGGCGATGCGTGCCGGCGCGCGGGATTTTCTCGTTGTCCACCGCGACGATGACAATCTCACCGAGCTGGTCGGCCGGGTACTCCGGCGGAGCCCGCGCACCGGCACCAATACCGCCGGCCAGGGCCAGCTGCTGACGGTGTTTGCCGCCGCGCCCGATCCGCGTATTCCGTTTCTGGCCATGCACATGGCGCTGGCGCTGCAGACCCAGGTGGGCGAGGACGGGCGCGTGCTCCTGCTCGACCTGTCGCTGCCGGGTGGCGCCACGCTGGTATTTCTCGATACCGACCAGACCTACGGCGCCCTGGATGCCCTGCGCGATGTCGAGCGTTGCGATCAGACACTGATCGACACCGCCTTCCCGCGCTACGACAACGGGCTCTATTTCCTCAGCCTCCCGGAGGAGGTTGCCGGGCCCCCCGCCATTGATGCGGATCAGCTGCAGCGCCTTCTTGAAACGCTGCGCGGGCTGTTCGAGCATGTTGTGTTGGCAGCGGATGCCGGCATTTCGCTGGCCCCGCTGGCAGCGGCGGTCAGCCCGGCACGCCGGGCGGTTCTCCTGACCGACCAGTCGGTGCTGACCAGCCGCCAGAACAAGCACATGCTGCACGGTCTGCGGCAGGCCGACTGCCCGCTGGACAACGTCGGTCTGGTCCTGGATCAGGTGCAGTCCAAGGTCGGGCTGGAACCGGACCGTCTTGCCGCGCTGCTGGATCTGCCCTACCTGGCCGGGTTGTCCGGGCGGCCCCAGGCGCGACTGGAGTCGATGAATGCGGGCGAGCCGATGTTCGAGCACGCCCCGCGTGATGCCTTCAACCGTGACGTGCTGGCGCTGCTGGAGCAGATCACCGGTCAGACGGTTCAGATGCCCAAGACAGGGTTCATGTCGCGGTTGTTCGGTTAAGGGAGGCCCTAGATGGCAGCCACCACGCCCGACACCCGACGGTTCCGGCTCAGCGACCAGTATCAGACGCTGAAGTCGCGGCTGCATCAGCACATGATCCGGCTGCTGGAAGACGGCGATGTGCGGCTGGAGGAATGGTCGCGCACCAAGGCCCGGGATTTCATCCGTAATCAGGTGCGCGCCTATGTGCGGGATAATCGCCTGCCGGTGAATCAGTCGGAGGCCGACGCGCTGGCCGAGGACACGCTCAACGAGCTGGTCGGTTTCGGCCCGATTCAGCCGCTGGTGGATGACGACGAGGTCGACGACATCGTCGTCAACGGGCCTGACCATATCTTTACCGAGCGCGGCGGCCGTCTGGGCGTGGAGCCGCTGCGGTTCAACGACAATGCCCACATCATCCGCGTGATCCAGCGCATCCTCGCCCCGCTGGGGCGACGGGTGGATGAGTCCACCCCGATGGTTGACGCCCGTCTGCCGGACGGCAGTCGCGTCAACGCGGTGATTCCGCCGATCGCCCTGGACGGCCCCTGCGTGTCGATCCGCAAGTTTCGCGAGCAGCCGCTGACGGCGGAGGAGCTCATCAGTTACGGCACGGTCGACGCCGAAACCCTGGCGTTTCTCGAGGCCGAGGTCGGCAAGCGGCGCAATATCCTGGTCATCGGCGGCACCGGCTCCGGCAAGACCACGTTTCTGAATGTCATCAGCCAGTGGGTCGGGGCCGACGAGCGCATCATCACCATCGAGGACGCGGCCGAACTGCGCCTGCGCCACGAGCACGTGGTGCGGCTGGAGACCCGGCCACCCAATCTGGAGGGCGAGCGCCAGGTCACCGCGCGCGATCTGGTTCGCAACGCCCTGCGCATGCGGCCGGACCGCATCATCGTCGGCGAGGTTCGCGGCGACGAGGTGCTGGACATGCTCCAGGCGATGAACACCGGCCACGACGGCTCCATGACCACGTTGCACGCCAACGGTCCGCGGGACGCCGTGCACCGGCTACAGCTGCTCGCCGGCTTTGCCGGCTTCAACGGGGATGAGCGCACACTGCTGCACCAGATCAGCTCGGCGCTGGATCTGATCGTCCACGTCAGCCGGCTGGGTTCCGGCGAGCGCCGGCTGATGTCGGTCCAGCGCGTGGGCGAGGTGGATGGCGATCACCTGCCGATGGAGGTGTTGTTCACCCATCCCGACGCCGATCGCGAGAACGCATCATGATGGCGCTGATCCTCGCCGGGGCCATGTCCCTGCTGCTGGTGGCGGCGGCGGTGTGGCTGTTTGCCCGCGCCCAGACCCGCGCCGGCGACGAGGCGCTGGAAGAGCGTATCGGCCAGACCAGTGCCGGCGACTTCGTCGACGAACTGGCCGGCATGCGGCATCTCCAGCGGATTCGCAATCCGCTGACCCGGGTGGTCTGCCATCAGTTCTGGGGTGCCGGCATCGACATGAAGCCGGGCACGGCCAACCTGATGATTCTCGGGTTCATTGTGCTGGTGGTGCTGCTGGCGCTGATCAATCTGCTGGTGGGCCTGGCCCTGGGGATCGCGGTGCTGGGCGTCAGCGTGCTGGTCCTGCGCCAGCGGGTGCAGGCGCGCCGGCGGCAGATCGCGGACCAGCTGCCCGATTTCCTGGAATACGTACTGCGTTCACTGACCGCCGGCAACACGCTGGACGAGGCTATGCAGAGCGCGGCGCTGGAAAGCGTCGAGCCCTGCCGTTCGCTGTTCCTGAGCGTGTCGCGCCAGGTGCGGCTGGGGGCATCGATGGAGGCAACCCTGTCGGAGGCGGCCGCGGTGCACCAGCTGCGCGCGTTGCACATCCTGGCCCTGGCGGCCCGGGTCAATCGTCGGTTCGGCGGTTCTATGAGGCGCGTGATCAAGAGTCTGATCGGCGCCATCCGCCGGCAGGAGGCGGCCAGCCGGGAACTCAAGGCGATGACCGGCGAGACCCGGTTCTCGGCCTACGTGGTGGCGGCCATTCCGATTCTCATCTCCGGCATCATGTTTCTGGTCAATCCGGGTTACTACGAACCCATGATTGCCAGCGGCGGCGGCCGCATTGCCATGGGGGTGGGCGTTGCCCTGCAGGTGCTCGGCCTGGTGATCATCTGGCGCATGATGGCCTCGCTGCGGGACGGTGGCCTGTGATCGCGAATCTGCCCCTGCTGATTGCCGCGGCCACCCTGCTGGTGGTGCTGGGCGTCGGGCTGTTCACGGCCGCCGGCATCCAGGAAGGCCGGCGCAAGCGTATGGCGCGGCGACTGGCCGGTGCCCGCCAGCGACAGGCGAAGGGCGGGCCCAGGGGTACCTCCGAGTGGCTGGCACGAGTGGCCGACCGCGGTCAGAGCCTGGACCGGATTCTGGACGATCCCGAGGAAACCACCGTACTGCTGGCCCAGGCCGGCTGGCGCGGCGTACGGGCACGGGCAGCCTTCTACGGCATGCAGGTGCTGATGCCGATTATCGGGCTGGCGGCGGCGGTGCCCCTGTGGTTTGTCCTGGTGCCGCAGTTCGGTGCGCTTGTGGTCGCCGTCCTGCTGGTATTCCTGGTATTGCTGGCGGCGGCACTGCCGCGTCTGGTGCTGCGCTCCTCGGCCAAGAACCGGCGCGAGCGCATTCGCGCCGAAGTGCCGCTGTTCATCAATCTGATGATGCTGCTGTACGAGGCCGGTCTGAGCACGCGCCAGGCCCTGACCAGCCTGGTACAGGATGGCGAGGGGACGCTGCCGGAGATGATCGACGAGCTGGCGCCGGTCTTGCGTCAGGTCGAGGCGGGCGCGGACATGAGCCAGCTGCTGATGGAAACCAGCAAGACTCTTGCCGTGCCGGAACTGGAAAGCGTGCTCGGCGTGCTGCGGCAGGTGGAGCGCTATGGTGGCGAGATCCGCGAGCCCCTGAGCGACGCCCTCGACACCATCGAGGAGCGGCGTACCATGGAGATTCGCGAGCAGGTCAACGTGATGGCGGGCAAGATGACCGTGGTTCTGGTGGCCTGCTTCTTTCCGGCCCTGCTCATCTTCATTGTCGGTCCGGCGTTCGTGTCCATCTCCAACGCCCTGGGCTCGATCGGAGGCAGCTGATGCGGTTTCTCGGTGCTTGTCTGCTGATGATACTGATAGCGGGTTGCACCAGCTCGCCGCCGCGCCCGGACCTGGCGGAACCGGCGCAGTTGCTCCAGGAGGCCCGCGGCGAGGACGAGAATCGCCGGCTTTATACCGACCTGATTCGCGAGTTGATGGGCAAGGACCGGCTCTACGCCGCCATGGCCCATCTCGAGGCGCAGCAGAAGCAATTCGGCGACACGGCGGAACTGCGGTTGTTGCGCGCCGACCTGCTGCGCAAGCTGGAAGAGCCGGTGGCGGCCGAACAGATCTACCGCCAGTTGCTCGACGAGGGCCGGTTTCGCGGTGAGGCCCGGCATGGTCTGGGTCTGGTTTATGCCCCTCAGGACCTCACGCTGGCGGTGCGGCACCTGCAATCCGCGGTGACGCTGCTGCCCACCGACGCCCGGATTCGCAACGACCTGGGTTACGCGCTACTGCGGCAGGGCCAGGTCCATGAGGCGGTCCGCGAGCTGGCCACCGCCTACCAGTTGAGCCCGGGTGAGCGCCTGCCGCGGAACAATTACATCGTGGCCCTGCTGATCGACGGCGAGGAACGCCGTGCCGCCCGCATTGCGGCGGAACACGAGGTTGGCGGCGACGAGATCAAGCGATTGCGCCAGCGCGCCGCCTCGCTGCAGCAGCTGGCTCGCCAGTCCGTATCGCCGCTGCCCGACGCGGAAACCGAGCCCCGGCCGGCGCCCGAACCGACGCCGGGCCGGGCCACCAATGACGACCGCCGCAACGCCGCGACCACCATCGGCGGCGGCGGCGGATGAATGCCCGGCCGGTCGGCGCCACTCGACGCCGGCCCGATTTCAACGAGGATGGGTCATGAAAAAAATGATTTTTGTCAGCCTGATGCTGCTACCGCTTTACGCTTGGGCGGGTGAGGTCACCGACGTGGGCGATACCACACGCAACGCGCTGGACAAGCAGCGTCGCGGTGTCGGGGCGGTGGAGAACCGCCCCATGCTCAAGGACGTGGCCGACCGCACCTACGAACGCTATCTGGAAAGCTTTACCTACCCGATTCCCGAGCGCTTCGAGTCGACCGACAGCTTTTCGGCCGGGGACTGAAAGGCGGCCGTTGGGCCGGCTCGCGTGACCGGCTGATGGCGCGGACATGGCGGAATCATCTCGGGGGCGTTTGCGGGGATTGACGCAGCTACTGGCCGTTGCGGCGGCGCTGTTGTGGGCGTTGCTGGCACCTGTTCTTCTGTTCCACAGCCTGTCGACCCAGGCCGACCGCCTGGCCGACCGGCTGGCGGCGGCGGCACAGACCGAACTGGCGCCGAAGCTGCGCCAGGACCGGGTGCCCGCCGACCTGGTGGCCGCTGCCGAATCGCTGCTGGCCGAGCCGCGATACGCGGTCAACTACCTCACTCTGCGCAACGCCGATGGCGTGGTGCTGGCCTCCGTCGGCGCGCTGGAATCGGTGGGTGGTGCCCTGCCGGCGGCGCAGGCCCGCCAGTTGCGCGGTTTCCTCTATCGGGCGACTAGCAGCGATCGCCGCCTGAGTCTCAGCCGGGACGGCAACCGCATCGGATTCGTGGATGCCGGCATCGCCTGGCGCAGCGCGTTGGTCGCGGCGTTGCCGATGATCGCGGTGCTGCTGGTGTCCTGGCTGATGGCCCTGGTGCTGATATGGCGGTGGCTGCCGGGCGTGATTGCTGCGTGGCGGGAGCCGGACGAACAGGCGGCGGTATCGCGGCCGGCGCCGGCCGCCGCGCCGGCGCCCGCCCCCACCGCCGCCCCGGCACGGGCCCGGGATGCGGATAGCGACGCCATTGCCCGTTACCTCGATCGTGCGGGCATCGGCTGGGTGGCGCTGGACCACCAGCAGCGGATCGCCCGGGTCAATCAGGCCATGCAATCACTACTGCACCGGGATGCCAGCGCGTTGAAGGCCACGCGCCATGATCAGACGCTGATCTTTCTCGATGACGACAACCAGCCGATCGAAGGTCCGGTCGCCGGGATGTTGAATAGCCAGGCCGAATCGGTCGTGGAAACGACGGTATTGCTGCAATGCCAGGGCCGGCCGCCGGTGTCGGTGTCGGTGCGGGCCGTGCCGGAACCCGTGGGTTCGCCGCATGCGCTGACCGCGACCTTCGAGCCGCGCGAACCGGCATCGCCAGCCGCCATTGATGACCCCGCGGGGCTGCTGATCGAATCCGCGCCGGGCGTGCTGGCGTTGGTGGACTCGGCCGGCCGCATCCGCCGGACCGGCACGGGCTGGCACGGGCTGTTCGGACAGGATGCGGTGCCGGGCAGTGCCGTCACCACGCTTCTTCCCGACGAGCCGGCCAATCTGATCGGCCGCACCGTGCCGCTGGATCTGGCAGCGGGGCCGGGCTCGGCGATCGTGTCTCGGTTGACCGCCGATGACTATCTGGTGAGCGTTGCTCCGGCCGATACGCCGCGAAGTGCCTCGGCGCCGATCACGACATCCGGCACGGCCGGCCTGCTGGCGGCAATACAGGCGCATGCGGACGACCATGAGGCCACGGGCGGGTTGCTGGTGGTGGCTGATGTGATTGACTGCGGCCGACTGAATCGCCGGTATGGGCGGGTGGCGGTGGATCAGATGCTCGATCAGCTGGTCGAGCAGTGGCAACGGCAATCTGACAAGCCGGATGCCTGCATTGCCCGGATTGGTGGTGATGAAATCGCGCTGTTCCGGACCTCGGACGCGCCGCCGGCCGAGGCCCTGTCGGAAACCAGCCGACGGCTGGAGGCCGCAATACGGCAATCGTCCGCACCGGCCTCGGCGCCCTGGCCGGCGCTGCGTTGGGGTGGCGCCGCCGCTACCGACGGCACGACGCCGGCGCAGCTTCTGGACCGCGCGCTGATCGCGGTACAGGCCATTCGCATGGGCGACGACCCGCAACCGATGCTCTACGCACCGCACCTGGATCAGCTGGTTGACGAGCAGTCGGATGAGGCCGGGCAGCGGTTGGCCGCGGCCATGGCCGGCGATGAACTCGATCTGCAATTCTGGCCGGTGCTGGACGAGCAGGGCGGGGTGGTGGCCGCCTCGGCGCACGTTATCGGACCGGGGCCGGCTGACGATGCGCGGGCACTGGCGCGGGATCAGGGCATGGGCGCGGCGCTGGATGCCTGGACTCTGCGCCGGCTCGGCCGCGTGATCGGCAACTGGCGGGATATCGGCCTGCCCCCGGTGCTCCTGCTGTGGGCGCCGGCTCAGGATACCGGCGAAGCGGTGGATGCGGTCTGGCGGGGTGAATCCGGTTCGCACCGCTTGTCGCCGGGTGCGTTGATGGTTGTCGGCGTGCCATCCACGACCCTGTCCCGCGCCGTGATGGACGGCGACGACGAGGCAACTTCGGCGCAGTTGCGTCTGGTCCCGGAGACCCTACTCGCCGGGCTGGCGGAAGATCAGGCCGCAGTGGCGGGAATCAAGGCGATCGCGGGCCGGGCGCGCCGCCAGCAGCAGCCGCTGGTGGCGGGGCCGGTGGCCGATGAGGAGACTGCCGGCCTGCTGGTGGCACTGGGGTGCGGTTTGCGTTTCGGGCCGGCGGTGGCGCCTCCGCTGTCGGCGCGGGCATTCGGGCGTTTCCTGGCCCGGCACCGCGTGGCCCCGCTCATGCGTGACAAGGACACCGGCACTGGCTGAGTCAGGCGGTCTCCCCCGTGAACCGGTTGGCCAGAGCCGCGAATTCGGCAGGCGTGAGTTGTTCCGGGCGCTGACCCGGGTCGACGCCCGCATCGATGATCGCCGACCGATCCAGCAGCCCCTTCAGGCCGTTCCGGATGGTCTTGCGGCGGGCCGAGAACGCCGCCTGCAGAACCCGGTCGAAATCCCGCTGGCAGTCAATGGCAAAGTCGGGCACCCGCGGACGAACGCGCACAATGGCGGATTCCACCTTCGGCGGCGGCTGGAAGGCCCCGGGTCCGATGGTCATCAGACGTTCCGCCCGCGCTCGGGATGCCACTGCCACCGACAGCCGGCCGTAATCGCCTTCGCCCGGCTCCGCGACCATGCGGTCGACCACTTCCTTCTGCAGCATGAAATGCATGTCGCCAATCGGCGCGGGACTGGCGAGCAGCGCAAACAGCAGTGGCGACGAGATGTTGTAGGGCAGATTGCCGACCAGCCGCAGGGGCGGATCACCGCCGAGGCTGGTGTAGTCGAAGCGCAGGGCGTCGGCCTCGTGCAGGGTGAAACCGGATTGGCCGCCGAACCGCTGTTGCAGCGCGGGCGCCAGGTCCCGGTCGATCTCGATCACGTCCAGACGGGGGCAGCGGTCCAGCAACGGCTCGGTGAGTGCGCCGCGTCCCGGGCCGATTTCCACCAGATGATCGGTTTCGGCCGGGGCGATGTGATCGATTATGCGGCCGATGATGGCCGGGTCGTGCAGGAAGTGCTGGCCGAAGCGTTTACGCGCGGGCATGGCTGGCCAGTTCATCGGCCATCGCCACGGCGGCGTCCATGCTGCCGGTATGCACGGCGTCGGTGCCCGCCAGATCCAGCGCGGTGCCGTGGTCGACGGAGGTGCGGATGATGGGCAGGCCCAGCGTGACATTGACCGTGCGGCCGAAGCCAAGATGCTTGATCACCGGCAGACCCTGGTCGTGGTACATGGCCAGCACCGCATCCGCGCGCGCCAGCCTGTCCGGCGTGAACAGGGTATCCGCGGGCAGGGGGCCTTCGATGTCCAGCCCCGCCTCACGGGCCTCGTCCAGCACCGGCTCGATCACGTCGATTTCCTCCCGGCCCAGGTAACCGCTTTCACCGGCGTGGGGATTCAGGCCGGCCACCAGGATGCGCGGCCGGGCGAGGCCGAAATGGCGGCGGAGATCGGTATCCAGAACCCGGAGCGTGCGGGCCAGGGAAGACCGTGTGAGTTGCGCGGGCACGTCGGCAAGCGGAATGTGCACCGTCGCCAGCGCCACCCGCAGACCCGGGGTCGCCAGCATCATCACCACGTGCGACGCCCCGGTGCGCTCGGCGATGAAGTCGGTGTGTCCGGAAAAGGCGTGGCCGGCGCGGTTGATCACCGCCTTGTGGGCCGGGCCGGTCACCATGGCGTCGGCCTGCCGATTGCGGCACAGATCGACGGCCTGTTCCAGCGTGGTCAGGACGTAGCCGGCGTTGGCCGGATCGATGACACCGGGACGGCAGGGGGCGGCCAGGGAAACCGGCAGCACCCGGATATGCCCCGGTCGGGTGGCGACTGCCGGTGCGGTGGTGTCGGTTTTGGTGTCCACCGTCAGTGGCAGACCGAGCATCCGCGCCCGGTCGGTCAATAGATCAGGGTCGCAGACGGCGATGAGCTCGCAGTCATGGCGTTGCTGAGCGAGCCGGACGGCCAGATCGGGACCGATGCCGGCCGGCTCGCCCGGCGTGAGCACCAGTCGGTTCATGGGCATCGGAGTCGTCTCGTGGTGGCGCGGTGCGTCCGGGGTCAGCTGTCCTGGTAGCCTTCCAGCCGGATGTCCACGAAGGCCTCGTCGCGGATCTTGCGCAGCCAGATTTCGGATTCCTCCTGCATTTTCTGGCGTCCGAGTGCCTGACGCGCCCGCTGGCGCCGGCGTTCCTGGCTCAGGTCGCGCTGACGTGTGTCCTGCATCTGCAGCACGTGCCAGCCACTTTCCGTGCGGAACGGCTTGCTGGTTTCACCGGGTTTGAGCGACCGGAGCTGTTCGGCGAACGGGGGCGACATGCTCTCTGCCTGCAGCCAGCCGAGTTCGCCGCCCTGGTTGGCGCTGCTGGTGTCGTCGGAATTCTCGCGCGCCAGCTGGGTGAAGTCGTCGCCGGCCAGCACCCGCTTGCGCAGCCGCTCGGCCTCGGCCTCGGCGCGCTCGTTGTTACGGATCTCGTTGAGTTCGAGCAGGATATGGCGGGCCTGATATTCCTTGACCACGGAATCCTCCGACGCGGTCTGCTGGCCGTCGGTGCGCCGCACGTCGGCCAGCTGGATCAGATGGAATCCGCTGGGTCCACGGAACGGCTCGCTGATTTCGCCCGGCTGCAGGCGCGGGACCACATCGGAGAACAGCGTGGGCAGGAAACCGCCGGCCAGCCAGCCCAGATCACCGCCCTCGAGGGCGTTCTGGCCATCCGAATGGGCCACCGCCAGTTCGCTGAAACTGTCGTTCTCCTGTGCGCGTTCGCGCAGCTCCTCGACCCGGTCGCGTGCCGCATCGATGGTGCTCTGGCTGGCATTTTCGCTGACCGAGACCAGGATATGACGGATGCGGTACTCGCGGTTTTCCTGCACCCGAAGCGACTCGCTTTCCAGATAGCGATCGACGTCCTCGTCGGTGACCACCACGCGCCCGGCAATTTCACGCTGCTTGAGCTTGTCGATCAGGATCTGTTCGCGTAGCCGCTCCCGCATGGCGGAAACCGACAGCCCCTCGGCCCGTACCGAGCTCATGAACTGATCGCCGGTCATCCCGTTCTGGGCGGCCATGCGCTCGACGGCCTGGTTGAGCTCGGAATCGCTCACGCTGAGTCCGGCGCGGTTGGCGCGCTGCATCTGCAACTCGCGCAGGATCAACTGCTCCAGGACCTGGGATTGCACCACCTCGTCCGGCACGTTGTTGATCTGGGCCCCGGCGCGTTGCCGGACCTGCGCGACGGCGCCTTCCATCTCGCTTTCCAGGATCAGGCCGTCGTTGACGACAGCCACGATCTCGTCGAGCTCGGAATCCTGCGCCACGCCCGCGGCGGGTGACAGGGACAGGCCGGTGGCGGCCATCAGCAGGGCAAGGCGAATCAGTCTCATCGATACCGCAGATTGGTGAATTGTGAGCCGGCGGGAACGATATCACGATCAAGCAGGCCCCAGATTTCGTCGCCGAAGCGTCCCAGCCCGGTGAGCTCTACCTGTAACAGCAGGGCGGAGCCGCGCTCCCCGCTCGCATCGCGCACGAAACGCCGGAATGCCACGCGGGTGGCCCAGCAGCAACTGGGGCGATAACCGATGCCGGCCAGCATTTCCACGCTTTGACGGCTTTCCAGCGAATAGTTCCAGCGGTTGATCACCTGCCATTGCTCGTCGATTCGCCAGGCCAGGCGCAGATCGACCTGCTCCAGCGTCTCGGTCGTGCCGCCCGGCAGCTGGCGCAGATCCCGGAAGTAGCGATAGCCCAGGCTGGCATGCCGGTCGGGCCCGTCGTCGTAACCGATCCGGACGCTGGCCCGGTTGATCCGGTCGTCGCCGGGGCTGGCCTGCAGGGCCAGCCGGCTCTCCCAGTGGCGGGTAGGTTTGTACGCGGCGGTGGCCACCACATCCGAATCCTGGTCGTCGTAGCCGATGACCCCGGTCACCGGGGCGTTGACCGCCAGATCGCGGAACCCGAACACCCGCCCGAGCCCCAGGCTGAGGACGTCGCGGCCGCTTTCCGGCTCGATGAAGCGGGTTGTCACGCCCGCCGTGAGCTGGTTGGCGTCGCCGACGCGATCGACCCCGACGAACCGGTTGCGGGCGAACAGCCGGTGAAAATGCAGATCGGCCACGGCGGTGTCGAACAGCGGCAGGGCGCTCTGGTCCTCGTAGCCGGTGTAGAGATAGAACAGGCGCGGTTCCAGGGTCTGGAGCCAGCCGTTATCCATCCGCCGCCGCAGCCGCAGTCCGACGTCGAGCGAGCCGGAACCGATATCGCGCTCCAGCGTCGGCCCGGTATCCGGGCGATAGCGGGTATGCCGGTAGGCCGCTTCGCCCCGCGCGAACCAGCCCAGCGCGTCGTGCTGCCAGAGCAGCCGGGGTCGCAGATCGGTGCGGCGGGTGGGAATGGCGTTATCGCGATCGAAGCGCACGACCTCCGCGTCCAGTCCCAGCTGTGGTCCGCGGTTGGGGGTGAGCAGGCTGATCTGCGCCGCCGGCAGGCGCTCGAACGGATCGGGCCGGTTGTTCAGGGTGTCCGCCAGTACCGGCTGATAATCCTGGGCCAGCACCGCCGCCCGCACGCCGGGCGCCGCCAGGGTCAGGCGCATCAACCGCTGGAGCTGGGACTGGCTGGTGCCCGACAGCGTGGTGCCCAGGTCCTCGAAATAGGCCTCGTCACTGACCCGGGTGGCGTCCACCTGCAGGCCGACATAACGCCCGAAGCGGCCTTCGTGGTTGGCGCGCAGCAAACTGCGGTCATCGCCGAAGCGCTGGTCGGAGGGCAGATACTCCCCGGCCACCTCGCCCCGATGATGCGCGTGCAGGTAGCGGAACTCCCCGCCCAGCTGCAGGCCACGCCGGGACAGCAGGCGCGGGGTGATGGTGGCGTCGTAGTTGGGGGCGATATTGATGTAGTAGGGCAGCGCCAGTTCCGCGCCGTCATCCGACGAGTAGCCGAGGGTCGGCGTGAGCAGCCCGGTGTGGCGCTCGTCGTCGATCGGGAAATTCAGATAGGGGGTGTAGAACAGCGGAATGCCGCCGACCCGCAGAACCGTGTCGAAGGCTTCACCGCGGCCACGGTTGCGGTCCAGCTCGATGCGGTCGGCGGCCAGCTGCCAGGCGGGTTCGTCGCCGGCACAGGTGGTGTAGGTGGTATCTGTCAGCCGATAGTTCTCGCCGCCCAGCGCCGCCACGCTGGCGGCCTGACCGCGCCCGCCATTGGTGGTCAGGGCGTAGTCGGTGCCGATGAATTCCCCCATGCCGGAGTCCAGCCGCACATCCGCCTGTTCGGCCGACAACTGGATGCCGCGGCCGCGGTAGCGCAGGCCGTCGTTGGCAATCACGCGCTGTGCGCTGCCGTCGTATTCCAGGGCCGGGGCGGTCAGAGCCTGGCCTGCCTGTTCCAGACGGACGTTGCCGGTCACCGTGGCCAGCGGGCCGTCGAGAATGGCCTGATCGGCCGTGACTTCGGCATTGGCACCCGGTTCGGCGGCCGGGATGCCCGGTGGCAGCGGGCAGATGCCGGCCGACGCGGCGCTGGCGGGCAGCGTGGCGATGAGGATAAAGTGCCGCCAGCGACGTATGTTTTCCACTCCAGTCACGCGGACGCTTCGCCTTGGTCGATGAGTCGGGCCGGCCCGGGTCCGGCGAGACGCCGCGCGCCCCGACCGGCGATTATGCGTGGCGTCAGAAGGGCCCGCAAACAGCAGCTTATCGCATGACCCAGACCCTGACAGAGGACGCCCGCCTGGCCGAGTTGCGTGGCTGGCTCGCGGATGCCGCCGGGCTGCGCGACGTGGCGCTGACCCCGGCGTCGAGCGATGCCAGCTTTCGCCGCTACTTCCGCGTGACGGCGGGCGACCGTCGCTGGATCGCGATGGATGCCCCGCCCGACCGGGAGGACTGCCATGCGTTCGCGGACGTGGCCGCGCTCATGGCCGCCGCCGGACTGCATGTGCCGACCATCCATGAGCAGGATCTCGATCGAGGTTTCATGCTGCTCGAGGATCTGGGGGATACCGGTTACCTGGGCGCCCTGAATGCGCGCAGCGCGGACGTGCTGTTTGCCGACGCCCTGGAGGCATTGATCGAGTGGCAGGTCGCCAGCCGGCCCGGGGTCCTGCCCGAGTACGACGACGACACGCTGCGCCGGGAAATGGCTCTGTTCCCCGAGTGGTATCTGCAGCGCCATCTCGGCGTCACCCTGGATGAGGCGGAATCCCGCGCGCTGGATCAGGCGTTCGACACCATCATCGACCAGGTCCGGGGCCAGCCCCGGGTGTTCGTGCATCGTGACTACATGCCCCGCAACCTGATGGTCTGCCAGCGCAATCCCGGTGTCATCGACTTCCAGGACGCGCGCTTCGGTCCCTACAGCTACGATCTCATCTCCCTGTTCAAGGATGCGTTCATCAGCTGGCCGCAGGAGCGGGTGGATATCTGGCTGTCTGATTACTGGCGCCGGGCCCGGGCCGCCGGCCTGGCGGTGCCGGGGGAATTCGCCGATCTGCGGCGTGATTGCGACTGGATGGGGCTGCAGCGCCACCTCAAGGTGCTTGGCATCTTCGCGCGTATCAATTACCGCGACGGCAAGCCGACGTATCTGGCGGATGCGCCGCGCTTCCTGGCCTATCTGCGGCCGGTGGTGCGGGCCTACCCGGCGTTGGCCGGTCTGCGCGAACTGCTCGAACGCCACGTGTTCGACGGTGACAATGCCGGCTGACGCGCCGACCCGGGGTGCCATGATCCTGGCCGCCGGGCGCGGCGAGCGCCTGCGCCCGCTTACCGACCGTCTGCCCAAGCCGCTGGTGCCGGTGGCGGGTCGGCCGCTGATCGAACACCATCTGCACGCGCTGGCCGCGGCCGGCTTCGACCAGGTGGTGATCAATGTCGCCTGGCTGGCGGATGCCATCATGGCCGCGCTGGGCGAGGGCGACCGCTTCGGGCTGCGCATTCTCTACTCGGTTGAAACACCGGGGGCGCTGGATACCGGCGGCGGCATCCGGCAGGCCCTGCCGCTGCTCCCGGATGCGCCATTCCTGGTGGTCAACGGCGACGTGTTCACGGATTTCGATTTCCGGCAGCTCACGACGCCGATGGGCGCGGATGATCTGGCGCGGCTGGTGCTGGTGCCCAATCCGGCGCATCACCCCGACGGGGATTTCGCGCTGGTCGGTGATCGGGTGCGGCGGGGCGCGTCGGGCGATTCGCGCCGGACATTCGCGGGGATCGGTGTCTACCGGCCGGGCCTGTTCGGTGGCGAGCGACCGGTCCGCTTTGGGCTGGGCGAGGCCCTGCAACCGGCCATCGAGGCTGGCCGGGTCGCAGGCCTGCCCTTCGACGGGCGCTGGCACGACGTCGGCCGTCCGGCCACGCTGGCGGCCCTTGGTGGTCCCCCGGTGCCATCGGCCGAATGAGTCGACCGGAACGGGTGCGCCGGGCGCACTGTTAGACTATTGCCTTCAATTCCACGTCCGCGCGAGTCGCGATCAGGAGAACCGTCCATGCGGCGAATGCCGATCGTCCTGCTGCTGACCTGCCTCGGCCTGGTGGCCGGCTGCGCCAGCAACCCCGAACCGATGGTAGCGCCGCAGGCGCCTGACGAGTCCCGGCTGGCGTCCGCCCGGGCTGCCATCGAGGAAGCAGCGGCCGCTGGCGCGGAGCGGCTGGCGCCGGGCCCGCTTCGCGATGCCCGCCAACGCCTGACCGCGGCCCGCGCCCTGCTGTATCAGGTCGCCGGCGAAGGGCAATCGCTGAGCGACGAACAGCGGACCCGGATCGAGGGTCTGGTGCAGGCCGCCACCCTCGACGCGCGCTATGCCTTGTCGCAGACGCAGGCGCGGGCGGTGCAGACGAAGCTCGACCAGCTGCAGGCGGAACTCGATGCGCAGCCGGCCGCGCAGGCCGAGGAGGCGCCGCGATGAGCCGCACCTATCTTGTACTCAGCCTCGTGATCAGTGCCGCATGGCTCGGCGGCTGTGCCGTCTGGCAGACCGATCCGGTGCCGCCACCCCCGCCACCGCCGGCGGCGGCACAGCTCGGGGATGGCGACGTGCCGCAGACCGTGCAGGACAAGCTGCGCCACAACGATCAGGGCGAGCCCGTGGGCTTCGCCGCGCTGGATGCCGCCGAGCAGGCGGTCAATGCCGCGCGGCGCACGACCGGTGTCGACGAGTATGCCCCGGAGGCGCTGCAGCAGGCGGTGCAGACGCTGGATGCCGCGCGGGCCACCTGGTCCGGCATCGCCGATGACCCGCTGTCCTCGCCGGCGGGCCTGGCCGAGGTCGGCCGGCAGGCGCACGCCGCCCGGCGCTGGGCGCAGATCGCCCGGGCCGATGCCCGGCGCGAGACCGGGCTGCGCCAGCTCGCTACTGTCAGCAACAAGCTGGATGCCCGGGACGCGGTCGACCAGCGCTGGGCCGGCACCATGGTGGCCCCGGGCGAGTTCGGCGAGCTGGTATTCGCCACCGGCACCGACCGCCTGACCGGCGATTCCATGGCCGTGGTCGATCGGGTCGCGACCTTTCTGGACGAGCATCCGCGTTACCGGGTGCAGGTGGTGGGACATACCGACAACACGCCGCCCTCGGCCGGCAATCTGTCCGCGTTTCTGGACGACAACCCCGACCTGCAGGATGCGGGCCGGGGCGAACAGGCGGCCGCCTACAATCGGGCGGTATCGCAGCGCCGGGCCGACGCCGTGCGCGCGGCGCTACTCGAACAGGGCGTCGCGGACAGCCGCATCGATGCCGAGGGCCGGGGCGCGGCGGACCCACGCGCCAGCAACGACTCGGCCGGCGGCCGACGCGCCAATCGGCGAGTGGAAATAACGCTGGTACTGCCGCCACGGAATACTGGCAGCTAACGCGATCTAATCGGCGTCGGGTTCGGCCGACGCTTCCAGCGCTGCCGCGATCGCGGCATGGCTCTGCTCGGCCAGCGCGCGCCGGTCGCGGCCGGCGACCGGGACCGGCGGGCAGAACGTCACCCGGGCGCGCATCCCGTGCCTGCGGAACAGCGTCATGAAATGCGGCGCCAGGCTGGCGGCCCCGACCCAGGGTGCGTCGGGGTGGTGGCCGGGACGGGCGTCGCCGCGCGGATAGTGCAGGGCGGCGGGCTGAAGCGTGTGGCCGCCGTCGATGGCAGCCGCGAACAGCCGCGCGTGAAAGCGGCTGGGTAGCAGGTCGGCCCGGGTGGTGGCTTCGGGAAACAGCATCACGCAGCGATCCGCGGCCAGTGCGGCGCCGATACGGTTGCTGGCCTCGCGGGTTTCTCCCGCCCCGCGCGGCAGGAAGATGGTGCCGGTAAGGCGGGCAAAGCGGCCGATCACCGGCCAGTCGCCGACCTCCGATTTGGATACGAAGGCTGCGTCCAGCAGGCCGCCGAAGACGATGATGTCCAGCCAGGACACATGGTTGGCCACCACCAGCGTGCCCGGCGCCGGGGTGCGGCCACGCACCTCGACCGCAATGCCCATGATGCGCAGCAGGCGGCGGTACCACCAGCCGGCCATGCGGCCTGCGTGCCGGCGCCGCATCGGCATGGCCGCGAGGATGGCGAAGCCGGCGAGGATGTGGCCGGCCAGCCGCAGACTCTTAAGCGATAGCCGCCATGCGCCGGGCGGGTTGGGGCTGTCGGTGCAGGAAGTGGCGGGCATAACGCGGGCAGAGATTAGCCACATCCAGGTGCATGAACAAATCCGCCACCCCGAAATCCGGGTCCCAGCACGGGGGGCCGCCGACGCGGGCGCCCAGACTGATGTAGGCCTTCAGCAGCGGCGGCAGGCGCCCCGGCGAGGCAGCGGCATCCGCCGCCGGCAACGCCAGACGCGGTACCACCCGCTGCGATCCCGGGCCCATGTGGTTATCCGCCAGGTAGCGGTAGATGGCGTGGGCGCGGCCCAGGCCCTGGTCCAGTTCGATGCTGGCGCAGCCGATCAGGTGCTGGTAACCCTCGCGCCGGATCAGGTCGGATACCCCCGACCAGAGAACCGCGATCACGCCGCCGCGCCGGTAGTCGGGATGCACGCAGGTGCGGCCGATCTCCATGAACCGGCCGGGCAGGCCCAGAACGGCGTCCAGATCGAATTCGCCGGCGGAATAGAAGCCGCCGGTGGCCTCGATCCGGTCATCGGTAAGAATGCGAGTGGAGGCCACCACCGCGCCGGTCCAGGTGTCGCGCACCAGCAGGTGGCGGCAGTGGGTATCGAACGCGTCGCGCTCCAGGCCGGAGTCGGCATTCTCCACCCGGGCGCCCATTTCCCGCACGAATACGCGGTGACGCAGGGCCAGGCTCTCGGTGACTTCGTCGGGCTGCTGTGCAAGTGCCGTGACCAGTCGGGGTGTCCGGGTCAGGCGGGTGACATCGCGGGCGGCGGTTGCCATGGCATTGTCCTCGTGCCGTAACGTGCGACACAAGGCTAGGTAGTGACGATGCCACTTCAATGACAGGGCGGTGACGGCAAGATGACAGGCGCCGGCCGCGCGTCACCAAGTGTGCAAATTCTATGGTTCCGGCCGCGCTGGTGACCGGTGGCCGCTCAGGCGGTGTCGCGATCCGGCGCTGTCATGTGGACGAAGCGGCGCTGGTGGGCGAAGGGAATGCCCTCGGCGTCGAAGCGTTTCTTGATCGCTTCCACCGTGTCCCAGTAGGCATCCCAGAATTCCGGCCGTTGCAGCCAGGGCCGGAACAGGATGTCCACCGAGGATTCGGTGATCGCGTTGACGCGGATGGCCGGTGGCGGGTCGGCCAGTACCCGGGCGTCGGTGTCCACGATTTCCTGCAACACCGTCTTGGCGCGGTCGACATCCCCGTCCAGGCTGATCGACACGGTCAGATCCATGCGGCGGGTGTCGCGGGCGGAGTAGTTGGTGATCGGGCTGGCCCAGACCTGGTTGTTGGGGATGGTGACTTCCTGGTTGTTGGTGGTCACCAGCAGCGTGTTGACGATGCGCACCGCCTCCACCGTGCCGAACTGGCCGGCGGCCTCCACGAAATCGCCCCTGCGGAAGGGCTTGAACAGAATCAGCATCACCCCGGCCGCCAGCGCCGAGAGCTGACCCTGCAGCGACAGCCCCACGGCCAGGGCGCCGCCGCCGACAATCGCCGCGGCCGCCGTGGTCTTGACACCGAGCTGGCTCATCGCGGCGATTACCACGAACACCATCAGAACGACGTTGGCCACCGTGCCGACGAATTCGACGATGGTTTCATCGGCCTGGGCGCGGGTCATCGACCGCCGCAGAACCGCCACCAGCAGGCGCGCCAGCAGCCGACCGATGAAGAAGATGAAGATGGCGCCGGCGACCTGCACCAGATAGGGCAGGGCCAGCTGCAGCAGCGTGGCCGGGTCGGCGAGTTGCGCGATGGTGGTTTCCACGTTGGTTCCCCCGGTGTTCAGGCGCCGACGGCGGCCTCGAAATTGTCGCGGAAGCGGTTGACGATGGCGCAGAACAGCGCTGCCGTCTGCTCCGTATCATAACGAGCCGAGTGGGCCGCGCTGCTGTCCCAGCCCAGGCCGGCGGCCTCGGCGGCTCGCCGCAGCACGGTCTGCCCGTAGGCCACCCCCGCCAGGGTGGCGGTATCGAATACCGAAAACGGGTGGAACGGGTTGCGCTTGATCCCGGCGCGTTCCACCGCAGCGTTGACGAAGCCGAGATCGAAATGGGCGTTATGCCCGACCAGCACCGCCCGCTTGCATTCGGCGTCGCGGATCGCGCGGCGCACCTCGCGGAACATCCGGCCCAGCGCCTCGCGCTCGGGCAGGGCAGGGCGCAGGGGATGATGCGGGTCGATGCCGTTGACCTCGAGCGAGGCCGGGTCGATGCGGGCGCCCTCGAAGGGCTGGACATGGAACGCGTGCGATTCGTCGATGCCCAGCCAGCCGTCCTCGTCGAAGCGCAGGGTCACGGCGGCGATTTCCAGCAGGGCATCGGTGGCGGCGTGAAAACCCCCGGTTTCGACATCCACCACCACCGGCAGAAAGCCGCGAAACCGCTTGACCATCGGGATCGGGGGACCGTACCCGGCCATACCATCATCGGAACCGCTCATTGGCGCATGGTAGCACCTGTATAATCGCGCCCCCTGACGCAGCAACCGCGGAAACGATTCCATGGCAGAGGTGAAAAAGGCCGTCCTGGCGTATTCGGGCGGGCTCGATACGTCGGTGATTCTCAAGTGGCTGGGAGATACCTACGGCTGCGAGGTGGTGACCTTCACCGCCGACATCGGCCAAGGCGAGGAACTGGACAGCGTCCGTCCCAAGGCCCAGGCCCTGGGGGTCAAGGAAATTTTCGTCGACGATCTGCGCGAGGAGTTCGTGCGGGATTTCGTCTACCCGATGTTCCGGGCCAATGCCATCTATGAAGGCGAGTACCTGCTGGGTACGTCGATCGCGCGGCCGCTCATCGCCAAGCGCCAGGTCGAGATCGCCGCCCAGACGGGCGCCGACGCCATCGCCCACGGGGCCACCGGCAAGGGCAACGACCAGGTGCGCTTCGAGCTGTCGGCCTACGCGCTGAATCCGGACATCCGCGTGATTGCGCCCTGGCGCGAATGGGATCTCAACTCGCGCGAGAAGCTGCTGGCCTATGCCGAGCAGCACGGCATCGAGATCGAGAAGAAGAAGGGCGGCGGCTCGCCCTATTCGATGGACGCCAATGCGTTGCACATCTCCTATGAAGGCGGCGTGCTGGAGGACCCCTGGACCCCGGCCGAGGACGACATGTGGCGGTGGACCGTGCCGCCCGAAGCCGCGCCGGATCAGGCGCAGGAAGTCGATCTCACCTTCGAGCGGGGCGACATCGTTGCCGTCGACGGTGAGCGCCTGACGCCATACGAGGTGCTCGCGCGGCTGAATCGTATTGCCGGGGCCCACGGCATCGGCCGCATCGATATCGTCGAGAACCGCTATGTGGGGATGAAGTCACGCGGCTGCTACGAAACCCCGGGCGGCACGCTGATGCTCAAGGCGCATCGGGCGATCGAATCCATTACGCTCGACCGCGAGGCCTGTCATCTCAAGGACGAGCTGATGCCTCGCTACGCCAAGCTGATCTACAACGGCTACTGGTTCGCGCCGGAGCGCGAGATGCTCCAGGCCGCGATCGACGCCTCGCAGACTCATGTCAATGGCGTGGTGCGCCTGCGGCTGTACAAGGGGTCGGTATCGGTGGTGGGCCGGGACTCGGCCAACGACAGTCTGTTCGATGCCGCCGTTGCCACCTTCGAGGACGACGCCGGGGCCTATGACCAGAAGGACGCGGAAGGCTTCATTCGCCTGAATGCGTTGCGGCTCAGGCTGGGACGCCGGCGCCGCTGACCCTTGTTCGCGGCGATCTCGGTAGTGTTAACAGGCCCTGATCCGGGCTGACCATGCGCCAGATCATCATTTCCCTCACGGCGATGTTTGCCAGCCTGGCGCTGCTAATCGCCGGGAGTTCGCTGCTGGGCACACTGCTGTCGGTGCAGCTGGCCGAGACCGGCTTTTCCCCGATGGCGATCGGCCTGGTGCTGGTCTTCCACTCGGTGGGCTTCGTGCTGGGTACGCGGGTGGCCACCCGGTTGATCCGGCGCGTGGGCCAGATCCGCTCGTTTGCCGCCTTCGCCGCGATCGGCTGCGCGGCAGCGCTGATCCATCCGCTGTACGTTAGCGGCTGGCTCTGGGCCTTGCTGCGGCTGTTCGTGGGGTTCTGCCACGCCGGGCTGATCATGGTGCTGGAGAGCTGGATTTCCGGTCGCGCCAGCGCCGCCACCCGCGGGGCCCTGCTGGGCATCTACCAGATCGTCTTCTTCTCGGCGGCCGCCGGGGGGCAGTATCTGGTGGGGTTCACCCCGGACGAGGTCTATCCCATGTTCAGCTTCGTGGCCATTCTGATGGTGCTGTCGCTGGTGCCGCTGGCCCTGACCCGTTCCGAGGCGCCGGTGATGGGCTCGGTCGACCGCCTGGGCTTCGTCGAACTCTGGCAGCTATCGCCGAGCGGCTGGCTGGGGGCGGTGGTGGCCGGGTTGCTGTCCAGCGCGTTCCTGACCCTGGGGCCGCTGTATGCCTCGGCCATCGGCATGGACGTAGCCGGCGTGGCCCGTTACATGATGTTCGCGGTGGTGGCTACCATGCTGTTGCAGTGGCCGCTGGGGCATCTGTCCGATCTGATGGACCGCCGCTTCGTGCTCGGGTTTCTGGCCGCGGCCGCGGGCATCGCGGCGGTGGCCGGCATGCTGTTCGGGCAGGACTACGGCTGGGCGCTCTACACCACCACCGCCATCGTGTTCGGCGTGGCCGGCTGTCTGTACCCGATCAGCCTGGCGATGATTACCGACAACATGACCGAGGGCAATCCGGTGGCTGCCAGCGCCGGGTTGCTGTTCACGTTCGGGTTGGGCACCTGTCTCGGGCCCCTGCTGGGGGCCGGCTTGATGGAAGTGCTGGGGCCGGCCGGGCTGTTCGCATTCCTGGCCGCCGGCCTGCTGCTGCTGGCCGGATTCGTGGTGGTGCGCATGCGTTACACGCCGGCGCTGCCGATGGCGCAGCAGGGCCGCTTCGTCAACGTCGTGGCGTCCCAGACGGCGCCGCCCATACTCGAACTGGACCCGCGGACCGATGATTTCCGCGACAACAGCGAGACCGCCGGAACCTACCAGGGGCCCTAGATCATCTGCCCCTGATCCGCCGGCGGTGCCACCGGCATCACGCCGCCGGTCATCCAGCATTGCTCGCAATCGGCGGTCGAGCTGCGGACGAGCACGAATACATACGCCGACCGACCCCCGCCGGGCAGGTCGAGCACTACCCGGACCAATGCCTCGTCGCCGTCGGTCTCGGCATCCAGAATGCGGGCCTTCCGGTGACGCAGCATGTCCTGGTAACCCTCATGGATCATGCGCGTGAAGGCGCTCAGGCCGCCGATGCTGGCCCGGTTATCCGGGGAGGCGAAGCGGTAGGCCCGCGCGATGCCGCTGTCGTCATCACCGTTGTCCCGTAGTGCGGCGAGCTGGCCTTCCACCACCTCGGTGGGTGTCAGATTGGGTGCCGGTTTTCCGGCCGGGGTGGCGATCGCGCCGGCGCTGGCGGCGAACAGGACGATTCCGATGAGTTGTCGAACGTGCATACGTTTCCCCGTAACGGTGATGGCTTCCTGTCCGTGATACGCGCCGGGCCTTTTTTGCGACGCCGCATTGGCGTAGGCTTGCCGCCCGTATGTTTACGCAAAACAGGATATCCGGATGACCAGATTCTTGACGCTGATTGTTTTTGGCCTGGTGCTGACCGCCTGTGGCCAGGATTCGGGTGACGACGCGGCCCCGGCCGGCGACGCCGAACCGCAGGCTGCCGAAAGCGCCACCGGTGAGTCTGACACGCTGTCGCTGGATACTGATCAGCAGAAGCGCAGCTATGCCCTGGGCATGGATATCGGCAAGTCGCTGTCCGATATGCCGGCCGAGCTCGAGCTGGATTATCTGACGGCCGGTCTGCGCGATCGGTTGCAGGACGGCGAGACGCAGCTGACCGAGCAGGAATCGCGCGAAACGCTGCAGACCTTCATGCAGGAACTGCAGGCCGCCCAGCAGCAGGAAAAGGCCGCCGAGGCCGAGGATAACCAGGCCGCGGGCGAAGCCTTCCTGGCCGAGAACAAGGACAAGGACGGGGTCACGGTCACCGACAGTGGCCTGCAGTACGAGGTGATCGAGGCCGGCGACGGCCCGTCGCCCGGGCCGGAGGACAGCGTGCGCGTCCACTACGAAGGCACGCTGATCGACGGTACCGTCTTCGACAGCTCGCGCGAGCGCGGCGAACCGGTCACCTTCCCGGTGAACGCGGTCATTCCGGGCTGGACCGAGGCGCTGCAGCTGATGAGCGAGGGTGCACGTTACCGTCTGTTCATCCCGGCCGACCTGGCCTATGGCCAGCAGGGAGCCGGCGCCAACATCGGGCCCAACGAGGCGCTGATCTTCGACGTCGAGCTGCTGGAAGTGCAGCCGGCCGAAAGCGACGAGTAACCGCGCTTCGATGCGTCTTCTCGAGCCCGCCAACAGCCCCGACGCTGCTGGCGGGCTTTTTTGTATCCGCATCCCGTGTTCGGTCGATCGCCTTTACCGGGCCGGGGCCATTGGCGACAATGCCCGCCTGGTCGGCCGGGGTGACGGATCAGCAGCAATCGGAAACCAGTCATGAATCTGCATGAATACCAGGCGAAGGCGCTGTTCCAGCGCTTCGACATTCCCGCCGGCCAGGGCAGTGTGGCCCGCAGCGTCGGCGACGCCGAGCGGGTCGCCCGCGAACTCGGCGGCGACCGCTGGGTGGTGAAGGCCCAGGTCCACGCCGGCGGCCGCGGCAAGGCCGGCGGCGTGAAGATCTGCGACGGCATGGATGAACTGCGTGCAGCCGTCGAGGGCATGCTGGGCGAGACGCTTGTCACCAAGCAGACCGGCGGCGACGGATTGCCGATCAATTCGGTCTACATCGAGGCCCCGGCGGCCATCGAACGGGAGCTGTACCTGTCGGTGCTGGTCGATCGCGCCAGCCGCCGGGTGGTGTTCATGGGCTCGGCCGCGGGCGGCATGGACATCGAGGAAGTGGCCGAGGCCACGCCCGAGCAGATCATGCATGTGGCGGTGGATCCGGCCGCCGGCCTGCAGGCCTACCAGGGTCGGCGGCTGGGATTCTTCCTGGGGCTGGACAAGAAACAGGTGGGCGAATTCTGCAAGCTGCTGGATCGCCTCTACCGGTTGTTCGTGGACCTCGATGCCAGTCTGGTCGAGATCAACCCCCTGATCGTCACCCGCGACGGTAATCTGGTGGCGCTGGATGCCAAGCTGAACCTGGACGACAACGCGCTCTACCGCCATCCGGAACTGGCCGAGATGCGCGACGTCAGCCAGGAAGATGCGCGCGAGGCCGAAGCCGCCGAGCATGATCTGTCCTACATCACGCTGGATGGTGACATCGGCTGCATGGTCAACGGCGCCGGTCTGGCCATGGGCACCATGGACCTGGTCAAGCTGCACGGCGGTGACCCCGCCAACTTCCTGGACGTGGGCGGCGCCGCCACCGCCGAGCGGGTGACCGAGGCGTTCAAGCTGATCCTGTCCGGTGACAGCGTCCGCGCGATCCTGGTCAACATCTTCGGCGGCATCGTGCGTTGCGACCTGATCGCCGAGGGCATCATCAAGGCGGTCAACGAAGTCGGCGTTTCGGTGCCGGTGGTGGTCCGGCTGGAGGGCACCAACGCGGAGGAGGGCCGCCGGATGCTCCAGGACGCCGACATGGACCTGACCGCCGCGGACAATCTCACCGACGCGGCCCAGAAAGTGGTCGGCGCCGCCCGGGCCGCCTGATACGGCCCGCCGCATGCGCCTCGCCACCGGACGGCCGCCCGCGGGCTGAGTCGTCCTCCACGCCACCTACTTTTCGGACAACATCCATGAGCATCCTCGTCGACAAGCAAACCCGTGTGATCTGCCAGGGCTTCACCGGCAAGCAGGGCAGTTTCCACTCCGAGCAGTGCCTGGCCTACGGCACCCGGCTGGTGGGCGGTGTCACCCCCGGACGGGGCGGCGAAAGCCATCTCGGGCTGCCGGTGTTCAACACCTGCCATGACGCGGTGGCCGAAACCGGCGCCGAGGCCACCATGATCTACGTGCCGGCCGCCTTTGCCGCCGACGCGGTGCTGGAAGCCGCGGATGCCGGGGTGAAGGTGATCGTGTGCATTACCGAACACATTCCGGTACTCGACATGCTGCGGGTACGCGCCGCACTGGCCGACAGCGATGCCGTGCTGATCGGCCCCAACTGCCCGGGCGTGATCACGCCGGGCGAATGCAAGATCGGCATCATGCCAGGCCAGATTCACCAGAAGGGCCGCATCGGCATCGTGTCCCGGTCGGGCACGCTGACCTACGAGGCCGTGCACCAGACCACGCTGGCCGGACTGGGGCAGTCCACGTGCGTGGGCATTGGCGGCGATCCGATCCAGGGTCTCGGGTTCATCGACTGCCTGGAACGCTTCGAGGCCGACCCGGACACCCACGGCATGGTGATGGTGGGCGAGATCGGCGGCACCGCCGAGGAGGAGGCCGCCGAGTTCATCAAGGCCCATGTCACCAAGCCGGTGGTGGCCTACATCGCGGGCGTGACCGCTCCGCCCGGCAAGCGCATGGGCCATGCCGGCGCCATCATCAGCGGCGGCAAGGGCACCGCCGACGACAAGTTCGCGGCACTGGACGCGGCTGGCGTGGCCACCGTGCGGTCGCCGGCGGAGATCGGCGAGCGCATGGCGGAACTGCTGGACTGAGCCGGCTGCCGCCACGTCTATCCAGCGCGAATCGCGCGTTGTCCCCCGGTCGCTCCCGCCCATGACCCAGCCCTGCCGGATTGCCATGGCCCAGCTCAACCTGTGGGTTGGGGACATCGAAGGCAACGTGGACAAGATGGTGGCGGCGGTGGCCGAAGCCCGGGATCACCACCGCGCCGATCTGGTGGTGTTTCCGGAAATGGCGGTACTGGGCTACCCGCCGGATGACCTGCTGCTGCGCCAGGGACTGCCCGATGCCGTGGCCCGCGGGGTGGACCGGATTACCCGGGAGGTGCAGGGCATTACCGCGGTGGTGGGATATCCCGAGTTCACCGGCGATGCCATCTACAACGCCGCGCTGGTGATCACCGACGGGGTTCGCCGCGCCAACTATCGCAAGCAGTGCCTGCCCAACTATGGCGTGTTCGACGAGCGCCGCCATTACCAGCCCGGCGACGCCCCCTGTGTGGTCGAGGTGGCCGGGATACCGGTGGGCGTGACCATCTGCGAGGACATCTGGCAGCCCGAACCGGCGGCCGCGGCCCAGGCGGCGGGGGCCCGCGTGCTGGTCAATCTGAACGCGTCGCCGTTTTCCATGGGCAAGCAGGCCGAGCGGGAACGGGTGGTGGCTCGTCGTGCCCGCGATAACGCCCTGCCCATCGTCTATGTCAACTGTGTCGGTGGCCAGGACGAGCTGGTGTTCGACGGGCGCTCGATGGCGCTGGATGCTACCGGCCGGCTGCGGGCAAGCGCCCCGGCCTTCATCGAGGGCGTGTTCGCGCTGGAGGTCGACGGCGACGAACCCCGGGGCGAGATCGCGCCGGCGGATTCCGATGAAGTATCGGTGGCTTACGACGCAGTGGTTCAGGCCACCCGCGACTACGTCGAGCGAAACGGGTTCGCTGGCGTGCTGGTGGGCCTGTCCGGCGGCATCGATTCGGCGCTGACCCTGGCGGTGGCGGGCGACGCCATTGGCGGCGACCGGGTGTGGGCGGTGGGCATGCCCTCGCGCTATACCGCAGAGGTTAGCAACACCTATGCCGCCCGTCAGGCCGAGCGGCAGGGCGCCCGCTACGAAGAAGTACCGATCGAGCCGATCTTCGCCCGCTACCTGGAAACCCTCACGCCGCTGTTTGCCGACCGCGACCCGGACACCACCGAGGAGAATCTGCAGTCGCGCATTCGCGGCGGGCTGCTGATGGCGCTATCCAACAAGTTCAACTATCTGGTTCTGGCCACCGGCAACAAGAGCGAAATGGCAGTGGGCTATGCCACGCTCTACGGTGACATGTGCGGGGGGTTCGCACCGCTCAAGGACGTCTACAAGACCGACGTCTACCGCATGTCCCGTCTGCGCAACGCCCGCGGCGAGATCATCCCGACCGAGGTGATCGACCGGCCGCCCTCGGCCGAACTGCGCCCCGACCAGGCGGATACCGATTCACTGCCGCCCTACGATCTGCTGGACCCGATCATCGAGGCGTACGTCGAACGGGGGCGGTCGGTGGCCGATATCGTCGCCCAGGGTTACGACGAGACCGATGTGCGGCGGGTGGCACAACTGGTGCGACGTGCGGAGTACAAGCGCCGTCAGGCAGCACCGGGTCCGAAAGTGACCGACCGCGCATTCGGGCGCGATCGGCGCTATCCGATTACCGCGGTCTACGGGGACTTGTAGGCGGTACGGCCGCCGGCGGGCGGCGGCGCGGCCACTGACGACGGGGTGTCCGGCTGGTCGCCGGCAGTCGTCGGCGGCTGATCCAGCGGCGGCAGGTCGTAACGGGGCTCCAGGCCCTCCTGCTGCCGGTAGAACTCCCGGCGATGCACCAGGAAGCCGGGGTAGGACGCGGTCAGCACCGCCTGGGCGTTGAGTGCCAGTTCCTCCAGCCCCGCCTTGCGGTAGGCGTGTTCCATGATTTCGAGCGCCCGCGGGATGGAATCGGTGCCCTGATAGCGCTCCACCACGAACTCGGCCCGGCGGCTGGCGGCGACATAGGCCCGCCGCTTCAGGTAGTACTCCGCAATCGACAGGCTGTGCGCGGCCAGCCGGTGACGGATGTTGATCATCCGCAGCTGGGCATCCTTGCGATAGACGCTGTCGGGATAGTTGCGGATCAGCAGGTTGAAATCGGTGAACGCCTGCCGGAGCTGGGTCGGGTCGCGCTTGTCCGGGTCCGCGCCGAGAACGGTTTCCGCCTCCACGCGATCGTAGTTGGTCGCACCGCGCAGGTAGTAGACATAGTCGATGGCCGGATGCCGCGGATGCTGCTTGATGAAGCGGTCAGCGGCGGCCAGGGCGGCGTCCGGCTGCTTGGCGGCCTTGTTCGCGTAGATGGTCTCCAGCTGCGCCTGGATCGCGAATTCGGTGAACGGGAAGCGGGCCTGGATTTCCTCGTAGAGCTCCAGCGCCTTTTGCGGATCGTTGGAGTCCAGGAATCCGCGGGCCGTGTTGTACAGCGTTTCCGCATCGGCCCGGGCGACCGCCCGACCCTCGCCGCCGCCGACGATGTCGCGCGCCACCTGCAATTCATCAGCCCGGTCGGAGCTGGCGCAGCCGCCGAGGGTTGCCATGACGGCGGTCAACAGAACGAGGACGATGGAGGTTCGCATGCTAATCTGACTTCGATCGCAGGCCGGCGACCGCGCTGGGAAATAACCGTCCGAGTATACCGAATGATGTCCGACGCGAGTAATAGCGAGTGCCGCGAGTTCACCATTCCGGTGGAGCTGGCCGGTCAGCGCCTCGACAAGGTACTGGCGCAGCTTCTGAACGACTACTCGCGCAGCCGCCTGCAGGCCTGGCTGCGGACTGGCGCCATCCGCGTGAACGGGGAAACCGCGGTACCGCGTTCGGCAGTGCAGGGCGGCGAGCGCATCCAGGCCCGGCTGGAACCGGGCGAGCACGACACGGCGGTCGCACCGGAAGCGATACCCCTCGACATCCGGCACGAGGACGACAGCCTGCTGGTGGTCAACAAGCCCGCCGGCCTGGTGGTGCATCCCGGTGCCGGCAATCACGACGGCACCCTGCAGAATGCACTGCTACATCATGATCCGCGTCTGGCCGAACTGCCCCGGGCCGGCATCGTCCATCGCCTGGACAAGGACACCAGTGGGTTGATGGTGGTGGCCCGGACCCTGCCGGCCCACAAGTATCTGGTGGACGCCCTGGGGGCGCGCGAGATCAAGCGCGAATACGAGGCCTTGGTGCAGGGCGTGCTGACGGCGGGAGGCTTGGTGGATGCGCCGATCGGCCGGCATCCGGTGGACCGCAAGCGCATGGACGTGCGCCCGGGGGCGCGGCCGTCGGTGACCCACTACCGGTTGCTGCAGCGTTTTCACGCCCATACCCACCTGCGGCTGCAGCTCGAATCCGGGCGCACGCATCAGATTCGCGTGCACATGCAGCATCTGCGACACCCGATTGTGGGCGATCCGGTCTACGGCGGCCGCCCGGCGCCGCCCGCCGGAGCTACCGCGGGCCTGCGCGAGGTATTGACCGGCTTTCGTCGACAGGCCCTGCATGCCCGTCGTCTGGGGCTGACGCATCCGTCGAGTGGCGAGTTTCTGACCTGGCGGGCCGATCCCCCGGATGACCTGCGCCGCCTGCTGGCCGAGCTCGAGGCCGACCGGCTGGCGCGCGAGGCGGCATGACCCGGGACGACTTCCTGCCGGCCGACTGGCCGGCCCCTGCCCGTGTGCGTGCCGGCACCAGCCTGCGTAGCGGCGGGGTCAGTCAGGGCCCCTGGCGCAGCCTCAATCTCGGGGGGCATACCAACGACGATCCCGCAGCGGTGGCGGAAAACCGGACCCGGCTCCGGGGCTGTCTGGAATTGCCCGCCGAACCGGCCTGGCTGCAGCAGGTGCACGGTATCGACGTGGCTGATGCCGCGGCGGGTCCGGGTCAGACGGCGGATGCCGCGGTGGCTCGGGGCCCGGGCGCGGTCTGTGTGGTGCTCACCGCCGACTGCCTGCCGGTGCTGTTCTGCGATCGAGATGGCGAGCGGGTCGCGGCGGCCCACGCCGGCTGGCGGGGGCTGGCCGACGGGGTACTGGCGGCGACGGTGGCGGCGCTGGATGTGGACCCGGCATCGCTCATGGCCTGGCTGGGGCCGGCCATCGGCCCGGGTGCCTTCGAAGTGGGGCCCGAAGTGCGCGACGCTTTCCTGCAACGCGAGCCGACCCACGAGCTGGCGTTCCGTCCCGGCGCGACGGCCGGCAAGTACCTGGGAGATCTGTACGCACTGGCCCGGGGTGAACTGGCCGCCGCCGGGGTGACGGCGGTGTTCGGGGGCGGGCTGTGCACCGTCTCCGATCCGGCGCGCTTCTATTCCTACCGACGGGACGGGGTGACCGGGCGGATGGCGAGCGTGATCTGGCTGGAATAGGGCTACTTCCGGTCGCTGATCTCCACCAGGGATTCGCCGGCATCAAGCAGTGCGAGGACCTGCGCCAGACTGTTCGCGAGTAGCGTCTGCAGATGGCGATTGGATGTATTGCCGCAGGTCAGCCAGATCACGGCGGGTGGCGGTCCGAACCGTTCCACCAGTCGCACGAAGTCATGGTCCTTGGTCATGACAACCGCATTCGCCGCCCGCGCAGCGTGGAAAATGGATTCGTCGTCCGCATCATGAAGCCCCAGCCGCGCAGCGGAAACGGCTTCAATATCGAATTGGCGGGCCAGCCAGGCGGCGAGATGGGGTGAGAGCTGTGCGTCAAGCCACAGCGTCAAGCCGCAATCACCGGATGATCCAGCCGGTCACGGGCGTAACGCAGGCAGGCCTGGATATCGGCCGCTTCCAGATCCGGCAATTCGGCCAGAACTTCCGCCGAACTCAGGCCGCTGGCCAGCAGATCGAGTACGTCGATGACTCGGATCCGCATGCCGCGCACGCAGGGCCGACCGCCGCACTGACGCGGATTGACCGTGATGCGGTCGCGGATGTCAGTGGTTTCGTCCGTCATGTGCGGCAGATTAGCAATCCGCCAACTGTTACGCCATGTGGAGTGTCCGGCCTCACCCCGCCTTGCGCCGCTTGGCTCCCGGCAGGATGTCGGCCAGGAAGCGGCCGGTGTGCGAGGCTTCGACCGCGGCCACGTCCTCCGGCGTGCCGGTAGCGATCACCGTGCCGCCGCCGTCGCCGCCCTCCGGGCCGAGATCGATGATCCAGTCGGCGGTCTTGATCACGTCCAGGTTGTGCTCGATCACCACCACCGCGTTGCCGTGGTCGCGCAGCCGGCCGAGGACCCGCAAAAGCTGGGCGATGTCGTGGAAGTGCAGCCCGGTAGTCGGTTCATCCAGGATGTAGAGCGTCTTGCCGGTATCCCGCTTGGACAGTTCGCGGGCCAGCTTGATGCGCTGGGCCTCGCCGCCGGATAGCGTGGTGGCGTTCTGCCCCAGCTTGACGTAGGACAGCCCCACATCCATCAGCGTTTCCAGCTTGCGCCGCAGCGCCGGCACCGGCTGGAAGAAATCCAGGGCCGCCTCCACCGTCATTTCCAGCACCTCGTGGATGGTCTTGCCCTTGTAGTGCACTTCCAGGGTTTCGCGGTTGTAGCGGGCCCCCTGGCAGACATCGCAGGTGACGTAGACGTCCGGCAGGAAATGCATCTCCACCTTGATCACGCCGTCGCCCTGGCAGGCCTCGCAGCGTCCGCCCTTGACGTTGAACGAGAACCGGCCGGCCTTGTAGCCGCGGGCCCGCGCCTCGGGGGTGGCCGCGAACAGATCGCGGATAGGGCTGAACAGGCCGGTATAGGTGGCGGGATTGGAGCGCGGCGTGCGGCCGATCGGAGACTGGTCGATGTCGATCACCTTGTCCAGGTGATGCAGGCCCTCGATGCTGGTGACTGGTGCGGAGCGGGCCACGGTCCGGTTGACCTGGCGGGCCACCGCCGGCAGCAGGGTTTCGTTGATCAGGGTGGACTTGCCCGACCCGGATACGCCGGTGATGCAGGTCAACTGCCCCAGGCTGATGTCCACATCCACGTTCTTGAGATTGTTGCCGCGGGCGCCCCGCACCGACAGCATGCGTTTGCGGTCGAAGGGCAGGCGTTCGGCAGGGATGTCGATCTGCCGGGTGCCGGCCAGGTACTGGCCGGTCAGCGATTGCGGTTCCGCGGCAATCTGCTCGGCCGTGCCGCTGGCCACCACGTGGCCGCCGTGGTCACCGGCGCCCGGGCCCATGTCGAGCACGAAGTCGGCCTCGCGGATGGCCTCCTCGTCGTGTTCCACCACGATCACGGTGTTGCCTAGATCGCGCAGCCGTTCCAGCGTATTGAGCAGCCGTCGGTTATCGCGCTGGTGCAGGCCGATGGAGGGCTCGTCGAGCACGTACATCACCCCCACCAGGCCGGCGCCGATCTGGCTGGCAAGGCGAATGCGCTGGGCCTCGCCGCCGGACAGGGTTTCGGCGCTGCGCGACAGCGTCAGATAGTCCAGCCCCACGTTGACCAGGAATTCCAGCCGCTGGCGGATTTCCTTGATAATGGGGGCCGCGATGTCCGCGCGGTGGCCCCCGATCTGCAACGCGCCAACCGCTTCGAACGCGTTGCCGATGCTCATGCTCGCCAGCATCGGCAGAGTGGCGTCGGCCACCCTCACGTGCCGCGCCGCCCGGTTGAGCCGCGCCCCACGGCACACCGGGCAGGGCTTGTTGGACAGATACTTGGCCAGTTCTTCACGCACCGCCATGGAGTCGGTTTCGGCGTAGCGCCGCTCCATGTTGCGGATCACGCCCTCGAAGGCGTGGCGGCGGACCTTGCGCCGGCCGCGGGCGCTGACATAACGGAACTCGATCTTCGCGCCGCCCGACCCGTTCAGGATCACGTCGCGGGCCTGTTCGGGCAGGTCCGCCCAGGGTGACTCCAGGTCGAAGCCGTAGCGCTCGGCCAGGGATTCGATGATGCCGAAGAAGTACGGGTTGCGGCGGTCCCAGCCGCGTACCGCGCCGCCGGCCAGCGACAGCGCCGGGTCGGTGATCACCCGATCGGGATCGAACACCGACATCGAACCCAGGCCATCACAGGAGGAACAGGCCCCGTGCGGGCTGTTGAAGGAAAACAGCCGCGGTTCCATGTCGTTGATGGAATAACCGCAGGTGGGGCAGGCAAAGCGCGCCGAGAACACTTCGGGTTCGCCGTCGCCGCGCCAGGGCAGGATCCAGGCAATGCCCTCTGCCAGCCGCAGGGCGGTTTCGAACGACTCGGCCAGGCGCTGCTGAATGCCGTCGCGGACCTTGAAGCGGTCCACCACGATCTCAATGTCGTGCTTCTTCTTGGGGTCGAGCTCGGGGACCTCGTCGATCTCGATCACCTCGCCGTCCACCCGCGCGCGGATGAAGCCGGCCCCCCGCATCTGTTCGAACACGTCACGGTGCTCGCCCTTGCGCGAGCGGATCACCGGGGCCAGCAGCATCCACGCGGAATCCGTCTCCTGGGTCAGCGTGGTGTCCACCATCTGCGACACCGTCTGGATGGTCAGCGGTTCGTCGTGATCCGGGCAGTAGGGAATGCCGGTGCGCGCGAACAGCAGGCGCAGGTAGTCGTGGATTTCGGTGACCGTGCCCACCGTGGAGCGCGGATTGTGGGAGGTGGATTTCTGCTCGATGGAAATCGCCGGCGACAGCCCCTCGATGCTGTCGATGTCCGGCTTTTCCATCATCGACAGGAACTGGCGGGCGTAGGCGGACAGCGATTCCACATAGCGCCGCTGGCCCTCGGCATAGATGGTGTCGAAGGCCAGGCTGGACTTGCCGGAGCCCGAAAGCCCGGTGATCACGATCAGCTTGTCGCGCGGCAGAACCACATCCACGTTCTTGAGGTTGTGGGTGCGGGCGCCACGTATGGTGATTGAATCCATCGGGGAAGCAGCGGGTCGGGGAACGGATCAACCGTGTACTATACTGCGCCGCGCAAAATGCGCGCAAAAACACTGCCGCGAGGCGGTTTTCACGGCATCCCGTCAATCGTTTCCAGAGGATCGACGATCATTTTCCCGCTGTTCGAACAACCCGACTGCCGGTCCCGGATTCACCCGTGAACGCCCTGGAATGGCGAGCCACCGGCGGGCTGGCGGCGATCTACGCCGCGCGCATGCTGGGTCTGTTCATGATCCTGCCGGTTTTCGCCCTCTACGCCCAGGATCTGCCCACGGCCACCCCGTTCCAGGTGGGGCTGGCGCTGGGCATCTACGGGCTGACTCAGGCGCTGCTGCAGATTCCCTTCGGCATGGCCTCGGACCGCGTCGGGCGCAAGCCCATGATCGTGTTCGGATTGCTGGTATTCGCGGCCGGCAGCGCGCTGGCGGCGGTGGCCGACAATATCCACTGGATCATCGCCGGGCGGGCGCTGCAGGGCGCCGGGGCAATTGCGGCGGTCACCAATGCGTTGCTGGCCGACCTCACCCGCGAACGCCAGCGCACCACCGCCATGCTGGTGCTGGGCATCGGCATCGGGGCCTCGTTCACCCTGGCGCTGATGCTGGGGCCGGTGCTCGATCGCTGGATCGGCGTGCCGGGCATCTTCGGCCTGACGGTGGTACTGGCGCTGGCCTGCATCCCGCTGGTGATCTGGGTGGTGCCGCCGGCACCCGCCAAGCGGGCGGCCCACGCCGGCATCCTGCGGGACATCCGCCGGGTGGTGGCGGACGGCCAGCTGCTGCGGCTGGATGCCGGCATCTTCATTCTGCATGCCATTCTCACCGCGCTGTTCGTGGTGGTGCCGGTGACCCTGGCCGATGATCTCGGCGTGGCCAAGGGCCATCACTGGATGATCTACCTCCCCGTGATGCTGGGCTCGCTGGCGCTGACCATGCCGCTGATGCGGCTGGCCGAAGGTCGCGGTCACACCCGGGCGGTGTTCCTGGGGGCGGTCGCGTTGCTGGCCATGGCGGCCGCGGCGCTGATCTGGGGGCAGGGCAGTGTGGCGGGGATGGTGGCCGCACTGCTGGCGTTCTTCGGGGCGTTCAACCTGCTGGAAGCCACGCTGCCGTCGCTGGTGTCCCGGGTCTGCGATACCAGCGTGCGTGGCGCCGGGCTGGGGGTGTATTCCGCCAGCCAGTTCTTCGGGGCCTTCGTCGGCGGGGCCGCGGGTGGCCTGACCTTCCAGCACCTCGGCGCCACCGGCGTGTTCGGCGGCAGCGCCCTGCTGGCCGTGATCTGGCTGATCGTGGCCTGGGGCCTGCGGCCGCCCGTTGCGCAGCAACTGCCGGCAGGGGCAGACTAGCCGGCAGATTCGGACGCTCTAGCGTTCCTCGAAACAGACAGCAGGAGACAAGGCATGGCACGCGGTATCAACAAGGCGATTCTGATCGGCAATCTCGGCGCCGACCCGGAGGTTCGCTATACCGCCGGCGGCACGGCGGTGGCCAACGTGAATCTGGCCACGTCCGACCAGTGGAAGGACAAGCAGTCCGGCGAGATGCAGGATCGCACCGAATGGCATCGTCTGGTGTTCTTCGGACGCATGGCGGAAATCGCCGGCGAATATCTGAAGAAGGGCAGCAAGATCTACGTCGAGGGCCGCATCCAGACCCGCAAGTGGCAGGGGCAGGACGGCCAGGACCGGTTCACCACCGAGATCGTGGCCAACGACATGCAGATGCTCGACGGGCGCGGTGGCGGCGGCAGTGCCAGCTACGACGGCGGCGGCCAGGGTGGTGGTCAGTACCAGGGCGGCGGGCAGCAGCGCCAGCCGCAGTCAAAACCCCAGCCGGCCCCCGCCGAGCAGGGGTTCGACGAGGACCTGGACGACGATATTCCGTTCTAAAAGGCCCGTGCGCCGTGACCGCGGGTGTGTCCGCCGCTCTCCGGCGCGGTCGCCCCGGCGTTCGCCCGCCAATCCATTTTCGATAGTCATGCCGGTGTGCTCATGAAAGCCATTCTCTGTACCCAGCACGGTCCGCCGGAGTCGCTGGAATACGCCGATGCCGATGATCCGATTCCGGGCAAGGGCGAGGTCCTTATCGGAGTGAAGGCGGCCGGGGTGAATTTCCCGGATACGCTCATCATCCAGGGCAAGTACCAGTTCAAGCCGGACATGCCGTTCTCCCCCGGGGGCGAGGTGGCCGGCGAGGTGCTGGAAGTGGGCGAGGGCGTGTCCCACGTCAAGCCCGGTGACCGGGCCATGGCCCTGATGACCTGGGGCGGCTATGCCGAAAAGGCGGTGGTGCCGGGCATGGGCGTGGTGCCGATGCCGCCGGACATGCCGTTCGGCGAGGCCGCCGGTTTCCCGCTGGTGTACGGCACGGTGATCCACGCGCTGAAGCAGCGCGGACGGCTGGCCGAGGGCGAGACCCTGCTGGTGCTGGGCGCCGCCGGCGGGGTGGGGCTGGCCGCGGTGCAACTGGGCAAGCTGATGGGCGCGCGGGTGATCGCGGCGGCCAGCAGCCAGGCCAAGTTGGACCTGTGTGCGGAGCACGGCGCGGACGATCTGATCAACTACGCGGAAGGCGAGCCGCTCAAGGAGCAGGTCAAGGCCCTGACCGACGGCAAGGGCGCGGACGTGATCTTCGACCCGGTCGGGGGCGATGCCTTCGACCAGTGCCTGTCCTGCATCAACTGGGATGGCCGGTTGCTGGTGGTGGGGTTCGCCTCCGGCCGGATTCCGGAGGCCGCGGCCAATCGCCTGCTGCTGAAGGGCTGCTCGGTGATCGGCGTGTTCTGGGGCAAGTTCGTGCAGGTGGACGCCCGGACCAACATGGCCAACTTCATGCAGCTGATCCAGTGGTACAACCAGGGCCGCTTCCGGCCGGTGGTCAGCCGCACCTATCCGCTGGCGCGGGCGGCCGATGCCCTCAATGACATGCTGGCGCGCAAGGCCACCGGCAAGCTGGTGCTCGAGATCGAATGATGGCCGGGATGCGCCGGCTGCAGGTGTGCCCGACCGGGGTTCCAATCGCAAAGCGCGCGAAGGCTTTCGTGAGTACCAGTGAGCCAGCCGGGCGCGTTTTACCTGGCCCGCCGTTAGCGTCCCGGGTCAGTCAGGGAATAGAATGAGCGCCCGTTTACCGAGTCAGCGGAACCGATGACCCGCAAAGTTTACGTCCAGACCTGGGGCTGCCAGATGAACGAGTACGACTCCATCAAGATGGTGGACGTGCTGCGTGAATACGGCGGCGCCGAGCGCGTGGACACGCCCGAGGCCGCCGATATCATTCTGCTGAACACCTGCTCGGTGCGCGAGAAGGCGCAGGAGAAGGTGTTCTCCCAGCTCGGCCGCTGGCGGCCGCTCAAGGATGCCAATCCCTCGCTGGTGATCGGCGTGGGTGGCTGTGTGGCCTCGCAGGAGGGCCATGCCATCCGCGAGCGGGCGCCGTATGTGGATCTGGTGTTCGGGCCGCAGACGCTGCATCGGCTGCCGGAGATGGTCGACAACGTAATCGACAACCGCGCGTCGGTGATCGACATCGCGTTTCCCGAGATCGAGAAGTTCGACCGGCTACCGGAGCCGCGCGCCGAGGGCCCGGCGGCGTTCGTGTCGATCATGGAAGGCTGCTCCAAGTACTGCAGTTTCTGCGTGGTGCCCTACACCCGGGGCGAGGAGATCAGCCGTCCGTTCGACGATGTCATTCTCGAAGTGGCCGAGCTCGCCGCCCAGGGCGTGCGCGAGATCACCCTGCTGGGTCAGAACGTCAACGGCTATCGCGGACCCATGGTCGACGACCAGGGGCGCGATGCCGGCATCTGCGACCTGGCGCTGCTGGTCAACTACGTGGCCGACATCGACGGCATCGAGCGGATCCGCTACACCACCTCGCACCCGCTGGAATTCTCGGATTCCCTGATCGCCGCCTACGGCGAAGTGCCCAAGCTGGCCAACTATCTGCATCTGCCGGTGCAGGCCGGGTCCGATCGCATCCTGCAGTCGATGAAGCGCGGCTACACGGTGGCGGATTTCCGCGACAAGATCGACCGCCTGCGCACGTTGCGGCCGGATATCAGCCTGTCCACCGACATCATCGTGGGCTACCCCGGCGAGACCGACGAGGACTTCGAGGCCACCATGGCGCTGGTGGAGGAAATCGGTTTCGACCAGGCCTTTTCCTTCATCTACAGCAAACGCCCGGGCACGCCGGCCGCGGACCTGGAGGACGACACCCCGCGCGAGGTCAAGCGCGAACGCCTGCAGCGCCTGCAGCGGCGCATCGACGCCTTCAATGCCGATTACATGGGGGCGATGGTGGGCACCCGGCAGCGGGTGCTGGTGGAACGGGCCTCCCGGCGCGGCGGCAATCAGCTGGCCGGGCGCACCGACTCCAACCGCTGGATCAACTTCGACGGCCATCCCGGTCTGATCGGGCGCATGGTCGACGTGGTGGTCACTGAGGCTCTGAACAATTCCCTGCGCGGCCGTCTCGCGGACCACGAGGAGGCCCTGGCGATTTCCGCCTGACGGCGGAGTCGTGGTGCAATCTTGGCCGTCGCCAGCCAATCACTTCTACTCGAGCCGGCCGAGCCGGAACGGCTCGCCCACCTGTGCGGTCCGGAGGATGCCAACCTCCGTCAGATCGAGCAGGGGCTCGGCGTGGCAATTCACAATCGGGGCAACCGCTTCCAGCTGCATGGCCCGGACGCGGCCGTATCGGCCGCCTTCACGGTGCTGCGTGAACTGTACGACGCCTCCCGCAGCGGGCCGGTCACCCCGGAACGGGTGCATATCGGGGTGCGCTCGGCGGCCCGCGACGTGAGCGTGGACGACGACGATCCCGATGCCCCGTCCGCCGATGAGCCCGTGATAAAGACGCGCCGCGGCCTGATCCGCGGCCGTGGTCCCAACCAGCGGCGCTATCTCAAGAGCCTGGCCGAGTTCGATCTGAACTTCGGCGTCGGCCCGGCCGGCACCGGCAAGACCTATCTGGCCGTGGCCAGCGCGGTGGCAGCGCTGGAGGCCGACCGTGTGCGCCGACTGCTGCTGGTGCGGCCGGCAGTCGAAGCGGGCGAACGGCTGGGTTTTCTGCCCGGCGATCTGGCGCAGAAGATCGACCCCTATCTGCGCCCGCTCTACGATGCGCTCTATGAAATGCTCGGCTTCGAGCGGGTGGCGCGGCTGATCGAGCGCAACGTGATCGAGATCGCGCCGTTGGCCTACATGCGCGGGCGCACGCTCAACGAGTCGTTCATCATTCTCGACGAAGCACAGAACACCACCGTGGAGCAGATGAAGATGTTCCTGACCCGCTTCGGGTACGGCTCCACGGTAGTGGTCAACGGTGACACCAGTCAGATCGATCTGCCGCGGCACCAGAAATCGGGTCTTCGCCACGCGCTGGAGGTGCTGGATGGCGTCGGCGACATCAGCATCACCCGTTTCACCAGTCAGGACGTGATCCGCCACCCGCTGGTCCAGCGCATCGTGGAGGCCTATCAGCGCCACGAGGACGCGGCCGAATCGTGACCTTGGTGGTGGACATCCAGCGCGAATCCGCCGAGCCCGCGCCCGACGACGAGGACTTATCCCGCGCCGTCGCGGCCGCGCTGGCCGGGCGGCGGGATCAGGCCGAGCTGTGCCTGCGCCTGGTGGACGAGGCGGAAAGCGCGGCGCTCAATCATCGCTACCGCGGTCGCAGCGGGCCCACCAACGTGCTTTCCTTCCCCTGTGACGCGGGCCTGCCCGATTGTCATCTGCTGGGCGATCTGGTCATCTGTGCGCCGCTGGTGGCGCGCGAGGCCAGGGCGCAGGACAAGGCCGTGGCCGACCACTGGGCGCATCTGACCATCCACGGCGTGCTCCATCTTCTGGGGTACGATCACGTCGAGGATGCCGACGCCGACATCATGGAAAACGAAGAACGCGCGGTGCTGGCAGGGCTGGGCATTGCCGATCCCTACGCGCTACCCGCCGACACCGACACGATGAGCCAATGAATCAGGAATCCGACGCCCCCGATCAACGCGGCAACGGCTGGCTGCGCCAGCTGGGCCAGAGCCTGGCCGGACCACCGCGCGACCGCGAGGAGCTGATCGAGGTCCTGCGCGAGGCTCAGGCCAACGACCTGCTCGACAGCGATGCCCTGTGGATGATGCAGGGGGTTCTCAGCGTGTCCGAGATCCAGGTCCGCGACATCATGATCCCGCGGTCCCAGATGGTGGTGGTCGAGCGCGATGCCGAAGTGGCCCACATCCTGCCGGTGGTGCTGGAGTCGGGCCATTCGCGGTTCCCGGTGATCGGCGAATCCCGCGACGAAGTGGTGGGCATTCTGCTGGCCAAGGATATGCTGCGGGTGGCCATGGATGGTTCCGAGCGCGGCTTCGACCTGGACGACGTGCTGCGGCCGGCGGTATTCGTGCCCGAGGCCAAGCGAGTCAACGTGCTGCTCAAGGAATTCCGTGCCTCGCGCAACCACATGGCGGTGGTGGTGGACGAGTACGGCGGCGTGGCGGGGCTGGTCACCATCGAAGACGCGCTGGAACAGATCGTCGGCGACATCGACGACGAGTACGACCAGACCGAGGGCGCCTCGATCCTGCGCCAGGAGGCCAATCGCTACCTGGTCCGCAGCCTCACACCGGTGGAGGTGTTCAACGACTACTTCGGCACCGAGTTTTCGGACGAGGAGTTCGACACCATCGGTGGCCTGGTGATGCACGAGTTCGGCCACATGCCGCGGCGCGGGGAGACCGTCGTCATCGATCGCTTCCAGTTTAACGTGCAGCGGGCCGACTCGCGCCGCATCCACCTGTTTTCACTGACCGTGTTGCCCGAGGCCGACGCGTGACGCGAGGCGGGTTCCGGCTCGCGACCTGGTGTCAGGATGTGCTGCTGCCCCCGTTGCTGGGGGTGCTGGTAACCGTCGGATTCGCGCCTTACGGTTATTACGGGCTCACCCTTCTCGGGCTGATCGGCCTGCTCGCTCTCTGGTGGCAGGCGCCGACGCCCCGGCGCGGGGCCTGGCGCGGCTGGTGGTTCGGCGTGGGGTATTTCGCCACCGGCATCTACTGGGTGATTGTCAGTACGCATGTTTATGGTGGCGCCCCGCTGGCCCTGGGCGTGTTCCTGGTGGCCCTGCTGGTGGCGGTGCTGGCGCTGTTTCCCGCGGTGATCGGCGGGCTGGCCGTGGCGATGCGCGGTCTTCCACGGTCGGTTTGGGCGCTGTTGGCCTTGCCGGCCGCCTGGCTGTTGCTGGAACTGGCCCGTGCCACCGTCGGCACCGGCTTTCCCTGGCTGTCGCTGGGCTACACGCTGATCGACGCCCCGGTGCGCGGGCTGGCGCCGATCGTCGGCGTCTACGGCCTCGGCGCGTTGCTGGTGGCGGCGGCTGGCACCCTCTGGCTGCTGTTCGCCGGTGGGTTGTTCGACCGGGTGCTGGCCGCGGCGCTGGTGGTGATGCTTCCGATCGGGCTCTGGGCGCTGCCCGCCCCGTTGTCCTGGACCACGCCGGCTGGAACACCGCTGTCGGTGGCCATTCTGCAGGGTAATGTCGATCAGGCCGAGAAATGGCGGCCGGAGAATCTGGAACCCACCAAGCGGCTCTACCGGCAGTTGTCGGACGAGGTCGATGCCCGGCTGGTGATCTGGCCGGAGGCCGCGATCCCCTCCCTGCGGGTTCTGCAGGAGGATTATCTGGACAATATCGATCAGCGGGCGGCACAGACCGGTCGCACCGAGCTGATCGGTTTTCTGGTCTACGACCGGGTGGCGGAGCAGTTCTTCAATGTCGTGGAGGCCATGGGCATCGATCAGGGCCGCTACCGCAAGCGCCATCTGGTGCCGTTCGGCGAATATTTTCCGGTACCCGACTTCATCAAGCCTCTGGTCGACGGAGTGAACATGCGCTACAGCTTCACCCGCGGGCCGATCGACCAGCCGCTGATCGAGGTGGACGGCATCGGCCTGGGCATTTCCATCTGTTTCGAGGATGCCTTTCCGCGGGAAATCCGCCGGGCCCTGCCGGCCGCGGGCATCCTCGTGAATGTCACCAACGATGCGTGGTTCGCCGATACCAGCGCCCCGCATCAGCATCTGGAAATCGCGCGCATGCGCGCGCTGGAGGCCGGGCGCCCGCTGTTGCGCGCGGCCAATACCGGCATCAGCGCGGTGATCGGCCCCACCGGCCGGGTGCGTCAGCGCACGCCGCAGTTCGAGGTGGCCACGCTCGAGGCCGAGGTGACGCCCCGTCAGGGCGCAACGCCGATCGTCACCTATGGCAACGCCCCCGCCTGGTCGCTTGCGGTGGTGCTGGTGGTGGCCGGGGTCGGGGCCTCCCGCTGGCGCGGGAAGGCAGTCTGATTCCGCACGTCGTCGTGGTCGCGCCTGGTGCCGGTTAGGCCGTCCGTCGGCCCCTGCGATATCCTTGCGCGCCTTGTCCCCCCAACCAGAAAGCCAGCAGCACCGGATGGAATCCGAATACAAGCCACGGGAGATCGAGCCCGTTGTCCAGGAACGCTGGACGCGTGAGCAGAGTTTCGCCGCCGTCGAGGACGACAGCCGCGAAAAATTCTACTGCCTGTCGATGTTTCCCTACCCCAGCGGCAAGCTCCACATGGGGCATGTGCGCAACTACACCATCGGCGACGTCATCAGCCGCTATCAGCGCATGTGCGGCCGCAACGTGTTGCAGCCCATGGGCTGGGATGCGTTCGGGCTGCCGGCCGAGAACGCGGCCATCGCCAACGGTGTGCCGCCGGCCGAATGGACGCGCGCCAATATCGACACCATGCGCGGCCAGCTTCAGCGGCTGGGCTTCGCCTACGACTGGAATCGCGAACTCGCCACCTGCGACCCGGACTACTACCGCTGGGAGCAATGGCTGTTCATCCGCCTGCTGAAGAAGGGTCTGGTCTACCGCGCCAAATCGGTGGTCAACTGGGATCCGGTTGACCAGACCGTGCTGGCGAACGAACAGGTGGTGGAAGGCCGCGGCTGGCGGTCGGGTGCGGTGGTCGAGCAGCGCGAGATCCCGCAGTGGTTCCTGCGGATCACCGATTACGCCGACGAACTGCTGGCCGACCTGGATCGTCTGGACGGCTGGCCGGATGCCGTGCGCACCATGCAGGCCAACTGGATCGGCCGCTCGGAAGGCGTGGAGATCGACTTCGCCATCCGTGGACAGGAGGCGCCGGTCACGGTGTTCACCACGCGCCCGGACACCCTGATGGGCGCCACCTACATGGCGCTGGCCGCCGACCATCCGCTGGTGACCGCACGCGAGGCCGCCGATCCCGAACTGGCGGCATTCTGCCGCGAATGCCGCAGCGGTGGGACGGCCGCGGCCGACCTGGAAACCCGTGACAAGCGCGGTTTCCGGCTCGACCTGGAGGCAATGCACCCGCTGTCGGGCGAGGCACTACCGGTCTATGTCGCCAACTTCGTGCTGATGGGATACGGCACCGGTGCGATCATGTCGGTGCCGGCGCACGATCAGCGCGACTGGGATTTCGCCCGTGCCTACGGCCTGCCGATCAAGCCGGTGATTGCCACCGCCGAAGGCGTGGCGCCGGATGTCAGCGAGGAAGCCTTTACCGAACACGGCAGCCTGGTCGATTCGGGCGAGTTCACCGGCCTGGGCTTCGACGAGGCCTTCGCCGCGATCGCCGACCGGCTGGCGGCGGACGGCCGCGGCCGGCGCCGTATTCAGTACCGCCTGCGTGACTGGGGTATCTCCCGCCAGCGCTACTGGGGCTGCCCGATTCCGGTGATTCACTGCGAGGCCTGCGGCGCGGTGCCGGTGCCCGAAGCCGATCTGCCCGTGCGCCTGCCGGAGGATGTCACCCGCGAGGGTGCCGGTTCACCGCTGCCCGGACGGGCCGATTTCGTCGAGGTCGCCTGTCCGCAATGCGGCAACCCGGCGCGGCGCGAAACCGATACCTTCGATACCTTCGTCGAATCCTCCTGGTACTTCGCTCGCTACACCGGCCCGGACAATGATCAGTCCATGCTGGACCAGCGGGCCAACTACTGGCTGCCGGTGGATCAGTACATCGGCGGGGTGGAGCACGCCATCCTGCATCTGCTCTACGCCCGCTTCTTCCAGAAGCTGCTGCGTGACGAGGGTCTGTCGGCCCCGGACGAGCCCTTCGCCCGGCTGCTGACCCAGGGCATGGTGCTCAAGGACGGGGCCAAGATGTCCAAGTCCAAGGGCAACACGGTCGACCCCCAGGCGATGATCGATCACTACGGCGCCGATACCGTGCGCCTGTTCATGATGTTCGCGGCGCCGCCGGAGCAGTCGCTGGAATGGTCGGATGCGGGCGTCGAGGGCGCGTTCCGTTTCCTCAAGCGGTTGTGGCGGCTGGTGGCCGACCATGCCGCCACCGGCCCGGCGCCGCTGGCGGATCCGGATGCTCTGGACGAGGGTCAGATGGCGATGCGGCGCAAGCTGCACGAAACCATCGCCAAGGTGGGCGATGACATCGGCCGGCGTTACACCTTCAATACCGCCATCGCCGCGGTGATGGAACTGTGCAACGCCCTGGCGAGGTTCGACGATGACTCGCCCGGTGGCCGGGCCGTGCGCCAGGAAGCCCTGGATGCCGTCGTGCGCATGTTGACCCCGATTGTGCCGCACGTGGCCGAGGTTCTCTGGCAGGGCCTTGGCCACCGTGATGATCTGCTGGACGCCGAGTGGCCGATCCATGATCCGGCGGCCCTGGCGCGGGACGAAGTGGAGCTGGTGGTGCAGATCAACGGCAAGGTGCGCGGCCGCATCCGCGTGGCCGCGGATCTGGACGACGATGCGATCGAGGCCGCGGCTCGCGAAGAGCCCAATGTCGCCCGTCATCTGGCCGACCAGGCGGTGCGCAAGCGCATCGTCGTGCCCGGCAAGCTGCTCAATCTGGTGGTCTAGTGCGCGCCGCCGCACTCCTTCTGCTCAGCCTGTGGCTGCCGGCCTGCGGCTTCCACATGGCCGGCAGCGTTGCCGGCCCCGGACTGGCGAACCTGCAGATCGAGTACCAGCAGCCATACAGCGTGCTGCCGCCGCCGCTGATCGACGTGCTGCGCGAGCGAACCGGCGACGGTGACGGCCCGGCATCGGCACGACTGGTGATCCGCAGTATCGATGACACCCGGCGGGTGCTGTCCGTGAGCCCGCAGGATGGTCGCGCCAATGCCTTCGAGCTGATCAGCGAGGCCAGCTTCGACCTGATCCGGGACGGGGAAACCCTGCTGCGCGATCAGCAGGTCAGCACCCAGCGCGACGTGGGCTTCGACGACAGCCGGCGGCTGGCGGCGGATGCCGAGAGCCGGGACCTGCGGGCGGCGATGCATGCCGAACTGGCGGACCTGATCCTGCTGCGGGTCGAGACTGCGCTGGCGCCATGAGCGACGACGACCGCATCGGCCCCGAGCCGCCCCCGATTGAGCAGTCGCAACTGGCGGCACTCGTGCGCGGACGGCGCACCATCGCCCGCTTTCTGCCGGTACGGCCGGCCGACGAGGTCGTCATGCGGGCCCTCGAGGCCGCCCGCTGGGTACCCAACCACAAACTCACCCAGCCGTGGCGCTTTCACCTGCTCGGGCGCGAGACGGCGACGAAGATCGTCGATCTCAACGCCCGCCGAGTGGCGGCGGCCCGCGGTGAGGCCGCGGGCGAGGTCAAGCGCCAGCGCTGGGGCGCGATCCCCGGCTGGCTGGCGGTGACCCAGGTGCTGGACCCGGATGCGCTGCGCGCCCGCGAGGACTATGCCGCCTGCGCCTGCGCTGTGCACAACCTCACGTTGTCGCTCTGGTGCGAGGGCGTGGCCAGCAAATGGACCACCGGCGAGGTCACCCGGGACCCTGAATTTCATGCCCTGCTGGAAATCGATCCCACGGTCGAGGAAGTGATTGCGTTACTCTGGTACGGCTATCCGGACGAGGCCCCGAAAATGCGGCGACGTCCGGTCGACGAACTGCTCAGCCGCAAGCCCTGAATCCCGCGGCGTTCATTGCAATGTCCCACCGCCTCGGGTAATATCGCGCGCCTTTCGGGGTGGCAGGCCCCGGCGCATTCCGCTATCTGCGAGACACCGACATGAAGACGTATTCCGCGAAACCCGGCGAGGTTGCTGCCGACTGGTATCTGGTTGATGCCGATGGCAAGACGCTGGGCCGGCTGGCCACCGAAATTGCCACGCGTCTGCGCGGCAAGCACAAGCCTGAATACACGCCCCACGTGGACACCGGCGATCACATCGTGGTGATCAACGCCGAAAAGGTGCACGTGACCGGCAAGAAGCGCGAGCAGAAGCGCTACTACCGCCACAGCGGCCACCCCGGCCACCTCAAGGAGACGACGCTGGAAGAGCAGCTCGAGCGTCATCCCGAGCGTGTGATCGAACTGGCCGTGAAGGGCATGCTGCCCAAGAACCCGCTGGGCCGTGCCATGTACCGAAAGCTGCGGGTCTACCCGGGTGGTGAACACCCCCATACCGCGCAGCAGCCCAAGGCGTTGGAGATTTAATCGATGGCAACCGAACAGAGCTACGGCACCGGCCGGCGCAAGACCGCGACCGCCCGTGTTTTCCTCCGGCCCGGCAAGGGCGAGATCACTGTCAACAAGAAGTCGCTGGACGACTACTTCGGGCGGCCGACCTCTCGCATGATCGTGCGGCAGGCGCTTGAAGTGACTGATTCCACCGAGCGCTTCGATATCTATGTCACCGTCGAAGGCGGTGGGCCGAATGGCCAGGCCGGCGCGATTCGTCACGGCCTTGCCCGCGCGCTGATCCAGTACGACGAAGGCATGCGCGGTGTTCTGCGCAGCGCCGGCTACGTCACGCGCGATGCCCGCAAGGTCGAGCGCAAGAAGGTCGGCCTGCGCAAGGCCCGCAAGGCGCCGCAGTACAGCAAGCGCTAAGAGCGGCGACGATCAACTGGGGGATCGTCTAACGGTAGGACTGCGGACTCTGACTCCGCCAGTGGGGGTTCGAATCCCTCTCCCCCAGCCAAACCAAAGAACCCGCCCTCGTGGCGGGTTCTTTGGTTTGGATAGGTGACTCATTCGAACCCCCACAAATAGAAAATTGGTTCGATCACGATCGCCGTAAGGCGATCGGGACGCGAGTGTAACGAGCCCGAAGGGTCGCGCCGCAGGTGCGACAATCCCTCTCCCCCAGCCAAACAAAAGACCCGCCGACAAGGCGGGTTTTCGTTTTCATGCGCAGGGCCAGCTTGCGCCGACCTGTTTGTCGCCGCGGTTCGTTAAAGCATGGAAATGTATAAAAAAACGGGACAACTCCGACTGAGTTGCCCCGGCACCCTGCGTTGAGTCGGCGTGGATTACGAGATCAATCCTCGCGTTCGCTGCGCAGCACTTCGGCGTTCTGCAGACCGACTTCCAGTTCAACCCGGACGCCGTTGGCATCGGTCGCGGTCACGTCGTAGTGGTTGTGCTCGCGGTCGATGTCCTCGAACGCGCTATAACCCTCGGCTTCCAGGCTCTGGAGCACTTCGATCATGCTCTTGTCGTTGCCGGGGTCACTGGTCTGGGCCATTGCCATCCCGGCGGTGGCGAGCAGGCTGGCGGCGGAAAGCGTATCGATCAGTCGCATCGTCGTTACCTCAATCGGTGGAAAGAGCGGGCATGCTGACGCCGCGCGATTGAACCGCCCATGAACCCGTTGTTAATCCGCTGTTAATCCTTCGGAGTGCTATAAAGCGCCCATGATGCGATTGGTCCTTGTATTGACGTGCGTACTGCTTGCCGGCATGCCGGCGGTTGCCGACGACCAGCGGGAAGCCCGCGCGGCACTCGAAGCGGGCAAGATTCGTCCCCTCGCCGAGCTTCTGGCGCGCGTGGAGACGGATTGCCGCGGTGACATGCTGGAAGTGGAGCTGGACGAGGATGACGAACGCTGGTCCTACGAGATCACGCTGGTAGGGCCGCATGGTGACGTCGCCGAGCTGGAATACGACGCCAGCAGCCTGGCATTGCTGGAAGCCGAGGGACGGGGCCTGGCGGCACTGGAATGCGTTCCGCCCGGCACGCCGGACTAGGTTCCATGAGGATTCTGGTAGTCGAGGATGAGGCGCGCCTGCGCGACCAGTTGCGAGCCGCTCTGGAGCAAGCCGGTTACGCCGTGGATACCGCGGCTGATGGTGAGCAGGCGCATTTCATCGGCAGTACCGAAGCCTGCGACGCCGTGGTGCTCGACCTCGGGCTGCCGCAGCTGGACGGCCTGAGCGTGTTGCGGCGCTGGCGGGCCGATGGGTTTGCCATGCCGGTGCTTATCCTCACCGCCCGCGATGCCTGGCATGAAAAGGTTGAGGGGATGGATGCCGGCGCTGATGATTACCTGGCCAAGCCGTTTCGAATGGAGGAACTGCTGGCGCGGCTGCGGGCCCTGCTGCGCCGCGCCGGCGGAGCTGCCAGCGCGGTACTCGAGATTGCCGGCGTAAGCCTGGACACGCGAACCGCACGTGTCAGCCTTGACGGGGTCCCGATCAAACTCACCGGTCATGAGTACCGTGTGCTGTCCTACCTGATGCATCACGCGGGCGCGGTGGTTTCGCGTAGCGAGCTGATCGAGCACATCTACGCGCAGGATTACGATCGCGACTCCAATACGGTGGAAGTGTTTATCCGCCGACTGCGGGCCAAGCTCGGCGATAATGTCATCGCCACCGAACGTGGTTTCGGTTATCGCATCGGCGAGCCGTGCGCCTGACGCCCCGATCGCTGCAGGGCAGGCTTCTTCTGGGGGCTGCAATCTGGGGGCTGATGGCGCTGGTGCTGACCGAGCTGCTGTTGCTCTATACCGCCCGCGGTCAGATGGAAGCCCAGCTGCGTCAGCGATTGAGTGCCGATCTCGACCAGCTGCTTGCGGTGTCGGCAGCGCGGCCCGACGGGCGCCTCGCGATCGAGCGGGAGCTCAGCGACCCGCTTTACCAGCGGGTGTTTTCCGGCCACTACTGGCAGGTGGCGCGCGATGACGCCGTGGTGGTCCGGTCCCGATCCTTATGGGATCAGGCACTGCCGTCAGACGCGTCGGTCGGTGCCCACGCCCGGCCGGGCTATCTTTCCGGTCCCCGCGGCCAGTCGTTGCTGGCTCTGACGCGGCAGGTGACCCTGCCGCGGCTCGAGGGCACCGTGCGCCTGACTGTTGCCAGCGATCTGGATGATGTCGAGGCCGCCATGCAGCGTTTCGGCCTGGTCCTGACCGCGGGATTCGCGGTGCTGGCGCTCGGCCTGGTGCTGGCAGCGGTGCTGCAGGTCCGTCTGGGGCTTCGGCCGCTGCGTCGGCTTCGCGACGAACTGATCGCCATACGGCGGGGGAGCGCCAGTACCCTGGCCGGCGACTATCCCAGCGAGGTCGCGCCCCTCGTGACCGACATGAACGCGGTACTGCGCGACAACCAGACCCTGATCGAACGGGCCCGCAGTCGTGCCGGCAATCTGGCGCATGCGCTGAAGACACCGTTGTCGGTGCTGAGCAACGAGGCTCATCAACAGCGCGGTCATGGCAAGACGGCGCTGGCCGAGCGCCTGCAGCAGGTCGCCGACGAGATGCAGCGCGACATCGACTGGCATCTGGCCCACGCTCGCATTGCTGCCGTCAACCGTCCCGACGCCCGGACCTTGCTGTCGCCGGTACTCACAGGTCTGCAACGAACCCTGTCCCGGCTGTTTCGCGAGCAGCGAATCGACGTATCGTCGAGGCCGGACCTGGCATTCCGGGGCGAGTCTCAGGATCTGGAGCAGATGCTGGGGAATCTGATGGAAAACGCCTGCAAATGGGCATCGCGGCAGGTGACCGTGACCGCCCTCGGCCAGGGCGAGCAACTGGAAATCGTGATCGAGGATGACGGGCCCGGATTGGCGTCCGAGGCGCGGGACAACGTTCTGCACCGCGGCCGGCGGCTGGACGAGTCCGTGCCGGGCTCGGGCCTGGGGTTGTCGATCGTGCTGGAGCTGACCGACCTGTACGGCGGATCACTGGCGCTCGGGTCCTCGTCAACGGGCGGCTTGTCGGCCCGGCTGCGCCTGCCCGCCGCGGGCTGATCAATCCCCGGCGAGGTGCCCCGGAAACTGGCGCGCCAGCTTGTCCAGCTTGGGCTGGGCCACCATGCAGACATAGGGCTGGCTGGGATTATTGATCGCGAAATCCTGGTGGTAGGCCTCGGCCTCGTGGAAAGCCTTGAGTGGCTCCAGCTTGGTGGCGATGGGGGCGCCGAACACGCCGCTCCGGTCCAGTTGTTCGATGTAGGCCTGCGCCACCCGCCTCTGCTCGTCATCGGCGACGAATACGGCAGAGCGGTACTGCGGGCCGAGGTCGTTGCCCTGACGGTTCAGCTGAGTGGGATCGTGGGCCACGGCGAAGAACACCTTCAGCAGGGTGCCGAAACTGACCACTGCCGGGTCGTAGCGCACGCGGATGACTTCGGCATGGCCGGTGCGGCCGGTACAGACAGCCTGGTAGTTGGCGGTATCGGCGTCGCCCCCGGCATAGCCGGAGGTGACGTCCTCGACCCCGGCCAGGGCCTGGAACACGGCTTCGACGCACCAGAAGCAGCCGGCGGCCAGCACGACTTCACCCCGGTCCTGTTCGGGCGGCAGTTTAATTTCCGGATCAGGCATGTTGTTCATCGGGTTCGCGTCTCCACGCCGCCGGCGGCGGCCACGATCAGGGTATCCGCCGGGCGCCTCGCGAACAGTCCTGCGGTCACAACGCCGGGGATGGCGTTGATGCGGTCCTCCATCTCGATCGGGTTGAGAATCTCGAGGTTGTGAACGTCCAGAATCGGGTTGCCGTTGTCGGTGGTGAAATTCTCGCGCAGCTCCGGCTCGCCGCCCATCTTCACCAGTTGGCGGGCCACGAAGCTGCGGGCCATCGGGATGACCTCCACCGGCAGCGGGAAGTGCCCCAGCAGTTCCACCTGTTTGGACTCGTCCACCATGCAGACGAAGTGACGGCTGGCGCCGGCAATGATCTTTTCCCGCGTCAGGGCGCCGCCACCGCCCTTGATTAGTTCCAGATGCGCGTTGGCTTCGTCGGCGCCGTCGACATACAGGGGCAGATCACCCGCAGTATTGAGTTCGACTACGTCGAAGCCGGCGGCTTCCAGCCGCTGGGTGGTGGCATCCGAACTGGATACGCAACCCTGGAGCGACGGCTGGCGTTCGGCCAGGACATCGATGAAGTGGTTGACGGTGGAACCGGTGCCCACGCCCAGCCATTCGCCCTCGCGAACGTGCTGGTAAGCGGTTTCCGCCGCCTGTCGTTTGAGTGCGTCCTGATTCATCAGTGCGTTTCCCCTGTCTTGACCGGTCGCGGTCCGAAGATCGCGGTGCCCACGCGCACCATGGTACTGCCTTCGGTCACCGCGGCGTCCAGATCGCCGGACATCCCCATCGACAGCGTATCCACCGCGAGGCCTTGATCGCGGCAGTCCTCGGCCAGCCGGCGCAGGGCGGCGAACGGTGCCGCCTGTCGGGCGGCCTGGTCGCTGGGGGCCGGAATCGCCATCAGGCCGCGCAGGGTCAGGCGGGGCAGGGCGGCGATCTCGCGGGCCAGCTCGAGGGTTTCTGCCGGTGCAACCCCCGCCTTGCTGTCCTCACCGTCGATGTTCACCTGTAGGCAGACGTTGAGCGGCGGCGCGTCGTCGGGCCGCTGGGCGGACAGCCGCCGTGCGATCTTCAGCCGCGACACCGAATGCACCCAGTCGAAATGGGTGGCAATGTCACGGGTCTTGTTCGACTGGATCGGGCCGATAAAGTGCCAGACGAGGTGGCGGTCACGCAGTGCCTCGATCTTGGGCAGGGCTTCCTGCAGGTAGTTCTCGCCGAAGTCCCGCTGGCCGGCGTCGGCCGCCGCGGCAATCTCGTCGGCGGTGCGGGTCTTGCTGACCGCCACCAGACGAATGGCCGCGGGGTCGCGCTGCGCACGCCGGGCGGCGTCATCGATGGCGGCCCGGACGGCGCCGAGGCGTTGTATCAGTTCCTTCATATTGCCGCGTCGGAGTTTACCGGCTAGGTTAGCGATCAAAAGCCACGGAATTATAAGGGTTTAGCGACAATCCGTATGGATATTTCCCAGCTACTGGCGTTTTCGGTCAAGCAGAACGCGTCGGACCTGCACCTGTCGGCGGGTCTGCCGCCGATGATTCGTGTCGACGGCGACATGCGCCGGATCAATCTGCCGGCGATGGAACACAAGGAAGTGTTCGATCTCGTCTACGACATTATGAACGACAAGCAGCGCAAGGCGTTCGAGGAGTTCCTGGAAACCGACTTCTCGTTCGAGATTCCGGGTCTGGCGCGCTTCCGTGTCAACGCATTCAACCAGAACCGCGGTGCCGGCGCGGTATTCCGCACCATCCCCTCGGAGGTGCTCACGCTTGAGGATCTGCGGGCGCCCAAGATATTCCAGGACATTGCCGACTTCCCGCGCGGCATCGTGCTGGTGACCGGGCCCACCGGCTCGGGCAAGTCGACCACCCTGGCGGCCATGGTCAACCACAAGAACGAGAACGAGCTGGCGCATATTCTCACCGTGGAAGACCCGATCGAGTTCGTGCACGAGTCCAAGAAGTGCCTGATCAACCAGCGCGAAGTGCACCGCGACACCCTGGGGTTCAATGAAGCGCTGCGGTCCGCCCTGCGCGAGGATCCGGACTGCATCCTGGTGGGCGAGCTCCGGGACCTGGAAACCATCCGCCTGGCCCTGACTGCGGCCGAGACCGGTCATCTGGTGCTCGGCACCCTGCACACCAGTTCGGCGGCCAAGACCGTGGACCGCATCATCGATGTGTTTCCCGCGGCGGAAAAGGACATGATCCGGGCCATGCTGTCCGAATCCCTGCGGGCGGTGATTTCCCAGAGCCTGCTCAAGAAGCGCGGCGGTGGACGGGTGGCCGCCCACGAGATCATGCTTGGTACGCCGGCCATCCGGAACCTGATCCGGGAAAACAAGGTGGCGCAGATGTATTCGTCGATCCAGACCGGGCAGGGGCAGGGCATGCAGACGCTGGATCAGTGCCTGCTGGATCTGGTGCGCAAGGGTGAGGTGACGCGCGAAGAGGCGCGTCGGCGAGCCCAGAACAAGGACCAGTTCTAGGTAGGAGGTCCTGATAATGGATCGCGAACAGGCACTCAAGATGGTCATGGAATTGCTGCGGCTGCTGATCAGTCGCGGCGGCTCCGATCTGTTTCTTACGACGGGGTTTCCGCCGGCGATCAAGGTGGATGGCGAACTTACGCCGGTGATGGACAAGCCGCTGTCGCACGAGAATGCGGCGCTGGTGGTGCGGGCGATCATGAATGATCGTCAGGCCAAGGAATTCGACGCCACCAAGGAATGCCAGTTCGCCATCAGCCCCAAGGTGGGGCGCTTCCGTGTCTCGGCCTTCGTGCAACAGGGCCGGGTCGGCGCGGTACTGCGCACCATCAACACCGAGATTCCCACCTTCGAGGAACTCGACCTGCCGGCGACGCTCAAGGATGTGGTGATGTCCAAGCGGGGCCTGGCGCTGTTCGTCGGCGCTACCGGCTCGGGCAAGTCCACGTCGCTGGCGGCGATGATCGGCCACCGCAACGCCAACAGCGCCGGTCACATAATCAGCATCGAGGACCCGATCGAGTACGTGCACCCGCACGGCCGCTGCCTGGTCACCCAGCGCGAAGTGGGCGTGGATACCGACAACTGGGACAACGCGCTGAAGAACACCCTGCGCCAGGCGCCGGACGTGATCCTGATCGGCGAAATCCGTACCCGCGAGACCATGGAATACGCCATCCAGTTCGCCGAGACCGGGCATCTGGTGCTGTCGACCCTGCACGCCAACAGTGCCAATCAGGCGCTCGACCGCATCATCAACTTCTTCCCGGAGGAAAAGCGTGAGCAGGTGCTCATGGATCTGTCGCTGAATCTGCGGGCGATCGTGTCGCAGCGGCTGGTCCGGCGCGAGACCGGCGGCCGGGTCGCGGCGATGGAGATCATGCTCAACACGCCGCTGATCGCCGATCTGATCTTCAAGGGCGAAGTCAACGAAATCAAGGAGATCATGCATCGGTCCACCGAGCAGGGCATGATCACGTTCGATCAGTTCCTGTTCGACCTGTTCGAGGGCGGTGTGATCAGTTATGCCGAGGCGCTGCGCAACGCCGATTCCCAGAACGAACTGCGCCTGAACATCAAGCTCAACAGCACCCGCGGCCGCGAGGATCTGTCCGCGGATGAAACCGTCAACAAGATGAGCGTGGCCGACGACGAACCCGAGCAGACCGGGCTGTTCCGGCGCTAGAGGCAGACATGACTTCGGAATCGCAGACCGATGCCGGTCGTCCGACCGACGATATCGCCCCGTATCTGGCCCTGGCCATTGATCGCGGGGCCTCGGACATCTACTTCACCAGCAATGCGCCGATCATGTTGCGCATCGAGGGGCAGACGCATCCGGTCACCGGCGGTGCCGGACAGGCACTGGTCCCGGAGCGCATCGAGGCGTTTGCCAACGCCATCATGACCCCCGAGCAGCAGGCGTTGTTCCGGTCCCTGCGGGAGGTGGATTTCGCCATCCGCTATCGCAACGTCGGGCGCTTCCGGGTCAACGTGTTCCGCCAGCGTGGGTCGGTGGCCATGGTGTTGCGAAACGTGGGCAAGGTGCCGGAACTGGCCGATCTCGACATGCCCCCCATCCTGGCCGATCTGGCGATGATGCGCCGCGGCCTGGTGCTTTGCGTGGGCGCAACCGGCTCGGGCAAGTCGACCACGCTGGCGGCCATGATCAACCATCGCAACGCCAACCAGTCGGGGCATATCCTCACGATCGAGGATCCGGTGGAATTCCACCATCCGCACCGCAAGGCGATCGTCAATCAGCGCGAGATCGGGCCGGATACCCGCTCCTACGCCAATGCCCTGCGCTCGGCCATGCGCGAGGCGCCGGACGTGGTGCTGATCGGCGAGGTGCGCGACCGCGATACCGTCGAAGCCTGCATCCAGCTGGCCGGCACCGGTCACCTGGCGCTGTCCACGCTGCATGCCAACAACGCCTATCAGACTCTGCAGCGCCTGATCAGCCTGTTTGCCGAGGAGCAGCGCGAGCAGCTGTTCATGGACCTGTCGCTGAACCTGCGGGCCATCGTGTCGCAGCGCCTGGTGCGCGGGCGGGATGGAAAGCGGATCGCGGCGATGGAGATTCTGGTCAACACCCCCTACGTGGCGGACCTGATCCTCAAGGGCCGCATCGACGCGGTGCGCGAGGCCATGACCGATACCGCCCAGGGTAAGGGCATGCGGACCTTCGATGATTCGCTGTTCGAGCTGTACCAGAGCGGCCGCATCGATCGGGAGGTGGCGCTGGACCATGCCGATTCCCGCGACAACCTGGAGAACCGGATTGCCTTCGATGCCGGTTGAACCGGCGGGTTGCGTGCCTGTGTTAGCCTCTCGCGCCTTTGGATCATGACGGAGTCACCCATTCGCGCGCCCGAGCGTTGTGTCGTCGGTTGGCGCGAGTGGGTCGCGTTGCCGGAACTGGGTATCGAGGCGATCAAGGCGAAGGTCGATACCGGTGCGCGTACGTCCGCCCTGCATGCGTTTTCGGTTGAGCCCTATCCTGATCGGGGTGGGCGGCGAGTTCGTTTCGGTGTTCACCCGCTGCAACGCGATGACCGCACGGAAACCTGGTGCGACGCGGAAGTGGTGGACGAGCGGCGGGTGGCCGACTCCGGAGGGCATCGCGAATGGCGGCTGGTCATCGTCACGCCGATCGCGGTCGCGGAACGGACCTGGCCGATCGAACTGACGCTCACTGCGCGTGACACGATGCTTTTTCGTATGCTGTTGGGGCGCACCGCGATGCGGCACCTGACCGTTGATCCCAACGCCTCGTTTCTGACTGGTAACCGGTAATCGGCATGCAAATCACGATTCTGTCGCGAAATCGTCGGCTCTATTCCACCCGGCGGCTGGTGGAGGCCTGTGAAGCGCGCGATCACGAGGTGTTCGTGATCGACCCGCTGCGTTGCTACATGAACATCGTTCCGCATGCCCCGGAAATCCATTACAAGGGGCGCAAGCTGGAGGGTGGCGACGCCATCATCCCGCGTATCGGCGCGTCGGTGACCTTCTATGGCACGGCGGTTCTGCGCCAGTTCGAGATGGTCGGTGTCTACCCGCTCAACGAGTCGGTGGCGATCTCCCGCTCCCGCGACAAGCTGCGCTCGATGCAGCTGCTATCGCGCAAGGGCATCGGCGTGCCGGTGACCGGCTTTGCCCACTCGCCGGACGATACCGACGATCTGCTCGATCTGGTCGGCCGGCCGCCGTTCGTGATCAAGCTCACCGAGGGCACCCAGGGCAAGGGTGTGGTGCTGGCCGAGACCCGCAAGGCGGCGGAATCGGTGATTGACGCCTTTCGCGGCCTGGACGCCCACTTTCTGCTGCAGGAATTCATCAAGGAAGCCAGGGGCGCCGATATCCGCTGTTTCGTGATCGGCGACAAGGTCGTGGCGGCCATGAAGCGCCAGGCCAAGGACGGCGAGTTCCGCTCCAATATCCACCGTGGCGGCGTGGCCACGCCCATTCGCATCACGCCGGAAGAGCGCTCCACCGCCGTGCGGGCGGCGCGCATCATGGGCCTGAATGTGTCGGGTGTGGATCTCCTTCGCTCCAACCACGGTCCCGTCGTGATGGAAGTGAATTCCTCCCCCGGGCTGGAAGGCATCGAGGCCGCCACCGGCAAGGACGTCGCCGGCCAGATCATCAGCTTCATCGAGAAGAATGCGCGCCTGGGCAAGACGCGGACGCGTGGTGGAGGCTAGTGCGGCGCTTTGGCCGGCGACGTTTCAAGTGTCGAGTTTCAGGAAGGAGACCGCCGACTCGTCCACTAGAAACTCGAATCTGAGAACTCGAACCTGAATGGCTAATACACCAGCTCGAAATGACGCCGATGTGTTGATCGGCGGCACCCGCGTACCGCCAGCCTCCCGCACCACCATCGATCTGCCGGTGGCGGATCTCTACACCCACGCCACTCTGACCATGCCGGTGCACGTGATCCGCGGCCGCCGGGCCGGGCCCACGGTGTGCATCTCCGCGGCGATTCACGGCGACGAACTCAACGGTGTGGAAATCATCCGCCGGCTGCTGCGATTGCCCGCGATGCGCAATCTGGCCGGCACGCTGATCGCCGTGCCCATCGTCAATGTGCACGGCTTCCTGAGGCATTCCCGCTATCTGCCGGACCGGCGCGATCTCAACCGCTGCTTTCCCGGTTCCGAACACGGCTCGGTGGCCGCCCGGCTGGCGCATGTGTTCGTCACCGAGATTCTGGCCCAGGCCGATTACGCCATCGACCTGCACACCGGCGCGGTGCATCGCCCCAATCTTCCACAGATCCGCGCCAATCTCGACGATGACCAGACCCGGCTGCTGTCGGAGGCATTCGGCTGTCCACTGATGGTCAATGCCGGACTGCGCGAAGGTTCACTGCGTGAATATGCCGCCAGCCAGGGCGTGCCGATGCTGCTCTACGAGGCGGGCGAGGCGCTGCGTTTCGACGAGTTCTGCATCCGCGCCGGCGTGCGCGGGATTACCGGCGTGCTCCGGCAACTGGGCATGCTCGCCCGCCGGGGCCGCCGCAAGCCGCCGGCGCCGCCGGTTATTGCGCTCGACTCGAACTGGGTGCGGGCGCCGGAGTCCGGGATTCTGCGGTCGCTGGTGGATCTGGGCGCCCGGGTCACCAAGGGCCAGCCCCTGGCGTTGGTCGCCGATCCGTTCGGCGAACAGGAAGTCGAGGTAGAAGCCGACCACGCCGGCATCGTCATCGGCCGCTCCAATCTGCCGCTGGCCCATGCCGGCGATGCGCTCTACCACGTTGCCCGGGTGCAGGGCGCCCGCGCCGTGGCCGATCGGGTCGAGGCCTTCCAGAGCGCTCATGACCCCGACGCCGAAACGGCCGGCGATGCGGATGAGCCGCCGATCGTCTAGATGTCCGCCCGGATAGACCCGTAGGGCGCCTTTCAAGGCGCCGCGCCATCATCGGTATCAGGGGCTTAAAAGAACCGCGTCAACCGAACCTGAAGATAATCATCCCGCCGGAACCCGAAGGCTGGATCGGTGACCGGCAGGTTGGCGAACACCCGGATGGTGGCCGACAGCCGCATCCGGCTGCCCAGTCGCCGGCTGGCCTCCAGACTGCCCAGTGTGGCCCCGGTTTCCGCATCCACGATCGCGCCGGCCAGCAGGGTGGTGGATGGCAGGTCGTTCACCGACAGACGGGTGCCGACGAAGATGTCGTTGTTGAAGGGAGCCGCTCGCTGGGTCCCGAGGGAATCGCGAAACGCCTGGGCCTGATCGATATCCGCGAATGCCAGACGTTCGCGCCGGCCCAGCGCCGCGGCGGCCCGGGCCAGATCGGGGTCGATCCGGCCGCGACTGTCGTACAAGTACTCGGCGATCACGCCCAGGTCCATGCCGGAACCGCCGAGGTCGTAGAAGCTGTACTCGAATCCCCCGACCAGGGCGTGAAAATCCCCGGCCCGCGACCACTCATGGATGGCTTCCAGTTTCCACAGCGTGCGGCCGCGCTGGCCCTGGATATCCAGCCCGACGCGGTCGATCTGATCGTAGACCGGCACGAACACCGGGTTGTCCACGGTGACCGCCACGTCGCCGAGGAGCAGATCATCGGCCGGCGGGGCCGGAATGTCGGCCTGCGCGCAATCCACCGTCAGCGGTGGCAGCAGGCCACCCGTGATCGGCAGCAACGCGACGTCGGCGGTGCAGTCATCGAAGCCGATGTCGAAACGGGGATCGCGCGCGGTGCCGCGGAAATAGGAGACGCCGACGTCCCAGCCACGGAGATTGCGCCGGTAGCGCAGCGCCAGGTCCACGTGATCGTCGCCGGCGTCACTCTCGAAGCGGGCGGCATCGTCGTCGACCGGCAGCAGCGGTCGCGGGCGGCCGTCGGTGTCCGGAAACGTGCGCTCGCGAAATCCCGGCAACAGGTAGAAATCGAGTGTCCCGGCGCCGAGGAACAGGCTCAGGTTGACCATCGGCTGGCCCAGGCGTGCGGTACCGCCCGGATCCTCCACGAAGTCCCGCTGATTGACGATATCGACGATGTTGGCTGATTCCGTCGCGCCCCAGAACACCCGGCCCCAGCCGATCCGCCACTCGTGGCTGCGTGCGTTATAGCGGTACAGGGCTTCGCGGACATCGGCGTGGGTGCGGGCCGCGTCATGCTGGTCGACCCGTCCGAACAGTTCCACGCTGATGCGCTGATCGCGCTCGTCCCAGTCGAGCACCATCGACGGGTTGAGCGAAGCTGACAGGTTGACCCCGTCGAACTGACGGTCGTCGGCCGGTTCATCCGGGAAATAGCGGGCCTCGAGGCCGACTTTCGCCGACCAGGCCGGGTGTTGCCACCAGGGCGTCGGGCTTGCCGCGGCGACGGGTTCTGCCCGCTGCGTGTCCAGGCTGTCTGCCGGGGACGGTGGCGCCCAGCCCACGAGCAACAGCTGGCCCAGCAACAGCGCCGACGCCAGCCCGCGTCGGTGGCGCTCCGGGCCGTGAGGGGCGATCACTGCGAGGGCTGCATGCCCTTCATCATGTCCTGCAGGTTCATGGGCTTGGCGGGCAGTTCGAACGTGTCGGCGGATGGCGTTTCATCGGAAATCTCCGCCAGACGGAACTGGTTCTCGAAACGCAGGACACCCAGGCCCTCCGCGGCGAGCTTCTCGCTGATGGCATCGCCGGCCGGCTTGTTGTTGCCGATTGCGGCCATGGCCTCGATGAAGCCGCCGAAGGCCTGGCTCATTTCCACCACCGTGCCATTGTCACTGAGCACGGCATCGCCGCTGTGGCTGGTGCCGTCGGCGTCGGTCCAGGTGACGGTGTAAGTTTCGCCTTCGATGCCGGCAATGGTCTCGCGCTTGCCGGTGGCATCGATGTCGCTGACCGCGGTGGCACGGCTGATGGCCGAGGTACCACCCATGTCGGGGCTGCCCATGCCGCCGGGGCCGCCGCCCGGCATGTTCGAAATCGACGCCAGGTCCATCACGATGGTCCGGCCGCCGGTGGACATCACGGTGTAGGCCTTGCCGCCGCGCAGCAGCATGTAGGCCGGCTGGTTCGGCGGATCGATGCGGACGTTGTCCGCGTCCTGCCAGCGCATTGTCATGTTGCCACCGGCGGCGTTGTCGCCGGTGACTTCGACCGTTGCCGTGCCGCCTGCGGCCGCGGCCGTGGAGAAGGCGAGCAGAACCAGGGCGCTGAATCGGGGCATGGTGCCTCCCAGGGTAGGTAGGGCCGTGGCCCGCTTAATCGAAGAGACCGTCGAGCAGGCCGTCCACGGCCTCGTCGGTCTCGCGGTTGAGTCGGTCGTTGACCCGGCGTTCCTGGCGCTGCGTCTGTTCGCCGACAACGCCGTCGGATCGTCGGTCGCGATCAGTGCGTTCGGCATCCGCGCCGGATGACCGGCGGTCCTCGGCTTCCTGAAAGATCGGATCCTTCGCCGCGGCAAGCGTGGTGGTACCGGCTATCGCGATGCCGGCCAGGGAAATCAGAAGCGGTTTCATGGCGTTCTCCGTCTCCGGCCCGCATTCATATTGCCTTGACTGCGGCATGCGGCGAAAGAGGCGACCGTCGGAGCGGCTCAGGCGCCTGAACGGGCCCCGGCAATCATCGCCATCACCGCCATGCGTACGGCAATGCCGTTGCGCACCTGCTCCAGGACCACCGACTGCGGCCCGTAGGCGATGTCCGGGTCGATCTCCACCCCGCGATTGATCGGGCCCGGGTGCAGGATCAGGGCATCGGGCTTCAGGCTGACCAGGTTATCCGCGGTCAGGCCGAAGTCGCGCCGGTAATCAGCTGGGGAAATATCGAGCGCCTGCTGCATGCGTTCGTGCTGAATGCGCAGTGCGATGACCACGTCGGCATCGTCGAGCCCGTCGGCCAGTGTGGCGCAGGGGTGTACGCCGAGCGTGGCGGCGTTATCGGGCAGCAGTGGTGCCGGGGCCACCACGCGGATATCGGTGACTCCCAGGGTGCGCAGGGCGGCAATGTCGGAGTGCGCCACGCGCGAGTGGCGGATGTCGCCGACGATGGCCACCCGCAGCCCGGTGAAATCCGGTTTGTGGCGGCGGATGGTGAACATGTCCAGCAGCGCCTGGGTGGGATGGGCATGACTGCCGTCCCCGGCGTTGAGCACGGCGACATCGGGCGCGGCATTGTCGGCGAAATAGGCGGCGGCGCCATTGTCCGGGTGGCGGATCACGAAAATGTTGGCGCCCATGGCCTGCATCGTGAACAGGGTGTCCAGGTCGTGTTCGCCCTTGGTCTTGGATGAATGTTCCATCTGCAGGGTGAGCACGTCCGCCGACAGCCGCTTTGCTGCCAGTTCGAACGTGGTGCGGGTGCGCGTGGAGGGTTCGAAGAACAGGTTGACCACGGTAGCGCCGCGCAGCAGCGGCACCTTGCGGGGTGGTGCGCCGGGATCGGGCAGGAAGGTGGCGGTGCGGTCGAGAATCTCCCGGATCAGGTCCGCGGGCAGGCCGTCCACCGTCAGCAGGTGCCGCAAGCTGCCCTGCGCATCCACCTGGGGTACCGACGGGGTGTTCATCGCAGTACCAGGGTCAGCGGATCCGGCCCTTCCAGCTTGATCTGTTGCTCGGCGGGGACGTCGCGTTCCAGCCCGACGTAATCGGCCGCCACCGGCAGTTCGCGGCCGCTGCGGTCGACCAGCACCGCCAGCCGGATCGCGGCGGGCCGGCCGAAGTCGAACAGTTCGTTCATCGCCGCGCGCACGGTGCGGCCGGTGTGCAGCACGTCATCCACCAGCAGCAGGGTGCGTCCCTCGACATCCTCTTGCATATCCGAGGCGCCGACCTGTGGGTGCAGGCCGATACGCGCGAAGTCATCGCGGTGAAAGCTGATATTGAGCTGCGACAACGGCGCCTGCGGCCACAGCCGGTCACGCAGGGCCTGCGCCAGCCAGACCCCGCCGGTGTGAATGCCCACCAGCACCGGCGGTGTGGACAGGTCCGCCGAGATCGCCCGGCATAGCCGGTCGATGCCCTCGGCGACCTGGGGGTCGGCGGGGCTCATGCAGTGTTCTCGGCCAGCCAGGTTTCCAGAATCACCTGTGCCGCCATGGCGTCGGAATCCCCCTTGCGCAGCCGCCTGCGGCGGGCGCCGGTGGACCGGGCGGTACGCAGCCGGGCCTCGGCCTCGGTGGAGGAAAAACGTTCGTCGGTGGCGTGAACCGGCAGGTCGAAATGCTTGCCCAGCGACGCCATGAAATCGCGGGCGTGACCGGTAATCGGTTGTTCGCGGCCGTCTTCCATCAGCGGCAGGCCCACCACCAGTGCGTTCGGCCGCCATTCGGCCACCAGCCGCGTGATGGCCTGCCAGTCCGGACCGTCCTGATGGTGCAGGGTGGTCAGTGCCTGGGCCTGACCGGAAAACGAACTACCCACGGCCACGCCGATGCGACGGGTGCCGAAATCGAAGCCGAGGACCACATCGCCGCTACCCTCAGGCATGCCCGGAATGACCCGACAACAGCGCCGGGTCCACCCCGAGCAGGCGCGCGGCGGCCGACCAGCGGTCGGTGGCCGGGGTGCCGAAGATGATGGCGGTATCGGCCGGCGTGTTGAGCCAGCTGTTGTGCAGGATTTCCTGCTCCAGCTGGCCGCCGCCCCAGCCGGCATAGCCCACCGTCACCAGGTATTCATCCGGACCCCGGCCCTGGCCGATGGCCTCCAGGATGTCCTTGGAGGTGGTCACGGAAATCACGTTGTCGATGGTGAGCGTTGCTTCCCAGTCGCCGCCCGGCGGGTGCAGCACGAACCCCCGTTCCGGCTGGACCGGGCCGCCCCAGAAGACCGGTCCGGGGTCGGTCAGGCCCTCGTGATCGATGCCCATGTGGCCGAGCATGTCGCCCAGGTCCAGATCGGTGGGGCGGTTGATGACCAGCCCCATGGCGCCGTCGTCGTTGTGTTCGCACAGGAAGGTCACGGTGTGATCGAAGTCGCCCCCGACCACGTTCGGCATGGCCACCAGGAACTGACTGTTGAGGTAGCTGCTGCTCATGCCGGCATTATCGGTAACCGACGAGCTTCACCGCAACAGCGCGGGCAGTCATTCGGCGTCCGCCGGGGCAAGAAACCGCCAGACGTAGGCAAAGCGCAGGCCCTCCTCACGCTGGCCGGCAGTGGCGGCCGGGGGTGGTTCGAACGGGGCGGCGGCCTCGAGTATCTGCAGTGCCGCGGCGTCCAGGGCCGAATCCCCGGAGCTCTGCCGGATGCGGGCATCGCGCAGCGCCCCGTCCGGCGCCAGCCAGACCTCCATGGTAAGCGCGGCGTCCCGGCGGCGACGTGCCTCCGGCGGAAAACGGGCGCTGCCGCGGGCCTCGATGCGCTGTTTCCATGTGGCCAGGTAGCTGGCGCGGGCGTCCGCTCGGGCGGTACGCACCTGCGAGTCCGGCGATCGGCTCGGTTCGTTCCGGCCGGCCCGGGCGGCGCTGCCCTGCTGCAGCTCGCCGGCGGTCGCCGCGCTGCCGGCGCCGGTTGCGGATCGGGTCAGCACCGGGGTGGCGCGTTCCCGTTCGCGGCCGGCCGTGCGGTCCGCCCCCTCGCGGTCGCCCCGGTCATGACCGGCCGACTGCGCTGCGGGCTGGCGGGATTGCCGATCACGCCCGCGCTGGTCGGTTTCGGCGCGGGTGTCGGCGGGTAATGCCGCGGTGGTGGGAGCAACGCTCAGGGTTACCGTCAGCGTCCGGGTGCGCCGATCCGGTTCCGGCAGGCCGACCGCGAACAGGATCAGCCCGTGTACCACCACGGCCAGGCCCAGCGCCGGCAGCAGGCCCGGGCGCGCGCGGGCGGAGGCGTCAGGTGATGCGGTCGGCCACCGCATCCAGCAGTTGCCCGGCAATATTGATTTTGTAGAGGCCCTGCAGTTCACGCATGCAGGTGGGGCTGGTGACGTTGATCTCGGTGAGCCGGTCGCCGATTACGTCGAGACCGGCGAACAGCAGGCCCCGCTCGCGCAGCATCGGCGCCACCGCGGCACAGATCGCGCGTTCGCCGTCGGTCAGAGGCATGCCTTCACCGCGCCCGCCGGCGGCGAGGTTGCCGCGGGATTCCCCGGCGGCAGGTATGCGGGCCAGGCTGTAGGGGACCGGCTCGCCGTCAATCACCAGAATGCGCTTGTCGCCGGCGCTGATCGCCGGCAGGTAGGCCTGGGCCATGGCGAAGCGGGTGCCGTGTTCGGTGAGTACCTCGAGAATCACGCTCAGATTGGGGTCGCCGCGCCCGACCCGGAAGATGCGCGAACCGCCCATGCCGTCAAGCGGTTTGAGCACGATCTCCCCCTGCGCCTCCAGGAACTGGCGCACGGCGGCGGCCGATCGCGTGACGATGGTCGGCGCGCATAGCTCCGGGAAGGCGGTGATCGCCATCTTCTCGTTGACATCGCGCAGGGCCGAGGGCCGGTTCACGATCAGGCAGCCGGCGGCCTGCGCCCGCTCGAGAATGTAGGTGGCGTAGATGTATTCGGTGTCGAAGGGCGGGTCCTTGCGCATCAGGATGGCGTCGAGCTCGCCCAGCGGCAGGGTGGTTGCCTCGCCCAGATGGTGCCAGTCGTGATTGTCATCACGCACGGTCAGGGCGTGCCCGTGGCCGTAGGCCACGCCCTCCTGAATGAACAGGTCCGCCAGCGTCATGTAGTGGATCGGCCAGCCGCGGGACTGCGCCTCCAGCAGCAGCGCCAGTGTGGTGTCCTTGTACGGGGTGATCGAGTCGATCGGGTCCATCACCACACCCAGTCGCAACGTCATTGTCCTGTCCCTCGCGCCGGCCATTATCGCCATCGATAACGGCAGTTCCGGTTATCGGCCGTCATGGTAGCGCAACCACCCCGAGCGCCACGGGGCCGGCAGCGGCCGGGCCCGGTTGCTAGGCCCCCGGTCCGCGAATGTGCTACTAATTCACGCATGTTCGGGTGTCGCGTGACGGTGCCTGGAAGTCCGGTGTCCATACGAGGTAGCGACCGGTGGTAGCAGTGCAGGGGGCAACCAGGGACATGGCCGGCATCAAGGTCATGGTCATCGACGACAGCAAGACCATCCGCCGCACCGCCGAGACGCTGCTGTCCCGGCGCGGATGCGAGGTGATTACCGCGGTGGATGGCTTCGAGGCCCTGGCCAAGATTGCGGACCATCAGCCGCAGGTGATCTTCGTCGACGTGATGATGCCGCGGCTGGACGGCTACCAGGCCTGCGCCCTGATCAAGAACAATCCGCGCTTTCGCGACACCCCCGTGGTGATGCTGACCAGCAAGGACGGCTTGTTTGATCGGGCACGCGGCCGCATCGTCGGCTCCGACCGCTACCTCACCAAACCCTTCACCCGCGACGAACTCTTCGAGGCCATCGAGGCCTTGATCTGAATCCCATGGCACCGAGGGAGCCCGCCGTATGGCGCATGTACTGATTGTTGACGACTCGCCCACCGACATCCACGCGATGCGGTCGGCGCTGGAGGAGGAGGGCCACGAGGTGTCGGTGTCCGACTCCGCCAGCGACAGCCTGGACGTGGCGCGCGAGACGCAGCCCGACGTGATTCTCATGGATGTGGTGTTCCAGGGCATGAGCGGGTTCCAGGGAACGCGCAAACTGGCCCGTGACCCCGCCACCTCGCATATTCCGATCGTGATCATCAGCGGCAAGGATCAGGAAACCGACCGCATCTGGGGCCTGCGTCAGGGCGCGTCCGAATATCTGGTCAAGCCGGTGCATGCCGCGCAGCTCAACCGCGTGGTGGCCGGCCTGCTGGGTACCTCCGCCTCCGGCGCCTGAACACCATGACCGCATCGCTGGCCCACCTGCGGGATCAACCCTTCGAGCTGCTGGCCGCACTCGAGGATCGCATCGAGGCCGGCGGCGAACGGCACGGGCTGACGGCGGCCCAGGCCGAATGGACCGGGCTCGGCTTCACGCTGGACGGCGACCGCTTCCTGGCCCCGCAGGCCGACGTCCGCGAGGTGCTGGACGTGCCGCTGCTGGCCCGGGTGCCCGGCGCCCGGACCTGGCTGCTGGGGCTGGCCAACGTGTGCGGTGATCTGGTGCCGGTGGTTGATCTGGGGGCGTTGCTGGGTCGGGGCCAGACGCCGCGTCGGCCGACCAACCGGATGATATTGCTAAACGACGAACAACTGACCGCCGGATTTATGGTGGAGTCGGTGGCGGGCTTCCGCCGCTTCGCCCCCGCCGATCAGCGCCATGAACTGGCCGACCACGCCCGTGATCAGGATGCCCGGCCGTTCCTGCTCGGCGCCTTCGTGCGCGAAGGCATGGCCTGGCTGGTGCTGTCGCTGCGGGCGGTGGCTGCCGACCCGTCGTTTCGCGACGCGGGCATGTGAAAAAACCGGTGGCCGGATCAACAAACAACTTGGGGGAATACGGGTGCCGAATCTGAATGCATTGTTCGCCAGCCGCCAGGGCCGCACCCTGCTGTGGATATGTGTGGGGGTTGCCGCCTTCTGCGTGGCCGGGCTGACGCTGGCGCTGCTTAACCAGCAGGCGGTGGTTGCCGGGCGGCCGGAGCCGCTGCCGGGGTTGATCCTGTCCACCGGCCTGGTGTGGCTGATCGGCGGCCTGGCCCTGCTGGCCCTGATCGGCGTGGGGCTGGGGCTGTCGGCCGGGGAGACCCACGACGCCGAGGACAGCGCCCAGCGCGAGCAGCGCTACAAGCGCGATCAGGAAGCCATTCTCCGCCTGCTGGATGAAATGAGCGCGCTGGCCGAGGGCGACCTCACCCTGGAAGCTACCGTGACCGAGGACGTCACCGGCGCGATTGCCGACTCGGTGAACTACACCATCGAGGCGCTGCGCGAACTGGTCAGCACCATCAACGACACCGCCGAGCAGATGGCCGACGCCTCGGAGGACTCCCTGGCCACGGCCAAGCACCTGACCAGCGCCAGCCAGACCCAGACCCGTCAGATCCTGTCCGCCACCGAAACCATCCAGAAGATGGTGACCTCGATCCAGACGGTGTCGCGCGACGCCCGCAGCGCCGCCGACGTGACCGAGCGGTCGGTGACGGTGGCCCACAACGGGGGCGAGGCGGTGCGCCGCACCATCGACGGCATGGGCAGCATTCGCGATCAGATCCAGGAGACCGCCAAGCGGATCAAGCGGCTGGGCGAGTCGTCGCAGGAGATCGGCGACATCGTGGAACTGATCAACGACATTGCCGAACAGACCAATACCCTGGCCCTGAACGCGTCGATCCAGGCGGCGATGGCCGGCGAAGCCGGGCGCGGGTTCGCGGTGGTGGCCGACGAGGTTCAGCGCCTGGCCGAGCGTTCGGCCGGCGCCACCCGCCAGATCGAGGCGCTGGTGCGCACCATTCAGGCGGATACCAACGAGGCGGTGATCTCGATGGAGAAATCCACCTCCGGCGTGGTCAGCGGGGCCCAGCTGGCCGAGAACGCGGGCGGGGCGCTGGAAGAAATCGAACGCGTGTCGCGTCAGACCAACGAGCTGGTGCGCGGTATTACCAGCCAGACCGAGCGCCAGACGCAGGAGGCCGCCGAGGTGTCCGAGACCATGACCTCGATCCGCGAGATCACCGAACAGACCGCCTCCGGCACCCAGGCAACCGGCCGGGCCATCGCCCGGCTGGCCGAGCTCGGCGCCAAGTTGCGGGCGTCGGTAAGCGGCTTTACGCTTCCCGGTCGGGCGGAATAGCGAGCGTCACTCTTGGCGCAGGTCAAACAAATCACTGCCGGGGGGCTCCACTGGGTCCACGCCGAACTCGAGCACAGCCTCGAACGCGTGCGCTCGTTCGTCGAAACCTTCCTCGACACCCCGGACAACCCGCTGCCGCTGCAGCGGGCGCTGGTCGAACTGCATCAGATTCGCGGCACGCTGCGCATGATCCTGTGCGAAGGCGGCGCTGTGTTCGCCGAGGAAATGCGGGTGGCCGTGCACGATCTGCTCGGCGATCTGGAGGCAGCGCCGGAGCGGGCCTTCGAGGCGCTGCTGGGCGCCACGGTCCAGCTCACCGACTACCTGGATGCTCTGCATAACGGTGAAACCGACAACGCGCTGGTCTTTCTGCCGCTGATCAACGAACTGCGGGTCGCCCGCGGTGCCGGGGTGATTGCCGAAAGCGCGCTGTTCGCCCATTACGCCCAGCTCTGCGAGCCGCTCGACACCCGGTCGGGCCCGATCGAAGGGCGTTCCGACAATGCCGGCCAGCCCCGGGCCCGTCAGCATCTGGCGCCGTTCCAGGCGGCGTTGCTGGGCCTGCTGCGGGATGATGCGACCGCGGAGACGCTCGGGCGCCTGGAACAGGTCGCCGCCGACATGGCGCAGACCGTGGCCGACCGGCGTGGCCAGCGGCTGTTCGAGGCCGCCGCGGCGGTGATCGAGGCCATCGCCGCCGATGGGCTGGCCTGCGAACTGGAAATCAAGCGGCTGCTCGGCCGGGTGGGCCAGCAGCTAAAGGCCGCCGCGGTGAACGGCGACCGCGCGCTGGGCGATGCCCCGGACGCGCTGCTCTACGGCATTGTCTATTTTGCCGGCCGCGCCCGTACCGACGGCCCGAGGGTGCAGGCGCTGCGCGAGGCCTACGGGCTGGAAACCCTGCTGCCGGACCCCGAGCGTCTGTCCCGCATGCGGGCCCGCTTGCGGGGCCCGAATACCGGGCTGGTCAACAAGCTGGCGGCGGAAATCCGCGAGGACATCGACAGCGTCAAGAATGCCATTGACCTGGTGCTGCGCGCCGGTGATCGGGCCAACGTGGACATGCAGGCCACCGTCGCCACCATCCGGCGGGTTGCCGACACCCTGGCCATGCTTGGCCTGGACATGCTCATGCGCGTGGTCCGCAACCAGGCGGATGCGGTCACCGACCTGCACGAGCGCGGCGAACGGGAGCACGCAGCCTGGATGGACGTGGCCCTGGCGCTGCTCAATGTCGAGCAGAGCCTGGACAGCGCGCTGTTCCAGCACCTCTACCGCGGCCAGGAACCGTCACCGGCCGCCCAGCCGGCACCGCAGCAGGATGTCAGCCGCGGCATGTCCGCGATTCATCGGGAAGCCCGGGTCAACATTGCCCGCATCCGCGACCTGGTCCCGGTGTTCGTGGAAAGCGGAGATATCGAACTGGCCGCCGAGGCGGCGCGGCTGCTGCGGGAAATCGAGGCCGGTCTGCACATCCTGTCGGAGGAAGACGGGGTCGACCTGGCCGGCCGCCTGAACGCCTTCATGGGCAGCCAGGCCATGCTTGGCGTGCGCGACGATCCGGCCCGGGTGCGCTCGCTGGCCGATGCCATCGTGGCGCTCGAATACTATCTGGAAGGCCTCGCCGGACAGCCCGGGCGCCTGCCGCAGCTCTACGAGCAGGCGCGGGGCTATCTGTCGCAGTTGACCGTCCCGCCCGACCAGGCCGAGGCCCTGGTCAGCGATACGTCCGGTTTCGAGCAGGCCGAACCCGCCGAGCCGGATGTCGTCGACCCGGAAATCCGCGATATCTTTCTGGAAGAGGCCGGCGAAGTGCTGGCGAACCTGCAGCGGGATGTGCCGGTGTGGGCGGGCGATCTCGGCGACAGCGAACGGCTGGCGGAAATCCGGCGAGCGTTTCATACCCTCAAGGGCAGCGGTCGCATGGTGCAGGCCGACGAGATCGGCGAATTCGGCTGGGCGGTCGAACATCTGCTGAATCGTTGCCTGGAGGGTGCGGTGCCGGTGGACGCCCGGGTGCGCCGGGTGGTGGACGATGCGGTGGCCGCGCTGCCCGCCCTGATCGAGGATTTCAAGGCGGGCCGCCCGCCGACCGCGGCGGCACCGATCATCGGCGCGGCACAGGCCATTACCGGCGATGGCAACGCGCCGGACGGCGAGGCCAGCGGCGAATCCGAACTGTTGCGCATCTTCCGGGCCGATGCGAAGCGGCATCTGCAGACTCTGAGCGGGATCGCCGCGACCGTACCGCCGGTGCGGGTACCCGATGAACTGGTCCGGTCCCTGCACACGCTCAAGGGCAGCGCCGAGGCCGTCGGCGAGAGTGCGATCGTACGCATCGCGGCGCCACTGGAGCAGTTCGCGGATGCCGCCCGCGCCGCTGAGTCGCCGCTGGATGCATCGGCGCTGGCCGTGCTGGGTGATGCGGTAACACTGATCGAATCACTCGTGGCCGGTGATCGGGACGAGATCGCCGACACCGATATCGATGGCTGGCTGGCGCGGCTCGGTGAGCAACGCCGGGCGTTGCCGGTCGAGGCGGTGGACGCCTCGGATTGGCGCGAGCTGATGATCGTGTTCACCGACGAGGCCTGCGATCTGGTCGATGCCATCGAGGCCGACCTCCGCGACTGGCGCGAGTCCCCGGGCGATCTGCATTACCCGAGGAGTCTGCGCGGGCGCGCCCATACCCTGAAGGGCAGTGCGCGGACCGCCGATGCCGGGAGCATGGGGCAGGTGGCCCAGGAATTCGAGCAGCTCATGCGGCGATATGCACGCGGCGAGCTGCCGGCGCCGGACGCCCCGGCGCTGGATGTGCTCGACAGCGTGGCCGACGGGCTCTACGCCATGCTGGACCGCTTCCGCCACGGGGATCGTTCCGCCGATCCGCAACCCCTGCTGGAGGTCCTGGCCTCACTGGTGCCTGAATCCGGAAGCGCGACTGACGCCGCGAGTACCGATGATGCCGAGCACATGGCTGCGCCGGCCGGATTCGAGTCCGACACACCGCATCCGGATTCGACTGGCGCCAGCGGCGAAGACGACCGAACCGAACAGGCACCCGAGCGGGTTCTCGCGGCCCTGGCCGACAGCGGGCCGGCCGGGGAAGACCCGGCGGCACCGGACGAAACCCCGGTGGTGGAGCCGGCCGAGCCGGAACCGCTGGAACAGTTGTCCGAATCTGAGCTGACGGGCATCTTCCTGGGCGAAGCCGATGAACTGCTGGAGGGGCTGGCCTATCAGATCGACCGCTGGCAGGTACAGCCGGACAGCCATCGTGCGCCGGCGGAGATCATGCGCCTGCTGCACACCCTCAAGGGCAGTGCCCGGATGGCGCATGTCACCGCGGTTGGTGATATCAGCCACGAGCTGGAAGACCGGCTGGGTCGTACTCGCCAGGCGCCATCGGCCATCCCGCCGCTGCAGACCGCGCTGGAATCGCTGCGACAGATACTGGACAGCGTCCGGCGCGGCGAGTCGGTGCCGGATGCCGAGCCCGTGCTGGCACGGCTGCGCGAGACCGGCGACTCCGAGGCGACCCCGGACCCGGCGCCGATCAAGTCGGCCGAATCGGCAGTGCCGGTACCCGCCACCGACTTCGAGGACCGGCTGTTCTGGGCGCCTGAAACGGCGCCGGCCGAAGACAGCAGCCTGCCGGACACCGCGCGCATTCCGGTGGTCGATCTCGACGGCATGCTCAACCAGGCCGGCGAGATCAGCATCTATCGCGCGCGCCTCGAGCAGCGCAATACCGAACTCCAGGCCCAGTTGCGGGAAATGGCCCAGACCACCCGCCGGTTGCGGGATCAACTGCGCAAACTCGACCTGGAAACCGAATCCCAGATCGTGGCGCGTCATGCCGAGGACGGCGACCGCTACGACGCCGAGTTCGATCCGCTGGAAATGGATCGATACTCGGCCCTGCACGAATACTCCCGGAGCCTGTCCGAGAGCGCGGCCGACCTGATGAGCCTGCATGGGTCGCTGACCGACCTGGTGGAGCAGGACGAGGTTCTGCTGGGGCAGCAGGCGCGGGTGAACACCAGCCTGCAGCAGGGCCTGATGCGCACGCTGATGGTGCCGTTCGCGCGCCAGGAACAGCGTCTGCAGCGGCTGGTGCGTCAGGTGTCCGGCGAGACCGAGCGGCCGGTGGAATTGTTCATCCGGGGCGGTGACGAGGAACTCGACCGCAGCGTGCTCGAGCGCATGACCGCCCCCATCGAACATCTGCTGCGCAACGCCGTGGTGCATGGCATCGAACCGGCGGACCAGCGCCGGTCGGCGGGCAAGCCGGCGGCCGGGCGCATCGAGATCACCCTGTTTCGCGAGGGCACCCAGCTGGTGATCGAGGTCGGTGACGACGGGGGTGGCCTGGATCTGGATACCATCGTGACCCGGGCCCGCAGTCTCGGCCTGGTGGCCGAGGATGCCGACGTGCCCGAGGACGCGGCCGCACGGCTGATCTTCCAGCCGGGGGTTTCCACCGCCGATACGCTCACCCAGTCCGCCGGCCGCGGCGTGGGACTGGACGTGGTGGCAGCCGAAATCCGCGAGCTTGGTGGCGGCCTGACGGTGGCGGCGGGAGCATCGGCCGGCACCCGGTTCGCCATTCGCCTGCCCCTGAGTCTGGCGATCAGCCAGGCGCTGTTCGTGGGTGTCGGCGAGGAGCGTTACGCGGTACCCATGGGCAGCATCGAGGGCGTGACCCGATTGTCGCGCGACGAACTCAGGACGGCCGCGCAAGCCGAGGGCGAGCCCACCCTCGAGTATGCCGGACAGCGCTATCGGCTGGTGGAACTGGCCGAGGTGCTGGGCGTACCCGACTCGGCGCCGGGCGAGGACGCCCCGGTCAACCTGCCGGTGATACTGGCCCGGGCGGGGGAGCAGCGCGCCGCCTTCGTGGCGCACAGCATGATTGGCAGCCGCGAAATCGTGGTCAAACCGGTGGGACCCCAGGTGGCCACGGTGCCGGGCATTGCCGGGGCCACCGTGCTTGCCGATGGCGCCGTGATGGTGATCCTGGACCTGGCCGCGCTGGTCCAGACCCAGACACGAGCCGTGCCGCGCCCGCCGACGGTGGCGACGGCCGCTGCCGATGTTCGGCCGCTGGTGCTGGTGGTGGACGACTCCATCACCATCCGCCGGGTATCCGAGCGTTTCCTCACCCGGCAGGGCTTTCGCGTGGGGCTGGCCAAGGACGGCATGGACGCACTGGCGCAGTTGCAGGCGAATCCCCCCGATGCCGTGCTGCTGGATATCGAGATGCCCCGCATCGACGGCTTCGAACTGGCCACCTACATGCGCAACAGTCAGACGCTCCGGCATACGCCGATCGTGATGATCACCTCGCGCAGTGGCGACAAGCACCGGCGCCGGGCCGAGCAGATCGGCGTGGACCGGTTCCTCACCAAGCCCTACCAGGAGGAGCAGCTGTTGGCCGAGATTCGCTCCGTGCTGGGCCGGGAGGTCGAGGCGGACGACCATGGCTGAGTCCGATCGCGTGCTCTACGGCCAGCTGATGCCGCTGGCATCGGGATGGCTGTTGCTGCCCAAGGCTGGGCTGGCGGAGGTGCTGGGCATGGAATCGGTGGCGCTGGAAACCGAGGGGCCGGCCTGGCTGCTCGGCTTCGGCGAGTGGCGGGATCAGCGGCTGCCGGTCCTGTCCCTGGAAGCCCTGTGGGGCGAGCCGATGCCCACGCGTACCCGCCGGACGCGGGTGGCGGTGATCAACAGCCTGGGCACGCATCTGGATGCCGGGTTGTTCATGATCGTGTTGCAGGGCAAGCCGCAGTTGACGTTGCTCAATCCCGTGGCGCTGCGGCCGGCGCCGGCGCGTGAGGATGACAGCGAGGTGATTCTTGCGCGCACGCGGCTGGCCAACACCGACGCGGTGATTCCCGATCTGGAGGCGATCGAACGGCGGCTGGCCGAAGCGGTGGCCGGGGTCGAGGATCAGCAGCTTGCCGCTACCGACTGGCAGCCGGGCGGGGTCTAGCCGAAGTCCCCCCAGCGGGTCTGCAACGCCGCCAGTGCCGCCGGCCCGGCGGTCTCCGTGCGCAGAATGCGCGGTCCCAGACGCACCCCTTCAAAGCCGCTGGCCCTGGCCGCCACCAGTTCCTGATCGGAAAACCCGGATTCCGGACCGATCAGGAGGCTGACCGAGGTCGGGGTGGTGGCACCCTCGACCGGCCCGCCCGGTGCGCGGGGGTCGAGCATCAGGCGTCGTTCGCCGGCGGCGTCGGCCAGCCAGTCATCCAGCCGGCAGGGGGCATGCACCACCGGCAGTATTTCCCGTCCGGACTGCTCCGCGGCCGAGCGCGCCACCGCCTGCCAGTGGCGCTGCTTGCGGTCGAGACGTTCGCCGGTCAACTTTATCTGGCCACGCTCGGTGAACAGCGGCTGGATGGCGGCTACGCCCAGTTCCACCGCCTTGGCCACGGCAAAATCCATGCGGTCGCCGCGCGCCACCGCCTGGGCCAGCGTCACCGCCAGCGGCGATTCGCGCCGCGGCTGACGGTGTTCCAGGACCAGGGCCTGCGCGGACTTGCGGTTCAGTGTCGACAGCCGCGCCGGGTACTCGCCACCGTGCCCGTTGAAAAGCACCAGATCGGCGCCGCTGCGCAGGCGCAGGACCGCGCCCAGGTGATGCGCCTGTTCGGCGCCCAGGGCCACGGTGTCACCAATGGTCAGCGTCCGGTCCACATGGAGCCGGGGGACGTGCTTGCGGCGGGCGTCGGTCACCGTCGGAATCGGGTTACAGCGTCTTGATCAGGACGGTGGAGTTGCGTTGGTAGTTATAGAGCTGCTGCCGGGTCAGCGGCAGGTCGGCAATATCGGCCGTGCGGAAACCGCGCTCCACGAACCAGTGCGGCGTGCGGGTGGTCAGCACAAACAGCCGCGACAGCTCCATCGTGCGGGCGCGCCGTTCCACCGCCTGCAGCAGGCGCTCGGCGCGGCCCTGCTTGCGGTAGTCCGCGTGGACCGCCACCGAGGCCAGCTCGCCGATCCGTTCCTCGGGGTAGGCAATCAGCGCGCAGCAGGCGGTGATCAGCCCGTCGCGCACCATCACGCTGTAGCTGTCGATTTCCAGCTCGAGCTGTTCCCGCGAGCGGGGCACGAGAATGCCCGCTGCCTCCAGCGGGGCGATCAGGTTCAGCAGGCCGCCCGCGTCCTCCACCGTGGCCTGGCGGATGATGTCGTAGGTGTCCGCGGCCACCAGCGTGCCCGCGCCGTCGCGGCTGTAGAGCTCACGCAGCAGCGCCCCGTCGGCCTCGAAGCGCACCAGATGGGCCCGCGTCACCCCCTGGCGGCAGGCCTGCACGGCACACTGCAGGCGGGCCTTCTCCTCGTCGTTCAGGCCATCACCGGACTCCAGCAGCGTCTGGGCCTCGGTAGGTGAAAGCTGGGCCGGCGGGTGCGCCGCGTGCTCATGCATTTCCGGGCCGGCATGCAGCATGATCAGCTTGTCGGCCTGCAACGCCGCGGCGGTGGCGGTGGCCACTTCCTCCGCCCACAGGTTGAAGGTTTCCCCGGTGGGGGAATAGCCGATGGGGGAGAGCAGCACGATGTGGTCGCGGTCGAGATGGGCCCGGATGGCGTCCACATCCACCCGCCGCACCTCGCCGGTGTGGCGGTGATCCACCCCGTTGACCACACCCAGGGGCTTGGCGGTCACCAGATTGCCACCGGCCACCCGCAGGCGCGCGCCGCCCATCGGGGTGCTGGCCAGGCCGGTGGACAGCAGCGCCTCGATGTCCATGCGCAAGGTGCCCACCGCCTGCTTGACGCAGGCCAGGGCCGGCGAGTCGGTCACCCGCACGCCGCCAGACAGCACGCTTTCCACCCCGGCGGCCGCCAGGGCGGCGTCGATCTGCGGCCGGGCGCCGTGCACCAGCACGACGCGCACGCCCAGGCTCTTGAGCAGGGCAATGTCGTAGATCAGGTCGGCGAAGCCGGGGTCGGCGGCGGCTTCACCCCCGAACATGATCACGAACGTGCGGCCGTGATGCGCATGGATATAGGGGGCGCTGGCCCGCAGCGCCGTCACCATCTCCTGGCCTGATTGGGTTGTGTCGTTGTCCGGATTCATGCCGCTGCCCGCCGCGAAACCGTGTATTAGACCAGATCAGGGCCCGTTGACGTTACCGAAGACAGAACTGACGGATCAGCCCGTGCAGGATGTCTCGCATCGGGTCGATGCGATCCATGCCCAGAAACTCGTTGGGCTGATGGGCCTGGTCGATATCGCCGGGGCCCAGAATCACCGTCTCCATGCCCAGCGCATTGTAGAACGAGCCTTCGGTGCCGAAGTCCACCGCTGCCGCCGCCTGGCCGGTGAGTTGTTCGGCCGCGCGCACGATCTCGGCCTCGGCCGCGGTTTCCATCGCCGGGGTGCCGGTGAACAGCTCCTCGAACTCGATGCCGCAGTCGCTGCCGGTCAGAGCATCCCGCGCGACCGCCCGCAGTTCATCGCGCAGCGGGGCGATGTCGAAGCCCGGCGGAAAGCGCAGGTCCACCTGCAGTTCACAGCGCGCGGGAATACGATTGGGGCTGTCGCCGCCGCGGATCACGCCCGGGTTGAGGGTGGCGTGGTCCACCGGAAAACCCGGCGCCGGGGCGCGAGTGACCAGGTCATCGCGAAACCGGCAGACCGCGGTCAGCACCCGGCGCATGCCGTCGATGGCATTGATGCCGAAGGCGGGGTTGCTGGAATGGCCGGCATGCCCGGTCACCCGGATGGCCTCCATCAGAATGCCCTTGTGCCGGCGGATCGGCACCAGGCCGGTGGGTTCGCCGATCACCGCGTGCCGGGCCGGCCGATGCCCGGCATCGCGCAGCGCCCGGGCGCCGTCCATGCCGCATTCCTCGTCGGCGCTGGCCAGAATCACCAGCGGCCGCGCGAGCTGACCCGCGCGATAGTCCCGGGCCACATCCGCGGCCAGGGCGAGAAAGCCCTTCATGTCGGACGTGCCGAGTCCATAGTAGCGGCCGTCGCGTATGTCCAGGGTAAAGGGGTCGCTGTCCCAGCCGTTATCGTCGTAGGGCACGGTATCCAGATGCCCGGCCAGGGCCAGTCCGTCGCCGGCCTCCGGGTCGCCCAGCGTCGCAATCAGGTTGACCTTGTCGTCGCGCTCGCCCACTGGCAGGCAGCGGCAGTCGAAGCCGAGGTCTTCCAGCCAGCCGGCCAGGCACTCGGCGGCGGCCCGGTTGCCCATGTCGATGGCCGGGTCGGCGCAGCTGATCGAGGGTGTGCCGACCAGCGAAGCCAGCAGCTCGGAAAAATCGGGGATGCGTCCAGCCATGTCGGGGCGACTCCGGTTGCCGGTTGAGCACGGGTAATGCCCGCGCGATGGACAGTTTAACGGTTGGCGCGCTAGCGTTGCCGGACAATCGAGGAGCCCGCCCCTTCATGACTGCAATCACACGATTCCTGGCCTGGCTGCCGCTGGCGATGCTGGCGTTTCTGCCTGGGCAGCCGGTCGACTCGGACACGACGGAGCCGGCCGCCCGCCGCGCCTTCATCGGTCCGGCCGAACCGCAGGTGTTCGCGGCGCAGCGGGCCAGCCCCCCGGCGGCGGAAACGCCCGAAGTCACCGTGCGGGACGGCATGACCATCGTTACGGTGCCGAAATTGCGCCATTCCCGGCTGCAGGCAAGGCGAGACGCCGATGGCGAGATTCATGTCGGTCACGGGGTGGGTGATGATCACTGATTCCCTGCGGCGGGGCTGCGTGGCGGCGTGTCTCGTCCTGACCGCGGGTGCGGTGCAGGCCGCGGATATCGTCATCATCAACGGCGACAACTCGGGTGAAGGCCTGAACGATCCCACCCCGCGTGCGCCGGTATCCGGCAATCCGGGAGAGACCGTCGGCGCGCAGCGGCTGAATGCAATCGGTTATGTCGCCGATCTGCTAGGCAGCCGCATCGTCAGCGACGTGCCGATTGTGGTCGAGGTGACTTTCAGCAATCTGCGTTGCCGCAGTACCAATGCGGATCTGGCGGCGGCGGGGCCGGATCGCCTGGTGTCGGATTTCCCCGGGTCCCGGCCCGGCGTCTTCTATGCGCTGGCGCTGGCCAACGCCATCAGCGGTGGGCGTATCGAGTCGGCACCGGATATCAGCGCCGAGTTCAATGCCGCGCTCGACGCCCAGGACAATTGCCTCGGCGGGGCCGACTGGTATTACGGGCTGGACAACAATCCGCCGGGCGACGATCTCAACTTCGTGAGCACCGCCACGCATGAGCTGATCCACGGGCTGGGATTCTCCAGCTTCGTGGATCTGCAGAGTGGCGAGTTCTTCATGAATCTGCCCAGCATTTACGAGGTCTTCATCCGCGATCTCAGCTTTGGCACTACCTGGCCGAATCTGAACAGCAATCAGCGGGCCGCGTCGGCGGCCAATGACGGCAATGTGATCTGGGACGGACCCAGCATCACCCCGCAGATCAGCAACCGGTTCAGCGGCGGCAGGGTCGGCAGCGATCTCCAGCTGTATGCTCCCAGCCCGGTGGAGCCCGGTTCCTCGATCTCGCACTGGGACGATGCCCTGACTCCGAATGCCCTGATGGAGCCGTTCGTGGATGCCCGCGGCGATGTCGATGTCCGCAACGGCATCGGCCTGGCTGCCTGCGTGCTGGCGGATGTCGGCTGGACGCTGAACGGCGGCGTGGGCTGCCCCGACGACAACGGTGCCGGTATTCCGGCGCCGGGTGGCTCGGCGGATGGCAGTGGCAATACGGATGCCGGTGATTTCATGAGCGGAGGCGACGGCGATGAGGGCGGAGGCGGCTGCAGCCTCGGCCGCGGCGCCCCCGACCCGATCTGGCTATTGCTGTTGCTGGCGGCGGCTTGGCGTCTGAGGCGGTCGGCCGTCTGAGTATCCTTCGCGACCCGCGGCTGTGGCTGGCGCTGGCGGCGGGGCCGCTGGCCTGTCTGGGGCTGGCCGGGGCGGGATTCGCCCGATGGTCGGTCGGCGCCACCATCGCACCGGTGTCGCTGATCATAGTGATTCTGGTCTACCCGGTAGTCGAGGAATGGCTGTTCCGCGGCGAGTTGCAGCCCTGGATCGCCCGGAAACTGGCCTGGGCTCTCGGGCCGCTGAGTGCCGCCAATCTGGTCACCAGCGCGCTGTTCACCGCGCTGCACCTGCTGTTTCACCCGCCCGGCTGGGCGCTGGCGGTGTTCCTGCCGTCGCTGGTGTTCGGCTATTTCCGCGATGCCACCGGCGGGCTGGCGGCGCCGATGCTGCTGCACGGGTTCTACAACGCCTGCTTTTTTGTCCTGTTGCTGCCGGCCTGACGCATGGCAGAGGCGCAGTTTTGTTAGCCTTGACGCATGAACGAGACATCCGAAAGCCGCTATGACGGACTCGCCCGGCGCCTGAACGAGGCCGGCGCCACCCAGGATCCGGCAGAAGTGCACGGGTCGCTGTGCGGGGCCCTGTGTCTGCACGACCAGCTGCCGACCGTGGATCTGGTCGAGGGCGCCGACGGCGAGGCGCTGCAGCCGCTGCTGCAGGCGTTGCGGGAATTCAGCCTGGAAGGGTTGTACGACTCGGACTCGGGCTTCCAGCCGCTGCTGCCGGACGATCAGGCGCCGCTGCCACGGCGGGTCAAGGCCCTGGCGAACTGGTGCAGCGGGTTCGTTTTCGGCATTGCCAGCCACGGCGAATTCGAGCTCACCCATTGCACGGACGAGGTGCAGGAAGTGGTTCGTGATCTCACCGAGCTGTCCCGGGCAAGCCTCACCGATGAGGAGTCTGGAGAAGAGCAGGGCGAGGCCGACTACGCCGAACTGGTGGAGTACGTCCGTGTCGGCGTCCAGTTGATCTTCCTGGAGATGCGCACCGCCGAGCGGCAGGACGAGCCCGACGCGCGGCTTCACTAGACCACGAATCGACTCATGACCCAGCCCATTGATCACGCCCGACGCCGGGCGCGCCTGGCCGAGCGCATCGGCGACCGGGCGGTTGCAATGCTGGCCGCCACCCCGGAGCGCATTCGCAACCGCGACGTGCACTATCCCTACCGGGCCGACAGCGACATGCGCTACCTGACCGGTTTCACCGAACCGGAAGCGGTGGCGGTGCTGGTGCCCGGCCGGCCCGACGGTGAATTCATCCTGTTCTGCCGCGACCGGGATCCCGAACGGGAGGTCTGGGACGGCCGTCGTGCCGGGCCCGAGGGCGCATGCCGGGATTTCGGCGCCGATCAGGCCTTCCCCATCCAGGAACTGGCTCAGCGTCTGCCGGAACTGCTCGCCGACCGGGACACTATCCACCACAGCCTGGGCGCCGACGACTGGGCCGATCGTCAGCTGACCGCCGCGCTCGACCGGATCCGCGCGATGGGGCGCCGGGGCTGGCAGACGCCCACCCAGATCGGCCTGCTGCCGGCGGTGCTGCACGACATGCGCCTGCGCAAGGAGCCCGCCGAACTCGACCGCATGCGCCACGCCGCGGCGGTCTCGGCCGCCGCCCACTGCCGGGCCATGCGGGTCTGCCGGCCGGGCATGGCGGAATACGCGCTGGCGGCCGAACTGCATCACGAGTTCGAGGCTGCCGGCATGCACTGGGCCTATCCCTCGATCGTCGGCGGGGGCGCGAATGCCTGCATCCTGCACTACATCGAGAACAGCGCGACGCTGGCCGATGGTGACCTGGTGCTGATTGATGCCGGCGCCGAAAACGCGGGCTACGCCGCGGACATCACCCGCACGTTTCCGGTCAGCGGACGCTTCTCCGGCCCGCAGCGCGACCTCTACGCGGTGGTGCTGGCTGCCCAGGAAGCCGCGGTCGATGCCGTGCGGGCCGGCAATGATTACGACGCCTTCAACCGCGCCGCGGTGCGCGAACTCTGCCGGGGCATGCTCGATCTGGGGCTGCTCTCGGGTGACCTGGAGACGGTGATCGAACAGCAGGACTACAAGCGCTTCTACATGCACGGCACCGGCCACTGGCTGGGCATGGACGTGCACGACGTGGGCGATTACAAGGTCGAGGGAAAGTGGCGTCTTCTGGAACCGGACATGGTGGTCACGGTGGAGCCGGGTCTGTACGTGCCCGCCGGCAGCGAGGGCGTGGACGAACGGTTCTGGAACACCGGCATCCGCATCGAGGATGACGTGCGGGTGACCGACGGCGCGCCGGAGGTTCTGACGGCCGGCGTGCCCAAGCGGGCCGACGAGATCGAGGCCCTGATGGCCGATGGCTGACCATTTCGACGTCCTGGTCATCGGCGGGGGACTGGTCGGGGCCAGTTTCGCCTGCGCCATGGCCGGGTCCGGCCGCCGTATCGGGCTGGTGGAAGCGTTACTGCCGAGCACCGAACCGTCGCCGGGTGAGGTCGAGCGCACTACGGCGCTGGCCTGGGGCAGCCGGGCGCTGTTCGAGCGCTGGGGCCTGTGGTCGGCCATCGCCGGGGAGGCGGCGCCGATCCGGCATCTGCACGTGTCGCAACAGGGCCGCTTCGGGGTAACCCGGGTCGATCACGCCGACTACGGGGTCGAGGCCCTGGGCTACGTGCTACCCAACCACGCGCTTGCCGGTGCGCTGTATCAGCGTCTGGGCGAGGACGAGGCGGTGTCGGTAATCGCCCCGGCCCGTTTCGAGCATCTGGAACCGGGTGAGGAGCAGGTCACGCTCACCATCAGCGAGGATGGCCGCCCGAGAACCCTGACCACCCGGCTGGTGGTGGGGGCCGATGGGGCCGGCTCGGCGGTGCGCTCGGCGCTGGGCATCGGGGCGGATATCCGGGACTACGGCCAGCAGGCGGTGGTGGCCTCGATCCGCGCCAGCCGCCCGCCGGGTGATACGGCCTACGAGCGGTTCACGCCGGCCGGGCCGATCGCGATTCTGCCGCGGTCACCGGAAACGGCGGCGCTGGTCTGGACCCTGCCCACGGACGAGGCGGCGCAGCGCTGCGCCGACGATGAGGAAGCCTTTCTGGCCGCCCTGCAGGCTGCATTCGGCCAGCGTCTGGGGCATTTCGACCAGCTGGGGCCGCGCGGCGCCTATCCCCTGAAGCGGGTGATCTGCCCGCGGCCGATCGCCGAGCGGGCGTTGCTGGTGGGTAGCGCCGGGCATCATCTGCACCCGGCCGCTGCCCAGGGCTTCAACCTGGCGCTGCGTGACGTCACGGTGCTGGCCGGCCTGATGCAATTGGCCGACGATCCCGGCGATGCCGCCCTGCTGGAAACCTGGCGCGAGGCGCGTCGGGCGGATCAGCAGCGGGTGAGCGGCTTCACCGACGGCATCGTGCGGCTGTTTTCCAACCGGCTACCGGGGCTGGGGCTGGCGCGCGGGCTGGGCCTGACCGGACTGGAGCTGCTGCCCGGCATCAAGCACGACATGGCCCGGCGCAGCATGGGCCTGGCGTTCGCCGCCGATGGCTGACGTGTTCGACATCGCCGTGGTCGGCGGCGGCATGGTCGGGGCGGTGCTGGCCGTGGCGCTGGAACGGGCCGGGTTCCGGGTCGCGCTGATCGAGGCGCGCGAGCCGGTGCCGCTGGGGCCGGACGACGATTACGACCTGCGGGTGTCGGCGGTTTCCCCGGCCTCGCGCCGGCTGCTGGAAAACCTCGATCTCTGGCCGGACCTCGCTCACGACCGGGTCGCCGTCTATCACGGCATGCGGGTATGGGAAGGCGGCGGGCGCGCACAGCTGGAATTCGAACACACCGCGCTGGGGCTGCCGGAGCTGGGCCACATCATCGAGAATCGGCTGATCGTCGATGCGGCATGGCAGGCACTGCGCGACGTCACCCGCTTCTGCCCGGCCGAGCTGAAAGACCTTTCCGTGGCGGCGGATGCGGCCACCCTCACCCTGGCCGATGGCCGTGAGCTGCAGGCCCGGCTGGTGGTGGGCGCGGAAGGCGCTGGCTCGCCGGTCCGGCAGTTCGCCGGCATCGACACGGTGGGTTGGCCCTATCGCCAGCGCTGCACGGTGGGCACGGTAGCCACCGAACGACCGCACCGGTCCATCGCCTGGCAGCGCTATACCCCCACCGGACCGGTGGCGTTTCTGCCGATGGCGGATGGCCGCTGTTCGCTGGCCTGGCATGCCGACGATCGGCTGGCCGATGAACTGCGCGAGCTAGACGATGCCGCCTTTGCCGAGCGGCTGACCGCGGCCTCGGGCGGCGTGCTCGGCCGCGTCACCCGCATCGACAGCCGGGCGGCCTTTCCGCTGCGCCTGATGCATGCGACCGATTACGTCCGGCCCCGGATCGTGCTGGCCGGCGATGCCGCGCACGTGCTGCATCCGATGGCGGGGCAGGGCGCCAATCTCGGCTTCATGGATGTGGCTGCCCTGGTCGAGGTGCTCGAACAGGCCCGCGCGGCCGGCCGCGATCCGGGCTATGAGCGCCGCCTGCGCCGTTACCAGCGGCGCCGCAAGGTGGACAACCTGGCCATGATGGCGGTTACCGACGGCATCAAGCGAGTGTTCGGGATCGAGGACCCGGCGCTGTCCCGCCTGCGTGACCGCGGCATTGCGGCGGTCCAGGACCTGGCCCCGCTCAAGCAGCTGATGATGCGCCAGGCCGTGGGTCTGGGCGGCGATCTGCCACCCTTGCTCAGATAGCCTACCGGACAGGCTCCTGATTCCAGTCGATCCGCTCGCCCAAGAGTGGCTGCGGACGGCGCACGAAGCGGGGGCGCAACAGGTTCACCAGCAGCGGCAGCACGATCAGCGACATGGCCATGTTGATACCCATGATCACCATGATCAGCAGGCCCATGTCGGCCACGAATTTCAGTCCGGACAGCAGATAGAGCGGCAAAATGCCCACCGCCATGATGGTGGCGGTGAACAGGATGGCCTTGCCGGTGGTTACCAGCGCGGCGCGGATGGCTGCTTCCCACTCGCCCTCAAGTCGCTGGAATTCCTCGCAGATGCGCGACAGCAGATAGATGCCGTAGTCGATGCCCACGCCCAGACCGATGGCGGCCACGATCATGGAATTCACGTCCAGCCCCACGCCCAGCAGGTGCATGGCCGCCACCATGGTGAAATGCGACAGGTTGACCGGAATCAGCAGCAGCACGCCGGCCACCGCCGAGCGGTAGGCCAGCGAGAACATCAGGAAGATGAACAGGTTGAGCAGCAGAACAATCAGGTGGTGGTAGCGTTCGACCACCCGGTTGATGGCCTCCTGCAGGGCGATGATGCCGGTGCCCAGGCGCACGGTGAAGCCCTCGTGGTCCACGCCGACGTGTTCCACCGCGGCGCGCGCCGAGGCCAGGGCCCGGTCCACCGTTTCCTGCTTGTTGTCCGGGTACCACAGCGACACGGTCGAATGCTGGGCATCGAAGGAAATCACGTGATTGAAGGCCTTGGCGCTGGAGCCGAGCATGGCGGCGGTGGCCGCGGCACTGACCGCCCGCTGGCGTTCGTCCAGCGGCATCCAGCGCGGATCGCCGCCGTTGTACAGACGGTTGCCCTCGCGCAGGTAATCGGCGAATGACAGGGTGGCGGCCGGCGGGAAGTCGCTGGTCTCCAGATAATCCTGCAATTGCAGCATGGTGCGGACGGTGTCCAGCTGCTGGGCGGTCCAGCTCGGGTCCTTCGGATCCTTCGCCTCCAGCACGATTTCCAGCGTGTTGGTGCCGGGGAAATGATCGTTGATCTGGCGCACCGCGGTATTGAACTCGGAGTCGTGCCAGAACAGGTGGCTTCCCTCCACCGGGTTGCCGATGCGGATCTGTAGTGCGGTAAAGACCGCCGCGCCGCCGCCGACGATGACCATCGCTGCAGTGATCGCCGCGCGCCGGCCGGTGGTCAGGCCGGCAATACCGCTCAACAGGCGGACCAGGCTGCTTTGGCCGGTGTGGTCGGTCCGGTCACCGGTTGCGGGCGCCGGGCGCCGCGGCGCGGGCAGGGTGGCCAGCAACAGGGAGATCAGTACCACGCCGGTGGGAATCAGCCATACCGCCCACATGCCGCAGAAGATGGCGTGCTTGACCATCGCCGGAATCGGCGCGGCAATCACCACCGCGATGCCCAGGACGTCGGTAAGAATGCTCAGCACCGAGGGGGCGGCCATCACCCGCATGGTGCGCCGTGCGGCTTCCAGCCGGTCGCCCACTTCGGCGTGGATCTCGTGGAAGCGCTCGGTGAACTGCACGCTGTGGGAGAACGAGCGAGCCGTGAGCAGCAGCGGCACCACCATCAGGAGCGGCTCCACCGAGATGTTCAGCCAGCCCACGAAACCGAAGGCCCAGATGGCGGCGGTCGCGCTGGTGATCAGCGGCGTGACCACGCCCACCAGGTTGCGCATGTAGAACACCAGCGCCCCGAATAGCGCCAGCAGGGTCAGCGCAAAGATGCCGGCCATCTGCCATTCGTAGCGATAGACCCAGCCGATCAGCGCCGGCTGGCCGGTCAGATAGACATTGTGGTTGGCGTCGCGTGCGTTCTCGACCAGCCCCTGGACGTACTCGAAGGTTTCGCCGTAATCGATCCGGTGCTCGATGAAGGTGGCCATGATCAGGGTGGCCGAATCATCCTCCGAGACCAGGAAATTGCGGATGTTGGGGGCGCGATCCACCCGGTTGCGGAAATCGGCGATGGCCTTCGGGCTGACCGGCGGGGCGTCTCCCATCAGCGGCTGCATGTCGATGCCGTAGGGCGTGGCTTCGGCGTAGCGGGCCTTGGTCGTGGTGATCGACAGCACCTGATCGTGGTCCACCGCCGGGGCCAGGTCGATGTCGCGGGTCAGGTCCCAGACCTTCTGCAGGGTGTCCGCGTGATAGAGCGTAGCGTCCTTGCGCTGGACCATGATCACCATGGTCAGCGGATTGCCGAAGTTGGGGTGGTCCTTGAATACCTGAACGAACGGGTCATCGGTGGGCAGCAGGTCCGAAAACACCGTCTCGATCTGCACCCGCGGCAGGCCGGCGGCGAAGCCGATCGTGATCAGCGCGAACGCCACCAGGGCAGCCTTTCGGTGGCGCAGAACCCAGTCGGCAAGACGTTGTCGGAGCGAGTACAAGCAGTGGTCCCGTGTGGTCGGCAGGGGCGGAGATTATCGCACCCGGCTTGGATCGGGCGGGATGCATTGGTACAATCTATGATTCGATTGATAAACGCGTGGGAGAGTCTCCGCCCCGGCACGAACCGGCCGGAGACGCCGAAGGCGCAAATCCGCCCGGAAACGCTCAGGCCCATGGACCACGCGACGCGAAGCCGATTCGGCTTCCGATCGACTCTGGAGAGTACCCGCCGCGGCGGGTCACCGACGGGGCGAGGCCGGCAACGGCTAATCTCTCAGGTTCCCGGACAGAGGGGCGGCAGGGTCGCGGAAGGCGGCCCGGTCGAGCCACTCGAGAAAGGGATATTCATGGGAAAGCGTACGCCCCTGTTTGACGCGCACATTGCCGCCGGCGCCAAGATGGTCGACTTCGCCGGCTGGGACATGCCCGTCAACTACGGCTCCCAGATCGACGAACACCTGGCCGTGCGCGCCCGCGCCGGCATGTTCGACGTCTCTCACATGGCCGCGGTCGACGTCCGCGGCGTCGATGCTCGCGCGTACCTGCGGCATCTGTGGGCCAATGACGTGGCCCGGGCCGATACCCCCGGCAAGGCCCTTTACACCTGCATGCTCAACGAGCAGGGCGGGGTGGTCGATGACCTGATCGTCTATCACGTCGCCGACGGTCACTATCGCACCGTGGTCAACGCCGGCACTGCCGACAAGGATATGGCCTGGATGCAGGCCCGGACCGGCGGCTTCGATGTCACGGTCGAGCGCCGGCCGGATCTGGGCATCGTCGCGGTGCAGGGCCCGCAGGCGCGCGAGCTGGCCCTGGACTGCCTGCCCTCCGATCTGCGCGAGGCCGCCGCGTCCCTCAAGCCCTTCTTCGCCGCCTTCGCCGACGACCGGCTGGTGGGCCGCACCGGCTACACCGGCGAGGACGGCTTCGAGTGCATCCTGCCAGCCGCCGATCTGCCGCCGTTCTGGGAGGCGCTGGCGGCGGCCGGGGTGGAACCCTGCGGCCTGGGCGCACGCGACACGCTGCGCCTGGAAGCGGGCCTGAATCTGTACGGCCAGGACATGGACGAAGACACCCATCCGCTGGAATCGGGGCTGGGCTGGGCCGTGGCGTGGGAGCCGGCCGATCGCGATTTCGTCGGCCGCGCCGCGCTGACCGGCCTGGCCACCGACCCGCAGTTCAGGCTGGTGGGCGTGCTGCTGACCGACCGGGGCGTACTCCGCCACGGCCAGACCGTGCGTCATGGCGATGCGGGGGGCGAAGGCCTGCTCACCAGTGGCACCTACTCGCCCACTCTGAAGTGCTCCATCGGCCTCGCCCGTGTGCCGCATGATTGGGCCGAGGGCGACAGCATCGAAGTCGAGCGGCGCGGACGCTGGTGTGGCGCCCGCATCGTGAAATATCCATTCGTGCGCAACGGCGAGGCGCGCATTCATATCTGAAAGGGAAGGGAGAAGTGCGATGAGTGAAATACCCGCTGACCTGAAGTATGCCAAGTCGCATGAATGGGTCCGGCTGGACGAGGATGGCCGGGCCACGGTCGGCATCAGCGACTACGCCCAGGGGGCGCTGGGCGACCTGGTGTTCGTGGAGCTGCCGGAAGCCGGCGAAACACTGACCGCGGGCGACACCGTGGCGGTGGTGGAATCGGTGAAGGCCGCGTCGGACGTCTATGCGCCGCTGTCCGGCGAGGTGATCGAGGTCAATCCGCAGCTGGCGGATGCCCCGGAACTGATCAACGACGACCCCTATGGCGAGGGCTGGCTGCTGAAGATGTCCATCGCCGACGAATCCGGACTGGACGATCTGCTCGACCCGGACGCCTACGAACAGGTTGTGGCCGACGAGGAAGGTTGAACCGGTTTTCAGTGGCAATTTCTCAGTGACAATGGCGGAGGCGTGATCCATGCCGTTCATCCCGCACACCGACGACGACATCCGGTCCATGCTCGACACCATCGGTGCCGACAGCATCGAGGACCTGTTCGACGAGATCCCGCGCGAACTGCGGGGTGACCATATCGACAGCGTGCCGGAAGGCATGACCGAGATGGCGATCTCCCGGCTGATGAATGAACGCGCGGCGCGTGACGCCGGTGCGCTGTGCTTCATCGGCGCCGGGGCCTACGAGCATCACGTACCGGCCGCGGTGTGGGAGATCACCACCCGCGGCGAGTACTACAGCGCCTATACGCCGTATCAGGCCGAGGCCAGCCAGGGCACGCTGCAGCTGATCTACGAATACCAGACCATGATGGCGGGCCTGACGGGCATGGACGTGGCCAACGCCTCGCTCTACGACGGCGCCTCGGCCATGGCCGAGGCCGCGCTGATGTCGGTGCGGGCCAGCCGCAAGACGAAGTCGGCACGGATACTGGTGCCGGCCACGGTGCATCCGGCCTATCTGAAGACCGCCCGCGCTATCTGCGGCAATCAGGATGTGCGCTTCGAGGAATTGCCGTACGACCGCAAGACCGGCACCACGAACATGAATGCGCTGCGCCAGTACGACGGCCCGAACGTGACCGCGGTGGTGATTCCGCAGCCGAACTTCTTCGGCAAGCTCGAGGACGTCGACGCCATCACCGACTGGGCCCATGAACAGGGTGCGCTGGTGATCGCGGTGGTCAACCCGCTGGCCCTGGCGCTGATCCGGCCGCCGGGCGAGTGGGGCGAGCAGGGTGCCGACATCGTCTGCGGCGAGGGCCAGCCCCTGGGCGCGCCGCTGTCCTCGGGCGGGCCGTATTTCGGCCTGATGTGCTGCCGCCAGAAGCTGGCGCGGCAGATGCCCGGTCGCATCGTCGGCCGAACCCGGGACCTTGAAGGCCGCGAGGGCTACACGCTGACCCTGCAGCCGCGCGAGCAGCATATCCGGCGGTCCAAGGCGACCTCCAATATCTGCACCAACCAGGGGCTGCTGGTCACCGCGGCGACCATCCACATGAGCCTGCTCGGCCCCACCGGTCTGCAGCGCGCGGCCGGCGCCTGCGTGGCCAATACCCGCGGGCTGGTGGAGCGGTTGACCGCGCTGCCGGACGTGGAAGAGGCCTTCACGGCGCCCGGGTTCCACGAGGCCGTGCTGCGGGTGGATCAGCCGGTGAACAAGGTGCTGGAGGCGCTGACCGCGCGCGGCATCCTCGGCGGGTATGCGCTGGGGCGTGACTTTCCCGAGCTGTCGGATTGCCTGCTGGTCTGCGTCACCGAGACCAAGACCGAGGCTGACCTCGACGCCTACGCCAATGCGCTGGCCGATATCCTCCAGGGCTACGGCAAGAAATCGGCGGTGGCCTGAGCCCATGTGTGCCGATCCGTGGCGGCCGGCATCCCGCCCGATCCGGAGCGCGCAGGGCGCAGGGTCGGCTCACGTACACTGGGCAAGCCCGTGGACCGCGGCGGAAAGAACGATCCGCCGCGGCCGCAGTCGTTCAATACCAAGGAGTTTCTTCGATGGCACAAGTCACGTTTCAGGGTAATCCGATCAACACCGCCGGGGACCTGCCGGCCGCCGGCGCCAGGGCGCCCGACTTCCGGTTGACCGCGGGCGACATGTCCGACAAGTCGCTGGCCGACTTCGCCGGCAAGAAGAAGGTGCTCAATATCTTCCCCAGTGTGGACACCGACGTGTGTGCCAAGTCGGTGCGCGAATTCAACGAACGCGCTGGTTCGCACCCGGGTGTGGCGATGCTGCAGATCTCGGCCGATCTGCCGTTCGCCCAGGGTCGTTTCTGCAGCAGTAACGGGCTGGACAACGTCACCTCGCTGTCGATGCTGCGCGACAAGTCCTTCGCGCAGGACTACGGCACGCTGATTACCGAGGGCCCGCTGGCGGGGCTGTCCGCCCGCGCGGTCGTGGTGGTCGACGAAAACGACCAGGTCATCCACAGCGAGCTGGTGCCCGAGATCGGCCAGGAACCCGATTACGAGGCCGCGATCAAGGCGCTGGGCTGAGGCCCGGCGACGCAAGTTCTACCTGCAATGGTGAAGTCATGACCGAAAAGCTGATTTTCGAGCACAGCCGTTCCGGGCGCCGTGCGGCCGGCCAGGCGCCGGTTGCCGGAATTGACCCGGACCTGATCCCCGGTGCCCACCGGCGGGAATCCGCCCTCGGGTTGCCGGAGGTCTCGGAGCTGGACACTGTGCGCCACTTCACCCGGCTGTCGCAGATGAACTTCTCCATCGACACCCACTTCTATCCGTTGGGTTCGTGCACCATGAAGTACAACCCGCGGGCCTGTAATTCGCTGGCCATGCTGCCCGGGTTCACCGGCCGCCATCCGCTGGCGCCGATGGAATACAGCCAGGGCTTCCTGAGCATCGCTTACGAACTACAGGTGATGCTGGGTGAGGTGACGGGCATGGACGTGGTGTCGCTGGCGCCGATGGCCGGGGCCCAGGGTGAATTCGCCGGCGTGGCCATGATGAAGGCCTATCATGACGCCAACGGCGACACCGAGCGCACCGAAGTGCTGGTGCCGGACGCCGCCCACGGCACCAATCCGGCCACCGCCACCATGTGCGGCTGCACCGTGCGCGAGATTCCCACCGACGCCGACGGCGACGTGAACCTGGCCGCGCTCAAGGAAGCGGTGGGGCCGAAAACCGTGGGCATCATGCTTACCAACCCGTCCACCCTGGGGGTGTTCGAGCGCGACATTCTGGAGATGGCGGAAACCGTCCACGATGCCGGCGGGTTGCTGTACTACGACGGCGCCAATCTCAACGCCATCCTGGGCAAGATCCGGCCCGGCGACATGGGCTTCGACGTCATTCACATGAACCTGCACAAGACCTTTTCCACCCCGCACGGCGGCGGCGGTCCGGGGTCGGGCGCCATCGGCGTGAGCAAGCGGCTGCGTCGCTACGCCCCGGTGCCCTACGTGATGCACGACGGCGACCAGTACTGCTGGGTCGAGGACAGCGACCGGCCCCACAGCATCGGCCGGCTGTCCGCCTTCATGGGCAACGCCGGCGTGATCCTGCGTGCGTACGTCTATGCCCGCATGCTCGGGCGCGAGGGGATGACCCGGGTGGCCGAGTTCGCCACCCTCAACGCCAATTACCTGGCCAGGCGGCTGGCCGATGCCGGGTTCGAGCTGAGTTATCCGGCGCGGCGGGCCTGCCACGAGTTCACCATTACCCTCAAGCGCGAAAAGCAGGAATACGGCGTCGGCGCCGGCGACTTCGCCAAGCGCCTGCTCGACTACGGTTTCCATGCGCCCACGGTCTATTTTCCGCAGCTGGTACCCGAATGCCTGCTGATCGAGCCCACGGAGACCGAGTCAAAGGAAACCCTGGATGCCTTCGTGGACGCCATGATCGCCATCCGCGAGGAAGCGAAGTCCGACGCGGATATTCTCCATCAGGCCCCGTACACCTGCCCGGTTCGGCGGCTGGACGAGGTCCGGGCGGCCAAGGAACTCGACCTCAAATGGCAGGCGCCCGCGGAAGCCGCGGCAGGCTGAGGACCGGCTGACATGAGTCGCGGCCTGTCCGGCTGGCCTCGGTTATGGCGCGCAACACGCGTATCCTACCGGGGGCTCGGCTGGGCGTGGCGCAACGAAGAGGCGTTTCGCATCGAGGCCGTGCTGTTCGTGGCGCTGTTGCCGGCCGCCTATTGGTGGGGTGACAACGGGCTCGAACAGGCCGTCTGTGTCATGTCGCTGTTCCTGGTGATGATCACCGAACTGCTCAACACCGGCATCGAGGCGGCCATTGACCGTATCGGCACCGAACACCATCAACTGTCCGGTGCGGCCAAGGACGTGGCTTCGGCTGCGGTCCACCTGTCGCTTATCCAGGTACCCGTCGTGTGGGGCCTGATCGGTTTGAATTAAGAAGGGAGACCAATGTCTGCGCTCATCTGCGGATCCTTTGCCTACGACAACATCATGGTGTTTCCGGATCGGTTCTCGAACCACATCCTGCCGGACAAGGTGCACATGCTGAATGTGGCCTTCCTGGTGCCGGAACTGCGCCGTGAATTCGGCGGCACTGCCGGCAACATCGCCTACAACCTGCATCTGCTGGGCGGGGATGGCTACGCCATGGGCACCGTGGGCGCTGACTTCAAGCCCTATGCCGAGCGCATGGACCGGCTGGGTATCTCGCGCAAGTACCTCAGGGACATCCCCGAGTCGTTCACGGCGCAGGCCTACATCACCACCGATCTGGACGACAACCAGATCACCGCCTTTCATCCCGGCGCCATGAACGAGGCTCACAGCCAGGCGCTGCCGGACGATCTCGACATCAGCGTCGGCCTGATCTCGCCGGATGGCCGCGACGGCATGATCCAGCACGCCGAGCAGTTCGCCGAGCGCGGCATTCCGTTCATCTTCGATCCCGGCCAGGGTCTGCCGATGTTCGACGGCGACGATCTCAAGCGCTTCATCGAGCAGGCCGGCTACGTGGCGGTCAACGACTACGAGTCGCAGCTGATGATGGATCGCACCGGCTGGACCATGGAGGAAATGGCCGAGCGCGTGCGGGCGGTGATCGTCACCCGTGGTGGCGAGGGCTCGCACATCTACACCGATGGCAAGAAGCTCGAGATTCCCTCGGTCAAACCGGCGGCGATCAAGGACCCCACCGGCTGCGGCGACGCCTACCGGGCGGGCCTGTTGTATGGCCTGGCCAAGAACATGGACTGGGAAACCAGCGGGCGTATCGCCTCGCTGATGGGGTCGATCAAGATCGCCCATACCGGCACCCAGAATCACCATTTCACCCCGGACGAGTTCGCTGCCAGGTTCCAGGACGCCTTCGGGTACGCCCTCTAGCGAAGGATCGGGACGGGCGGCGGTTGCGTGCCGCCGTCCGCTCGGGAGAATCCCATGCAGGCGAGACAGCAATGGCGAGTGGCCGTGTTGCCGGGTGACGGCATCGGCCCCGAGGTGATGGCGCAGACCGAACGGGTGCTGTCGGCCCTGGCAGACCGCGAAGGCCTGGACCTGACTGCGACCCGCTTCGGCTGGCCGTCCCACGCCTGGCATCAGCAGCACGGCGAGATCGCCCCCGCGGATTACCTGCAGACGCTGGCCGGCTTCGACGCCATCCTGCTCGGCGCCCTGGGCGACCCGGGACCGACCAGCAACCCGGACCGCTATCTGCTGTCCGACGCCGACTCCCTGGCGCCCTTGCTAGACATTCGCAAGCATTTCGATCAGTGGGCCTGCGAGCGGCCATGCCGGCCGCTGCCGGGCGCGCCGTGCTATCTGGCCGATGCGCGTGCCGCGGATATCGACATGCTGGTCATCCGCGAGAACAGCGAGGGTGAGTACGTCGGGCAGGGCGGACGGCTGGCGCCCGGCACCGAGCGGGAGATCGTCACCCAGACGGGCGTGTTCACCCGCCGCGGTACGGCGCGCATCATCCGGCACGCCTTCGAACAGGCCCGGCTGCGGGCCGAACAGCGCCGACGCGACTCGCGGGCGCGCCATTTCGATGGCTGTGAATCGCAGGTATGCCTGGTCACCAAGCGCAACGCGCTGAAATTCTGGGGCGAGATGTATACCGAGGTCTTCGCCGAGGTAAGCGCCGATTACCCGGATGTGGCTACCCATCACGAACTGGTGGATGCCGCCTGCATGAAGTTCGTCACCCGGCCCTGGGATTTCGACGTGGTGGTGGCCTCCAACCTCCACGGCGACATCCTCACCGATCTGGCTGCGGTGCTGAACGGCGGCATGGGCGTGGCCCCGTCCTGCAACCTCAATCCTGCCGATCGTCATTGCCCGCCGATGTTCGAGCCCACACACGGTAGTGCGCCCGACATCGCCGGGCAGGATATCGCCGGCCCTACCGCCATGCTGTTGACCGCCGCCATGATGCTGGACTGGATGGGCGAGGAGGACCCGGCCGCCCGCCGCGCCGCCGGTCGCCTGCGTACCGTGGTATCGGCCGATCTGGCCGCGCACGGCGGTGACGACCGGGGCACCACGGCGGTGGGCGAGGCGGTGCTGGCGCGGCTACGAGACGAACCAGCCGGCGCCTGACAGCCGGCGTCGTATCGACTCGCAGACGGCGCCGGCTTCGATTGAACCCGCCGCATCGGCGCAGTACCCTCGCCGGGTCTGCCTACCTCATCACGACAGGAGTCCGCCACGATGACCCATAACCACCCCGGCCATCTCTCGCCGCTGCTGCAACAGGCGACGCGCGTGCGCGCGGTGCGTGGGGAAGGCTGCTATCTGATCGATGATGCGGACCGCCGCTATCTGGATTTCACCTCCGGCATCGGCGTGACCGGCACCGGTCACTGCCATCCGCATGTGGTGCAGGCCGCCCAGGAACAGGTGGGCAAGCTGATCCACGGGCAGTACACGACGATCATGCACGAGCCGTTGCTCAAGCTCTCGGAGCGTCTGGGCGAGCGCATGCCCGGTGATATCGACGCGATCTTCTTCGCCAGCGCCGGCACCGAGGTCGCCGAAGGCGCGTTGCGTCTGGCGCGCCAGGCCACCGGCCGCCCCAACGTCATCGTCTTTCACGGTGGCTTCCACGGCCGCACCATGGGGTCGCTGTCGATGACCACCTCCAGCGTCGGCCTGCGAGCCGGCCTGCAGCCGATGATGGGCGGCGTGGTGGTGGCACCGTTCCCGCACGCCTTCCGCTACGGCTGGGACGAGGACACCGCCACCGACTTCTGCCTGCGTGAACTCGACTACATCCTGGCCACCTACAGCGCCCCGGCCGAGACCGCGGCGATGATGATCGAGCCGGTGCAGGGCGAGGGCGGCTATGTGCCGGCCAATGCGCGGTTCCTGCAGGGGCTGCGCGAGCGCTGTGATCACCACGGCATGATCCTGGCCATGGACGAAGTTCAGGCCGGCTACGGGCGTACCGGCAAGTTCTGGTCGCACGCGCATTTCGACGTGCAGCCCGACATTATCATGACCGCGAAGGGCCTGGCCAGCGGCTTTCCGCTGTCCGCCTTCGCCGCGCCGCATCACCTGATGGAGAAGGGCTGGCCCGGTTCCCAGGGCGGCACCTACGGTGGCAACGCGGTGGCCTGTGCCGCCGCCCTGGCCACCCTGGACGTGATCGAGCAGGAGAACCTGGTGGACAACGCCCGCGACATGGGTGACCACCTGCGCCAGCGGCTGAATGACCTGCAGACGCGCTACCCGGCGATGGGCGACGTGCGTGGCAAGGGGCTGATGCTGGGCGTGGAGATGTTCGACGACCAGTGCCAGCCGGACGGCGACCGCACCGGTCGCCTGCTCACCGCCTGCGAATCACGCGGACTGCTGATGCTTCGCTGCGGGGCGCACAAGAACATCGTGCGCTGGCTGCCGCCGCTGATCGTCAATCGTGAACAGATCGACCAGGCGGTGGACATCTTCACCGAAGCCCTGGACGAGACTGCCTGAGACGGTTGCGCCCGTCGCGCCGGTTCTGCCGGCCGGCGGGCGCAGTCCTGCCGATCAGCCCCGGCTGTTGCCGGCCAAGCGGGTGGCCAGCGCCTCGGGCTTGAGGTAACCGCCCAGCACCTTGCCGGTCTCGTCGATGATCATGGGCGTGCCGGTCAGGCCGACCTCGCGTCCGAGCTGGTACTGCGCGTTCACCGGCGAGTCGGCACAGGCCTCGCCGGACGTATCCAGCGAGTCGTTGTTCTTGACCGCCGTGATCGCGGCGCGCGGATCATCGGCGCACCAGACGGCTTCGGTAAGCCGCCAGTTGGCGGAACCGGGGCCGCCGCGCGGGAAGGCCAGGTAGCGTACCTCGATGCCGCGCTCGTTGATTGCCGCCATGTGGTTGTGCAGCCGCTGGCAGTAGGGGCATTCGGGGTCGGTGAATATCCACACCACGTGCTTGGTTTCGCCCTCGGGGCTGAACACGATGGCGTCATCCGCATCCAGCTCGGCCATCGCGCTGGCGCGGGAATCGCTACGGGCCTGCTCGGTGACGTTGGTGCGGGATTCCAGATCGTAGAGATCGCCGTTGATGGCGAACCGGCCGTCCGGGGTGACGTAGAGAATCTGGCTGCCGATATGCGCACGGTAGAGTCCCGCATCGTCCTCGAATGCCAGCTCGCCGACCTCGCCCAGTGCGGTCAGCTTTTCGCGTACCACTTCGGGTTCGGCGCGCTCGGCGGTGGCGGCGCCGTCACCGGCGGCGTCGGGCAGACCGGTCGGGGTCATCCAAAGGGCGATGGCCTGCATCAGAATGACCACCAGGAGGACGCCGACGGCGGCGATGAGCGTGTTGCGAGTCATGACAAAGCGGATGGAACCAGTTGATCGCGGCATTCTACACGGACCGGTAGGGGTGCCGGCATGACGGGCTATGCCCGGTTCCTGTACGACAACCGGCGTCTGCTGACGTTCGGGGTGCTGCTGTGCGGATTGTCCGGCAGCGGCCAGACCTATCTGGTCGCCCTGTTCGGCCCGGCGCTGCGGGCCGAGTTCGACCTAGGCAATGCCGCCTTCGGCGGTCTCTACTCCACGGCGACGCTGGCCAGCGGGTTGCTGCTGCTCTGGGCCGGGGCGCTGATCGACCGCATGCCTCTGGCCAGGTTCACCACGCTGGTGATCGGCGGTGCCGCCGTCGGGGCGTTACTGCTGGCTGCCAGCCCGGTCTGGTGGGTGGCGGGGCTGGCCCTGTTCCTTCTGCGGTTATGCGGCCAGGGCCTGATGACCCATCTGGCCCAGACCAGCATGGCGCGGTACTTCGAGGCCGGCCGCGGCAAGGCGCTGGGTCTGGCGGCGCTGGGTCTGCCGCTGGGGGAGGCGGTTTTCCCGCTGCTGGTTGTAGCCGGCATTACGCTGCTGGGCTGGCGCATGACCTGGCTGACGATCGCGGCCGTCCTGCTCGCGTCACTCCCGTTGCTGCTAGCGCTGATCCGCCGACCGGCGTCAGCCGGGTCCGGCGCCGTCTCGCCACCGTCGGACCAGGCACGCGATCCGGCAGTGTCCTGGCACCGGCGGGAGGTACTGCGAGATCCCCGTTTCTATGCCGTTCTGGCCGCTTTGCTGGCCCCGCCGTTCATCGTCACCGGCCTGTTCATCCATCAGGCGTCCCTGGCGGCCGCCAAGGGATGGACCCTGAGCCATCTGGCGCAGAGCTTCGTGTTCTATGCCGGCGGCCACGTGCTTGCGCTGATTGCGGCGGGCCCGCTGGTGGATCGGTTCCGCTCGGCGCTGCTGTTGCCGGTCATGCTGGGGCCCATGGCGCTGGCCGTGGGATTGCTGAGCGTGTTCGAGGGCGGCTGGCTGGCCCCCGTCTATCTGGGTCTGGCGGGTCTGACGGTCGGCGCGGTGCCGCGACCCTGTTCGGCGCGATCTGGCCGCGGCTGTACGGGGTGCGCCACCTCGGCGCCATCCGCGCCGTGGCCCAGGCGGCGATGGTGCTGGCGACGGCCATGGCCCCGCTCTGATCGGGGCGTTGCTCGACCAGGGGTCAGGCTGGCCCCCGATAACCGCCACCATGCTGGTCTATCTCGTGGTCACGACCGCGCTGGCCGCCGCGGCGCTGCGCGGCGGTCGATGATCCGCGATCAGGCGCCGCGCGGTACCGTCTGTGGCTCGACGTACTCGAACAGACCCTCTTCACCGCCCTCGCGGCCGAAGCCGGAGAGCTTCATGCCCCCGAACGGGGCCTCCGGCGTGGGGCCGGTGCCGGTGTTGTGGCCCACGTGGCCGAAACGCAGTTGCGCGATCACGTGGGCGGCGCGGTCGGCGTCGGCGGTGAACACGTAGGCGGCCAGGCCGAATTCGGTGTCGTTACCGATGGCAATCGCCTGGTCGTCGCCGTCGAACTCCACCAGCGGCACCAGCGGCCCGAAGGTTTCCTCCCGGCAGCAGTCCATGTCGCGGGTGACACCGCGTACCACCGCCGGCGGGAAGAACAGGCCCTTGCCGCTGTCCAGCTCGTCGGGGGCCTTGCCGGCCACCTGTTCCGCCCCCTTGTCGATGGCGTTCTTCAGATGGCGATGCACCTTGTCGAAGCCGGCGACGTTGATCAGCGGGCCGATGTCGATGTCGTCATCCATGCCGTCGCCCACCCGCAGGGCCCGCACCTTGTCCACCAGCTTCTCGGTGAAGGCATCGGCCACGCCGCGCTCGACCAGCACGCGGTTGGCGCATACGCAGGTCTGGCCGCCGCCGCGGAACTTGTTGCCGATCAGCTGCGTGACCGCGTCGTCCAGATTCGCATCGTCGAACACGATGAACGGGGCATTGCCACCGAGTTCCAGCGCCAGCTTCTTGACCTGATCGGCGGTGGCGCTGATCAGATGCTGGCCCACGCCGGTGGAGCCGGTGAAGCTGATCATGGGCACGTCCGGGTGACGGCACAGGGTGTCGCCGATCGCCCGGGCCGACCCCATCACCAGATTGACCATGCCGTCGGGCAGGTCCAGGCGCTTATGCAGCAGGGTGAACAGCGCGATCATGGTCAGCGGGGTTTCGCTGGCGGGCTTGATCACCGTGGGGCAGCCGGCGGCCAGGGCCGCGGACAGCTTCTTGGCGATCATGCCGATGGGGAAGTTCCAGGGGGTGATCAGTCCGGCCACCCCGATCGGGCGGAAATGCACGGTCCAGTCGCAGTCCTTGGGCCGTTGGCTGAGCTTGCGCGGCGCCAGCTCGTCCAGATGCTGCGCGCAGTAGTCGAAGAACCCCGCCGCGTAGGCGACCTCGCCCTGGGCTTCCTTCCAGGGCTTGCCGTGTTCCAGACACAGGATGCGGCCGATCTCCTCGGCCTCGTCATTGAGCGCGTCACGGATATCGGTGAGCCATTCGCGGCGCTGATCCAGGTCGTAGTCCATCGACACCGCGCCGCGGGCGGCGGCGATGGCGCGCTCTGTTTCCGCCTCGCCCATGGCGGGCACCCGGGCCAGTTCCTTGCCGTTGGCGGGGTTGAGCACGGCAAAGGTCTCGCCGTTGTCCGCGTCGCACCACTGACCGCCGATGTAACCGGACAGGTGCTTGAGCATGGGGGAGTCGATCATGATGTTGTCTCGGTCTGTCGCCAGTCCGGCCGGCGGCCGGTCCAGGGTGCAAGGTTCTCCAGGGTTTTCGCGGCGCGCAGCACTACTGCATCCTGATGCCGGGCACCCACGATCTGCAAGCCGATCGGCAGGCCGTCGCGGTTGAAGCCGCAGGGCACGGAGGCCGCCGGCTGGCCGGTCAGATTGAAGGGGTAGGTGAACGGGGTCCAGGAGGGCCAGCGCGGCGAATGCCAGCCGTCGGGCACTTCCTGGCCCTTGGGGAAGGCCGGAATCGGCAACACCGGCGATACCAGCAGGTCGAAACGCTGGTGGAACAGGCTGGTCTGTTCCACCAGGCTGGCGCGCACATTGGCGGCACCCATGTAATCCAGCAGCGAGAACTGCGCGGCCCATTCGGCCACTTCCACCAGCCCGGGGTCCATCTGCTTGCGGGCCTCGGCGTCGATATCGCGCATGGCGTTGGCCGCGCCGCCGTAGAACAGCAGGTTGAACGCGTCGATGGGATCCTCGAAGCCGGGATCGGCGGATTCCACTGCCGCCCCTTCCCGCTCCAGCAGGGCGACGGTGCGGGCCACCGCCTCGGCAATTTCCGGGTCCACGTTCGCGTACCCGAAGTCAGCTGAAAACGCGATGCGCAGGCCCCTGACCCCGTTATCGAGGCCGTCACGAAAGTCGACGCGATTGGCCGGAAGCGTGGGGTCACGCGGATCGGGCTCGGCCAGCACATTCATCAGCAGGGCGGCGTCGTCCACGGTCCAGGTCATGGGGCCGACATGGGCCAGCGGATAGAAGGCGCTGGGTGGCCACATCGGGCACAGCCCGTGGGTGGGCTTGTGGCCGAAACAGCCGGAAAAGCCGGCCGGCATGCGGATGGAGCCGCCGGCATCGGTGCCCAGTGTGAGCGGCGACATGCCCAGCACCGCCGCCGCCGCGCTGCCGCCGGACGAGCCGCCCGCGGTCTGATCCGGTGCCCAGGGATTGCCGGTGGGGCCCTCCATCGGGCAGTCGGTGACCCCCTTCCAGCCGAATTCGGGCGTGGTGGTCCGGCCGCTGGTCACCATGCCGTGACGGCGCAGGGCAGCTACGGCGGGGGCGTCCTGGTCGGCCGGGCGGTGCCGGTCGATCAGCTTGGAGCCCTTGAGATTGGGCCAGCCCTCGGCCATGAAGATGTCCTTGACCGCCACCGGCACGCCGTCGACCAGCCCGTGAGCGGTGCCGTCCTGATAGCGCTTTTCCGCCGCCCGGGCCTCGGCCCGGGTGATCTCGTCGTTGATCTGGCAATAGGCGTGGACCGCCGGGTTCAGGGCGTGAATCCGGGCCAGGCAGGCGTCGGCGGCTTCCACCGGCGACAGGGTTTTCGCCCGGAAGGCCTCGAGCATCTCGAGTGCGGTGAGATCGGCGATGTCGGTCACGGAAGGTTCCTTGGTTCTAGCGGGCTAGGTTGGGGCGCGGGCGGTCCGGCGGGGCGGCACGGCCCCCCGCTTCTTGTCCACCAGGTTGTGCAGGGGCTCACCCGCCTGCCAGCGATCGAAATTGGTCATGAACTGGTCGATCAGGGCGGCTCGCCATCCCCGGAAATCCCCGGCCATGTGGGCCGACAGGATCACGTTCGGCAGACCCCAGAGCGGATGATCGGCCGGCAGCGGTTCTTCCTCGAACACGTCCAGCCCCGCACCGGCAATCTCGCCGGATTCGAGCGCCTGCACCAGCGCGTCGGTATCCACGATCGGGCCACGGCCGATGTTGATGAACCGGGCGCCGGGCTTCATCGCACGGAAGGCGTCGGCATCGAACAAATGATGTGTGGCCTTGTTGAGCGGTGCGGCCACTACCACGTAGTCGGCGCGAGGCAGGTGGTCGGACAGCGCGTCGATGGCGTGCACCGAGGCGAATCCGGGCACATCGCGGGCGGTTCGCGCGATGCCATCCACCTGCATGCCGGCGGCGGTGCAAAGACGGGCAATCTCGCCGCCGATGGCGCCGGCGCCGATCACCAGAACCTGCTTGTGGTCGATGCGCTCGGTATCACGGTGGCGCCATTCGGCCGCCTGCTGCAGCTCGATATTGCCGCGGGTGTCCTTGGCGAAGGCCAGGATCAGGCCGAGTACGTATTCCGCGATCGGCCGGTCGAAGATGCCGCGAGCGTTGGTCAGGGCAATATCCGATTCGCGCAGGGCCGGGAACAGCAGGGCGTCCACGCCGGCGCTGGTGGCATGGACCCAGCCCAGGCGGTCGGCTGCCGGCCAGGCCTCAACCACCGCATCGGTGCGGAAGTCGGTGACCAGCAGCACGTCGGTTCCCGGCAGCTGGCTGGCCAGCTGCGGGGTATCGGCGCTCATCCGGACTTCGGCCCGGCCATCCAGCTGATCCAGGCCCGGTGGCGGGTCTTCGTCAGGGGCGGTCAGGACGGTAACGACGGGAAGTCGATCGGTCATCAGGCGGATCGAGCGCCTGGCTGCGACGACATGGGCTACGGCCGGAGTGAAGCGATGGAGCGGACGTTACCCAGCCCGCCATACGAACGTCAACCGACAGCTTGACCGGACCCGGGCGCGCGCCTAGTGTTTGCCGATACTCGTCAAGCAACAGGGACGCGCTGATGGCGACGCCGATGGAAAACGTGAACCAGGTACTCGCCAGCGATCCGGAGGACCGTTACGTCCGCGGCCGGATGACCTGGAACCCGGCGATGCAGGCGATCCCGATCTCGGGCATTCGCCGCATGGTCAACAAGGCGGCCGAACTCGACGACGTCATCCATCTGTCCATCGGCCAGCCGGATTTCCCCACGCCGAAACACATCATCGACGCCCACATCCATGCCCTGGAGGCCGGCCAGACCGGCTACACCATGGATGCCGGGCTGCCCGAACTGCTGGATACCCTGGCGACCTATTACAGCGACCGCTACCGCTCGACGCTGACCAGCGAGAACTTCCTGATCACCACCGGGGCCACCGAGGGCATCTATCTGCTGATCACGGCGATGGCCGCCCCGGGGCGGGAATTCATTGTCGCCGACCCCACCTTCCTGCTGTATGCCCCGCTGATCCGGATGCTGGGCGGGCAGATCCGCTCGGTGCCCACCCGCGCCGAGCATGGCCACCAGCTGGACCCGGAGCGGGTGATCCGCCTGATCAACCCCAACACTCACGCCATCATACTGAATTCGCCCAGCAATCCCACCGGCACCGTGTATCCGCGCGAAACCGTGGAATGGATCTGCCAGGAGGCGGCCTACCGCGGCGTGCAGGTGATTTCCGACGAGGTCTACGATCACCTCGTGCTGGACGACATGGAGTACCCCAGCGTGCTCACCTGCTCGGCCGATCTCGATCACGTGGCGGTGGTGTCGAGCTTTTCCAAGACCTTCTCCATGCCCGGCCTGCGCATCGGCTGGGTGGTGGCCGACCAGAACACCATTCGCATGTTGCGCCGGTATCACATGTTCACCACCACGGTGGCCAACACCCCGGCCCAGTGGGCGGGCGTGGCCGCACTGGTGCATGACCGCAGCTTCATCACCGATATGGTTGACGAGTACCGCCGCCGTCGCGACCGGGTAGTGGATCTGGTGTCCAACACGGCCGGCCTGACCGGTTACTGGCCGCAAGGGGCCTTCTACATCGCGCCCTCACTGCCGCCCGGCGTGGATGCGTCCAACATCGCCATGCGCATGCTTGAGGAAACCGGCGTGTGCGTGATCCCGGGTGATGCCTTCGGCGAAACCTCCACCGATCTGCTGCGCATCAGCTACTCCACCTCGATGGAGCAGATCGAGGAGGCCTTTTCCCGCATCCAGCCCTGGATGGAACGCCAGCCGGAAATGCGGGACAGCAAGTCCGGCTAGCTACCCGCCGCAGGCGGTATCCACGTCGCCGGCTTCGGACGGCGGCTCGCTGTAGTAGGCCACGCGGACCGGATAGGTCTCGCCTTCGGCATCATGAAGATTGCCGATGCCGCGGTATTCCAGCAGTTCGCGGGTGTCCGGATCGTAGGTCAGCACCAGCGAATCGACGAAGAAGCTGACCAGCCACATGTCCAGTTCCGCCTCGAAACGGACCGCGGTTTCGCGCTCGAACTCGGTGTCCTCGATTCGCGTTGCCCGCAGATCGATCACCGACTGGCGTCCCGCCGCGGCGAAGCGGAAGCGGCGGGTCTCACCATCCATCAGTGTGTCGAAGCGGGATTGCAGAAAGGGGTGGAAGCCGCTGTCGGCGGCGAGGCTGTCGGTCAGCTCGAACGGTTCGGTCTCCCGCTCGGCGTTGTCGCCCTCGCGGCGGAACATGCGCCAGCTGTCCTCGTCCCGCTCGATGCCTTCCACATAGCCGCTGTCGACCATGCGCATCTCGTATACCGGTACGAATTCGTCGTGGCTGAAATCCAGGGTCTTGCGGGCGATCACCTCGCCGGCGGGATCGCGGTAGGTCACTTTCCAGTCCACCGGCCGGCCATCGTCGTCGAGCGTCTGCTCGTGGTGCTCGGTGTATCGAAACTCGTTGCTTTCCAGCTGATAGCCATAGCCGGTAAAGCAATGCTTGTTGCCGTCCGCGGCCAGGGCCGGGACGCAAAGCAGACAGGTGGCGATCAGCACGACCGTACGCATGGGATTACTCCTGGTTTCTGGACAGCGGCGGAATCGGGACGCCGACCCCGAAATTCGCCGCGGTAAAGGCCGGTTGCGGCACGCCGGCGTCGCGGCGGGCCCGGGCAAGGTCGTCAATCGGTTGGAACTGCCCCACGTCGGAAAGTTCGAAGGTGCCGAAGTGCATGCCGATGCTGCGGGTAGCACCCAGTTCGCGATGAGCGGTCACCGCTTCGTCGGGGTTCATGTGCACCCGGCGCACCAACCAGCGGGGCTGATAGGCCCCGATCGGCAGCAGGGCCAGCCGGAACGGGCCGAGCCGTTCTCCGGCCTCGCGGAAATGGTCGCCGTAGGCCGTGTCGCCGCCGAAATACACCGGCCCGCCAGCGGTGCCGACGGCGTAGGCGGACCACAGGCTTAGGTTGCGGTCCGGCGACGGCAGCCGCCCCGACCAGTGAACGCAGGGCAGGGCGTGCAGGGTGCGCCCGTTGGGCAGCGTCAGGGTCTCGTGCCAGTCCAGTTCCGCGATGCGGTCGGCGCCGGCGTCGGCCAGCAGCGGCCGATCCCCCGGCGGCACCACGAACAAAGGTGCATGATCGGCGGCCAGCCGCTCGATGGTGGGCAGATCGAGGTGGTCGTAGTGGTTGTGGCTGATCAGCACCACGTCGATCGGCGGCAGCTGCTCGAAGGTCAGGGTGGGCAGGCGCATGCGCTCGACCCCGAACACCGGCCAGGGGCCGATGGCATCCGACCACACCGGGTCGGTGAGGATGTTGAGTCCGTCGGCCTGGATCAGCACGCTGGCGTGGCCCACTACCGTTATGCGTAGCTCGCCGGTGGCGACCCGCATCGGCGGATCGGGAAACGAGCGCGCCTGTAGTTTTCCCCAGGCGCCGGGATCGCGGGTGACCAGATAGCGCAGGACATCGGTCACCCCGCGGTCCATTTCCACCGCCGGGTTGAAGAACCGGGTACCGTCGAAATGGTCGCTCGGCGGGCCCTGCCAGCGCGGGTCCGCCGCGCAGCCGGTGATCAGGAGCGCGGCGAGAAGAGGTAGTGACCGACGCCCCATTCGTTGCCCCGGTTGGTGCCGAACAGCTCGGCCACGGCCATGAAGAACATCCGCCAGCGCTGGATCCAGCGGTCGGCCCCCGCCTCGCCGTAGGCGGGCACGAAGATGTCGCGAACGGTCTGGCGCTGGGCGTCCATGTTGGCCAGCCAGGCGTTGGACGTGGCCTCGTAGTGCCGGCCCGAGATCCACCAGTGGTCGCGGATGACCAGGTCGTCGGCCAGGTTCAGCAGCAGATTCTCCGAGGGCATGATGCCGCCGGTGAAGAAGTAGCGGGCCATCCAGTCGGTGCGGCTTTCGTCCAGAAACGGATAGGCCAGCAGCTTGTGGCAGAAGATGTGCACGAACAGCCGGCCGTCATCGGCAAGCCAGCCGCGGATGCGCCGCATCAGTTCGCCCAGATTGCGCATGTGCTCGAACATCTCCACCGACACGATGCGGTCGAAACGGGCGCCGGGGTCGAATTCGTTGATGTCGCAGGTATGGACGGTCAGATTGCTCAGGCCCCGCTCGCTGGCGACGCCGTCGATATGGGTCTTCTGGCCGCCGGAGTTGGATACGGCGGTAATGTGGCAGTCCGGAAACTGCTCGGCCGCCCACAGCGAGAACGAGCCCCAGCCGCAGCCCAGATCCAGAATGCGGTGGCCGTTCTCGATACCCGCCCGCTCCGCGGTCAGGCGCAGCATGGCCTCCTCGGCGGCGGGCAAGTCGGTATCGGGCGAGTCGAACAGGCAGCCGCTGTACTTCAGGCGCGGGCCGAGCGCGTGCTGAAAGAACGCGGCAGGCACCTCGTAATGCTGGGCATTGGCGTCGCCGGTATGTTCGGCGATGGGGCCGGTGCTCGCCCTTTCCAGCAGGGCCCGGAACGCCTCGGTGCGGCGTTCGCCGTCGCGCGCCTCGGGGCTGGTCAGGCGGGTGTTGATCAAACGCCGCATGCCCGCGCGGGCCACGGCATCCGGCACCAGGCCGCGTTCGCAGAGTTCAATCGGGAGGCTGTCCAACGATGCAATCCTCGGGGCGGTCAGGCCTTGGGCGGCCAGGGGATGAAGGCACTGGTGGTGCGTACGTACTCATCGTAGCCGATGCGCTTGGCCTTGCCTTCGCGCGATTCCACGGTGGGAATGCCGGAAACCCGGAGCAGCAGCCAGGCCATGATCACCGGGCTGGCCAGGGTGGCCCACCAGTACGGCGCGCCGATCGCCAGGAATACATAGCTGACCCAGTGCAGCGACTCGAAGAAGTAATTCGGGTGACGTGAATAGCGCCAGAGGCCGGTCCGGCAGACATGGCCCCGGTTGGCCGGGTCGCGCTTGAAACGATGCAGCTGGTGATCGGCCAGCGCTTCGCCCACGACCGACACCAGCCAGATCACGCCGCCCAGCAGCAGCCAGCCGGCGCCCGGCATGTCCGGGCGGAAGGCCACCACCAGGAACGGCAGGGCCAGAATCCAGGCCGCCACGGCCTGGAACCAGAAGAACAGCAGCATGTAAAGCGGGGCGCGCGCGCCCCAGGACGCCCGCGCGGCGGCGTAGCGGGAATCCTCCGCCTGGCCCCGCATTCGCAGGGCCAGGTAGCCGCCCAGCCGGAGCCCCCATAGGCCGGCCATCAGCCCCAGCAGTACGCGCACTGCCAGCGGTGCGTCGCCGGCCGCGGCGAACAACACGCCCAGGCCGCCCATCAACCAGGACCATGCCACGTCCACCGGGCTGGCGTCCTCGGTCTTGAGCTGCACCAGCCAGACCAGGGTGAGCACGGCCAGCGACACGACCAGGCCAATCAGATAAACACAGAGTGGGCTCATGGATGACAGGTTTCGGTGGTGCGGTGACTGACGGCGTTAGAACGCGTCAGGCCCCGGATTCGGATGCACCGGCGTCCGGCGGTGGCGCTGTCAGGCGGGCCAGGGCGGCCCGTACCGAGTCGGGAATCGGTACCGCGCGGCGGTCGTGCCGGTCGACGAAAACGTGCACGAAGCGGCCCTCCGCGCATGCCTCGGTTTCGCCGACCCGGAAGATGCCCAGCTCGTAGGTCACCGCCCGGTTGCCCAGATGGGCCACCCGCAGGCCGGCCTCCAGGCGATCCGGAAAGGCCACCGGCGCGTGGTAGCGGCAACCGGACTCCACCACCAGCCCGATCACCGGCCCGTCGTGGATGTCCAGTCCGCCGGCCTCGATCAGGTAGCGGTTCACCACGGAATCGAAGTAGGCGTAGTAGGTCACGTTGTTCACGTGGCCGTACAGGTCGTTGTCGGCCCAGCGGGTATCCAGGGGGCAGACATGGGGGAAATCGGCGCGGGTGGCGGCAGTGTCGGGCATGGCAAGGATCGGTGGCGCAGGAATTCTAGAATCGGACCGGGCTGGCGGCCCGGCGAGGCGGTTCAGCGGGCGGAGACCTCCACGATCTTCATGGTGTTGGTGCCGCCGGGGCCGAGCATGTCGCCCTTGGTGACCAGCACCCGGTCGCCGGGCGCAATGTCGCCGCGGGCGACCATGAAATCCACCGCCTCCCGGATCAGGGTGGGGCCGGCCGGATCCGCCGGTTCGAAGGCCAGCGGATACACGCCCCGGCATACCGTCAGATAGCCACAGGTTTTCGCCGTCCGGGTGAGGGCGTAGATGGGAATGCCCACGTCCTGGCGCGACATCAGCATCGCGGTGTGGCCGGAATCGGTCAGGGCGATGATGGCGTCGGCGCGCATGTGGCGGGCGGTGTAAGTGGTAGCCATGGCGATGGCCTCGTCCGTGCGCCGGAAGTGGGTGGCCAGCCGGCGCTGGGAACGGGCAGAGAAATGACCGTTCTCGGCGCCCACGCAGATGCGGCCCATGGCGGCCACCGCATTGACCGCGTAGGCGCCCACCGCGGTTTCCGCGGACAGCATCACCGCGTCGGTGCCGTCGAGCACCGCGTTGGCCACGTCCAACACTTCCGCCCGCGTGGGTGTGGGCTGCTCGATCATGGATTCCATCATCTGGGTGGCGGTGATCACCGTGCGGTTCATTTCCCGCGACTGGGCGATGATGCGCTTCTGCACCGCCGGCAGCTCGGGGTCGCCGATTTCCACCGCCAGGTCGCCGCGGGCCACCATCACCACGTCGGAGGCCTCGATAATCGCCTCGAGGTCGGCCACCGCTTCCGCCCGTTCGATCTTGGCCACGATGCGGGCGTGGCCGCCGGCCGCCCGCAGGCGGGCCCGGGCCTCCTCGATATCCGCGGCCGAGCGCACGAACGACACCGCCAGGAAGTCCACCTTCATCTCCGCGGCCAGTTCGATATCGCGGTAATCCTGCTCGGTCAGCCCGGCCGCCGACAGGCCGCCGCCGCGCAGGTTCAGGCCCTTGCGCGAGGACAGGCGGCCGCTGTTTTCCACCCGCGTCTCGATACGCCCGCCGGACACCCCGGTGACCTCCAGCGTGATGGCGCCGTCGTCCAGCAGCAGCAGGTCACCGACGGTGACGTCGTCCACCAGCGGGCGATAGCCGAGGCCTACACCGGCGGCATCGCCGGCCTCCGGGTCCAGGTCCGCGTCCAGGGCGAAGGCCTGGCCGGCCTCCAGGTCCACCGCGCCTGCGGCAAAGGACTCGATGCGGATCTTGGGGCCCTGCAGATCACCCAGAATGCCCACCGAGGCGTCGAGGTCGGCAGCCGCCCGCCGCACCCGCTCGGCCCGGGCGCGGTGCTCGTCGCCACTGCCGTGGGAGAAGTTCAGCCGGACGACATTCGCGCCGGCACTGAGCAGGCGCGACAGGGCCGCTTCATCATCGGTCGCGGGCCCGAGGGTGGCGACGATCTTGGTGCGTCGAAGCATGCGCCGAGACTAGCACGCGGCGCGTGGCTCGCGGATGTCAGAATGCCTCGGAGGGGCCCACCTCGGCATCGCTGCTTTCGTAGCGATTGGGGATATGGTCGCCGGTGATCATCTCGCGGTAGCTCATGCCCGGGCCCACCATCGGGTAGACGCCGGCGTCCGGGTCGATGATGACTTCCAGAAACGCCGGGCCGCGGTACTCGATGAATGCCTTGATCACATCCGCGAGTTGCGACTTGTCATCCAGCCGTTGGGCGAACTCGAAGCCGTCGGCTTCCGCCGCCTTCACGAAGTCCTTCTTGTGCAGCGACTTGTCCGACGCCGACAGGCGGCCCTTGAAGAACAGCTTCTGCCACTGCTTGACCATGCCGTCGCCGAAGTTGTTCAGAACCACGATCTTCACCGGCAGGTCGTAGGTGGTCACCGTTTCCAGTTCGCCCAGGTTCATGCGGATCGAGGCATCGCCGTCGATGTCGATCACCAGCTTGTCGCGCTGGGCGAACTGGGCGCCCACCGCGGCGGGCAGACCGAAGCCCATGGTGCCCATCGACCCGGAGGTCAGCCACAGCCGCGGCTGGCGGAAGTCGAAGTACTGCGCCGCCCACATCTGGTGCTGGCCCACGCCGGTGCTGATGATCGCCTCGCCGCCGGTGAGCTTGTTGATTTCCTCGATCACGTGGTGGGGCTGGATGGCGTCCGACTCGCGGTCGTAATTCATCGCGTAGTGGGCCTTCAGGTCCGCGATATGGCGATGCCAGGGCGCGTAGTCGCCGGCAAAGCCGATTTCGCGGCCGTACTCCAGCAGCCGGCGCAGGCTTTCGGCCAGCACCCCGACGTGGTGCCAGTCCACGTTCTTGACCTTGTTGATCTCGGACGCGTCCACGTCAAAATGCGCGATGTGGCGCGCGTTGGGCGCGAACGCCTGCGGCACACCGGCCACCCGGTCGTCGAAACGCGAACCCATGGCGATCAGGAAGTCGCAGTCGTCCACCGCATAGTTGGCAAACGCGGTGCCGTGCATGCCCAGCATGTGCAGGGCCAGCGGGTCGGTGGTGTCGAACGCGCCGATGCCCATCAGCGTGGTGACCACCGGGATGCCGAAGGCCTGGGCCAGTTCGCGCATCTCCTGGGCGGCGTTGGCGTTGATCACCCCGCCGCCGGCATAGATCAGGGGCCGTTCGCTTTCGGCCAGCAGCCGGAAGAAGTCGGCGCACTCGGCGTCATCGATGCGGTTGGCCGCCAGGGCGTTCATGCGCTGGCGATAGCCGGGGATCGGCAGCACGCCTTCGCCGGCGAAGGCGCCTTCCCAGTTCTGCACGTCCTTGGGCACGTCGATGACCACCGGGCCGGGACGGCCGGAACCGGCGATCTCGAAGGCGGTGCGCACGGTGGCTTCCAGCCGTGCCGGGTCGGTGACCAGGAACACATGCTTGGCCGCGGCGCTCATGATGTTGGACACCGGCGCCTCCTGGAAGGCGTCCGTACCCACGGCGGCGCGGGCCACCTGGCCGCAGATGACCACGATGGGCACGGAATCGGCCATGCAGTCGCGCACCGGCGTCACGGTGTTGGTGGCGCCGGGGCCGGAGGTCACCAGGGCCACGCCCACCTTGCCGGAAGCCCGGGCGTAACCGGCCGCCATGAAGCCCGCGCCCTGCTCGTTGGCAGGCACGATCAGCGGCATGCGGTCGTGGTGCTCGGCGTTGAAGCGGAAGATGGCGTCATAGGTTGGCAGGATGGCGCCACCCGAGTAGCCGAATACCGTGTCCACGCCTTCGTCCGCCAGTACCTGCACCATCATCTCGGCGCCGGTCATGCGGGTGCCGGCCAGCGGATGGCTGGCGGGGTCGGGCAGGTTGTCTCGAACTTGGGCCATGGTATCGCCTGTCTGCGCTTCCAAACCCCACATTTTAGCCGATTGTCGGGCGTCAGCGTTAGAAGCCCGTCGGCGCCGCGGCGGGATTCGCAGCGGCCGGGGGCGTGCTAACGTCCCGTCCATGAGCGCCACCCCATTCATGCAGGCCCCAGCATGGCCGGGCTGAAACCGGTTAATCCGATCGATCAGGGGTTCCTGTGGCTGGAACGCCGCAATCAGCCCATGCATGTGGGCGGCCTGTTGCTGCTGCGCCCGCCCGCGGATGCCGGCGATGATTACATTCCCGCGCTGATCGAACGCACCCGCCGCGCGACCCGGGCCTATCCGCCGTTCAACCAGCGGCTGGTAAGGCGGCTCGGTGCCTGGTTCTGGACCGAGGACCGGGCCTTCGATGTGGAGGCCCACTTCCGGCCGCTGGCCCTGCCGCGCCCCGGACGTATTCGCGAGCTGCTCACCCTGGTCTCGCAACTGCACGCCAATCTGCTGGATCGGGCCAAGCCGTTGTGGGAGCTGTACCTGATCGACGGGGTGGAGGACGGCCGCATTGCCGTTTACGCCAAGATTCACCACGCCATGGTGGACGGGGTGGCCGCCATGCGGTTGCTGCAGCGGGCGATGACCACCGAGGCCGGCGAGGCCGAGTTGACCCCGCTGTGGGCCCTGCCGCCGCGCCGCCGGCAACGCAGCGGGCGCAACCCGGCCCTGCGGCTGGGGCAGGTGGCGGGCGCCCAGCTCGCGTCGCTGCCGCGAGTGTCGATGGAGCTGTCGCGAACGGTGCAGTCGGCCTGGCAGCGGGAGCCCGATTTCGTCTCAGCCTTCCAGGCCCCGCGCTGCATTCTCAATCAGCGGGTCTCGGCGTCGCGGCGTTTCGCGGCCCAGTCCTGGTCGCTGGACCGCATCCGGGCGGCGGGCCGGCAGCTCGGCGGCACCCTCAACGACGCGGTGCTGGCCATGTGCTCGGCCGCGCTGCGGCGCTATCTGCAGTCGCTGGACGCTTTGCCGGACAAGCCGTTGATCGCCATGGTGCCGATGTCGCTGCGGCAGGACGATTCCGAGGGCGGCAACCAGGTGGCGCTGTTTCTGGCCAACCTGGCCACCCACCTGGACGACCCGCGGGCCCGTTTCGACACCATCGCCCGCTCGGTGCGCCACAGCAAGGCGCGCTACGCCACCATGAGCCAGACCGAGATCATGAATTACGTGGCCACGGTGATGGCGGTGGGCGGGGTCAATCTTGCCACCGGCCTGGTGCCGGGCCGCCAGCCTTTCAACGTGGTCATTTCCAACGTCCCCGGCCCCAAGCAGCCGTTGTACTTCAACGGCGCCCGGCTGGAGGGCATGTATCCGGTTTCCATCGTGCTGGATGGCCAGGCACTCAATATCACGCTCAACAGCTATGACCACAAGCTGGAGTTCGGGCTGATCGCCTGCAGCCGGACGCTGCCGAGCATGCAGCGGCTGCTGGATGACCTGGAGCAGGGTTTGGCCGAGCTGGAGGCGCTGGCCGGATCGGCGGGTGCCGGCGGTCGCAGTTGATTTTCCCGGCACCTGGGATTACCGTGCGCGCTTGATTTTCGGGGGCCCGCGCGGTCGCGCGGCGTGACATGCGGCCAATGCGGCACATCATCTCCATGCTCATGCAGAACGAGGCGGGCGCGCTGGTGCGCGTGGCCGGCATGTTTTCGCAGCGTGGCTTCAACATCGAATCCCTGAATGTCGCCCCCACCGAGGACGACACCGTATCGCGTCTGACGCTGGTGACCACCGGGTCGGACGACGTGGTCGATCAGATCAACCGTCAGTTGCTCAAACTGGTGGACGTGATCGACGTGCTGGACATGACCGGCGGCGAGCATGTGGAAAGCGAGCTGGTGATGATGAAGGTGGCCGGCGACGATCGCCTGGCCGAACAGGCGCGCGCGGTAGGCGCCGAGGTGCTGGATGCGCGCGACGGGCTGGTCACCCTGCGATTCGTCGGCGGCGAATCCGCGGTGCGGGATCTGATTGATTCAATGAGTGGCGTCGGGACGCTGCGCGAGCTGGTGCGAAGTGGCGCCGTCGCCATCACGCCCGGCGATCTGGGACTTCGCTACGAGCAGGAGCAGTAATCGTGAGCATGCAGGTTTATTACGACAAGGACGCCGATCTGGCGCTCATCCAGTCCAAGAAAGTGGCCATCATCGGCTATGGCTCGCAGGGCCATGCCCACGCCAACAATCTGAAGGATTCCGGCGTAAGCGTTGTGGTGGGCCTGCGGGCCGGCTCGGGTTCCTGGCAGAAGGCCGAGAACGCCGGACTGGAAGTCGCCGAGATCGAAAGCGCAGTGGCCGCGGCCGATGTGGTGATGATCCTGGCGCCGGACGAACACCAGGTGTCGCTGTACCAGAACCAGATCGAGCCGAACCTGAAGGCAGGTGCGGCGATTGCCTTCGCCCACGGCTTCAACGTGCACTTCGAACTGATCGAGCCGCGCGCCGACACCGACGTGTTCATGGTCGCACCCAAGGGCCCCGGCCATCTGGTGCGTACCACCTATGAAGCCGGCGGCGGCGTGCCCAGTCTGATCGCCATCCATCAGGATGCCTCCGGTAACGCCAAGAACATTGCCCTGTCCTACGCCGTGGCCAACGGCGGCGGCCGCGCCGGCATCATCGAGACCACCTTCCGGGACGAAACCGAAACCGACCTGTTCGGCGAGCAGGCGGTGCTTTGCGGCGGTATCACGGCGCTGATCCAGGCCGGTTTCGAAACCCTGACCGAAGCCGGCTACGAGCCGGAGATGGCCTATTTCGAGTGCCTGCACGAGGTGAAGCTGATCGTGGACCTGATCTACGAGGGCGGCATCGCCAACATGCGCTACTCGATCTCGAACACGGCCGAGTACGGTGATTTCACCCGCGGGCCGCGTATCGTCACCGAGGAAACCAAGGCCGAGATGCGCCGTATCCTGGCCGAGGTACAGGCCGGCAAGTTCGCCCGCGAGTTCATAGGCGAGAATCAGGCCGGTTTCCCCACCCTGAAGGCCGGACGCCGGCTGTCGCGCGAGCATCCCATCGAGCAGGTGGGCGAGAAGCTGCGCGCGATGATGCCGTGGATCAGCAAGAGCAAGATCGTGGACAAGTCGCGCAACTGATCATCCCGGCGCGGCGTAGCCTCCACACCGTTCCCTGTTCCGGCGCAGTCCATGCGGCGCACCCTGATGCAGATTGCCCGCGAGGGCTGGCCCATTCTGGTGCTGGTGGCGCTCGTCACCTTCGCTGTCGGTCACTTCTGGCACTGGTTGGCCGCATTGCCGCTGGTGGTGGTGGTGCTGGTATTGCTGGCGTTCTTCCACGATCCGCGCCGGCGTATTCCCTCGGAGCCGCTGGCGGTGATCGCGCCGGTGGACGGGCGGGTGGTACACCGGCGCGAATGCTACGACCCGTTCCTTGACCGCGAGGCCATTCGCGTATCCCTGGATGCGTCCCTGCTGGGCGCGTATCTGCTGCGCGCCCCGGTCGAGGGCACGGTGCTGGAACTGCCGGCAGCCGGCGAGGGGGTGTTCGACGGCACCGTGTCCTGGCTGCGCACCGATGAGGGCGACGACATCGTGATTGCCGCCTCGGGCTGGATGTTCGGTGGCCGGCCGTGCCAGGTCCGCTACGGCGACCGCCTCGGACAGGGCCGGATCTGCGGCGCGCGGCGGCTGGCGGGACGCGTGGATATCTTCCTGCCGGCCCACTCCCGGGTGGAAGTGGCGGTGGGCGATCGCGTGCATGCCGGATCGGACAAACTGGCCACCCTGGTGCGCAAGGCTCCGGTCGATCTGCCATCGATGTCATGATGGCGGGGTTTGAACCATGTCCGGTTGGCGGACGGTGACCATGAACGAATCCGAAGACGCACAACAACGGCGACGGCGGCGGGGCATCTATCTGCTGCCCAATCTGTTCACCACCGGCACGCTGTTCGCCGGCTTCTACGCCATCATCGCGGCCGGGCAGGAGCGATTCAGCGTGGCTGCCATCGCCATCTTTGCGGCGATGGTCACCGACATGCTCGATGGCCGCGTGGCCCGGCTGACCCGCACCGAAAGCGACTTCGGCCTGCAGTACGACAGCCTGGCCGATCTGGTGGCGTTCGGTCTGGCCACCGCGCTGGTGGCCTATTCCTACAGTCTGGCCAGCCTGGCCGATGCCAGCTTCGTCGGTGGCAAGCTGGGCTGGCTGGCGGCGTTCTTCTACACCGCGGCGGCCGCCCTGCGGCTGGCCCGCTTCAACATCCAGCGCGGCGGGGCCAACGACCGCAAGGTGTTTCTCGGCCTGCCCAGCCCGGCGGCCGCCGGGTTGCTGGTGGGGGCGGTGTGGGTCTGCCATGACCTCGGCCTGGCGGGTACCACGATGGTGGTGCCGGTATTCCTGGTAACCGTGATCGCCGGGGCGCTGATGGTGAGCAATATCCGGTTCCACAGCTTCAAGGACGTCAAGCTCTCCGAGCGGGTGCCGTTCTTCCATGTGCTGGCGGTGGTGCTCGGCTTCGTGCTGATCAGCCTCGATCCGCCCCGGGTGCTGTTCCTCGGGTTCCTGGTGTATGCCGGGTCAGGGCCGCTGATGTCGGTGATGCGGTGGCGGCGTCGTCGTCGCACCCAGCAGGCCTGACCGGGGCCGGCTTGGCAGGGCTCCGATGCTTCGGTTATCCTGCTGGGCAGGTTTTTCGCATCCCGCAACATGGATTACCCCGCGCACAACGTGATCGATACAGTCGCCGGCAATGGCCGCGGCTGTGTGCGCGTGTTTTCCGCGCTCGTTGTCCTGACCCGGCGACTTCTGCCGTAAGGCAGATACTCCAGCACGGCCATGGCGGGGCCGATACCGCTACCGAGGCATACCGGGAAGACTGGCTGCCGGCATCAGCGGGCAGCGACATCGGAGCGTTCCAATGAGCGAGAATCAGACCAGCGAAACGGCCGTTCATCCGGCCACCAAGTACCGACCGTTCCCCGCGGTGGGGTTGTCCGACCGTACCTGGCCGGGGGTCAGCCTCGATCAGCCGCCGGTGTGGTGCAGCGTGGACCTGCGCGACGGCAATCAGGCGCTGATCGAACCCATGGGCATGGCGCGCAAGCTGCGCATGTTCCAGGGGCTGATCGACATCGGGTTCAAGGAAATCGAGATCGGTTTCCCCGCCGCGTCGCAGACGGATTACGATTTCTGCCGCAAGATCATCGAGGAAGGCCTGATTCCGGACGATGTCTCCGTACAGGTGCTGTGCCAGTGCCGCGATGAGCTGATCGAGCGCACCTTCGAGGCGCTGGTGGGCGCGCGGCGGGCCATCGTTCACATCTACAACTCCACCTCGTCCGCCCAGCGCCGCATCGTCTTCGGCATGGACCAGGACGGCATCATCGACATCGCCCGGCGCGGGGCGCGGCGGGTGAAGACGCTGGCGGCGGCCTATCCGGACACCGAGTGGGTGTTCCAGTATTCGCCGGAGAGCTTTACCGGCACCGAGCTGGATTTTGCCGCCCGCATCAGCAACGAAGTGCTGGCGGTATGGCAGCCGACGCCCGAGCACAAGGCCATCATCAACCTGCCGGCCACGGTGGAGATGGCCTCGCCCAACATCTATGCCGACCAGATCGAGTGGATGCATCGCCAGCTGACGCCGCGTGATTCGGTGATCCTGTCGCTGCATCCGCATAACGATCGCGGCTGCGCGGTGGCGGCGGCCGAACTGGGCCAGATGGCCGGGGCCGACCGGGTGGAAGGCACGCTGTTTGGCAACGGTGAACGTACCGGCAACGTGGATCTGGTCACCCTGGCGCTGAATCTGCATTCCCAGGGCGTGTCGCCGGGCCTGGATTTCACCCGCATCAACGACGTCGTGCGCATGGCGGAGTACTGCAATCAGCTGCCCGTGCATCCGCGACATCCGTATGCCGGGGAGCTGGTGTTCACCGCGTTCTCCGGATCGCATCAGGACGCCATCAACAAGGGCCTGAAGGACCGCAAGAATCATCCCGAGGGCGTGTGGGAAGTGCCCTACCTGCCCATCGACCCGCGGGATCTGGGGCGCACCTACGAGGCGGTGATCCGGGTCAACTCGCAGTCCGGCAAGGGCGGCGTGTCCTATCTGCTGGAAACCGAGTACGGCCTGAGCCTGCCCCGGCGCATGCAGATCGAGTTCGCCAAGATAGTACAGCGCGAGGCGGATGACACCGGCCGCGAACTGACCGCGGCGGAAATCCTGCGCCTGTTCGAACAGAGCTATCTGGAAACCGGCGGGCCGCTGGCGTTTCGCGACTACTGGGCTTCCTCGCGCGGTGACGCCGGGGATCGCCACACGGTTGAGGCCGTGATTACCAACGAGGGCGTGGAGCAGCGTCTCAAGGGCGCGGGCAATGGTCCGATCGCGGCCTTCATCGACGGTCTGAACCAGAGCCTGGGCCTGAATGTGGTGATCCACGATTACACCGAGCATGCGCGCGGCCACGGGGCCGAAGCCGACGCGGTGGCCTACGTCGAAGCCGGTATCGGCGATGGCAAGTCCACCTTCGGCTGCGCCATCGATGCGGACATCATTTCCGCCTCGCTGGAAGCCGCGGTATCGGCCATCAACCGCGCACTGGTGGATCACCAGCAGGTCGAGGGTCAGCGCCGCAGCGCCTGATTTCGGCGGATGAATCGAGTGTGAGGCCCGATCACCGGGCCTCACACTCGCACCACTTCCGGCTGGCGCGCTAAGCTTGCGCCATGGTCGCCGACGCTCGCCAAGCCCGCCTCGAGGAACTGGGCCTGACCCTCTGGGAACAGCGGGCCCGGTCCCATGCGCCGGCCAGCCTCGCGGAACCGCCACCCACCGCACCCGACACCGCAGCGCCGGCCGAACCCGTCGAAGTGCCGTCGGCGGCCGAGTCGACGCCGCCGGCGCGGGAAACGTTGTCGGACGTGGCCGCGATGGACTGGGACGAACTGGCCGCGTACCTGGCCGGGTGTGACCATCGCGGCGCGAGCCGTCCGGTGTTCGGGGTCGGCGCCCGCGATGCTGACCTCATGATCATCGGCGAGGCGCCCGGCGCCGAGGAGGATCGCCGCGGCGAGCCGTTCGTCGGGCGCGCCGGCAAGCTGCTGGACCGGATGCTTTTCGCCATCGGCCGCGATCGTGCGCGTAATACCTATATCGCCAACATCTGCAAGTTCCGGCCGCCCGATAACCGGGATCCGAAAGCCGAGGAAGTGGCGGCCGATCGTCCGGTTCTGGAACGCCAGATCGAGCTGCTCTCCCCGAAGCTGATCATGGCCGTGGGCCGGGTGGCCGCACAGACGCTGCTCGACACCCAGGCGCCGCTGGGCAGGCTGCGTGGCGAGGTGCACCGCTATCCCGGGCGCTCGATACCGTTGCTGGTGACCTACCATCCGGCCTATCTGCTGCGCTCGCCCCAGCAGAAGAGCCGCGCCTGGGAGGACCTGCGCGAGGCCATGCGGCTGCTGGATATCGCGTCATGAGCGCGGAGCTGCGCAGCGTCTGCGACATCCGGCCGCTGACCATCGCGGACCTGCCGGCGGTGCTGTCGATCGAGCGCGCCGCCTATGATTTCCCCTGGAGCGAGGGCATTTTCCGCGACTGCCTGCGGGTAGGCTATCGCGGCTTCGCGGCAACAGGCCCGGATGCTGAACTCAAGGGCTATGCGCTCCTGTCGGTCGCGGTGGGTGATGCGCATGTGCTCAATCTGTGCGTCAGCCCCCTTTGTCGCCGTCAGGGCGTGGCCACGCAGCTGCTGGAGCAGTTGGTCAGTCAGGCCCGCCGGCAGGGCGCGGACACGCTGCTGCTGGAAGTTCGCCCGTCCAATCGCGGGGCCGTGGCGCTGTACGATGCCAACGGTTTCAACGAAGTGGGCGTGCGCAGGCGCTATTATCCGGCCGCCCATGGTCGCGAGGATGCCCTGATTCTGGCCCGCGCGCTGTGATTCGGCACCGGGCATTCCGATCATGACCAACGACGTGCGGGCCCGCTGGTCCTGGGCACTCTACGACTGGGCCAATTCGGCCTTTGCCACCACCGTGGTGGCCGGCTTCTTCCCCATCTTCTACAAGCAGTACTGGAGCGGCCAGTTCGAGGCCACTACCAGCACCCTGCAGCTGGGCGTGGGCAGCGCCGTGGCCAGCGTGGTGGTGATGATCCTGGCGCCGCTGCTGGGCGCGCTGGCCGACCGCAACGGCGGCAAGAAGACGCTGCTGGCCGGATTCGCCGCGCTGGGCGTCGCGGCCACCGGTGCGCTGTTCTGGGTGGCCCAGGGCGAGTGGCTGCTGGCCATGACCCTGTTCGTGCTGGCGTCGATCGGCTTTTCCGCCAGCCTGGTGTTCTACGACGGGCTGATCGTCAACGTGGCCACCCCGGCCAGCATGGACCGGGTGTCGGCGCTGGGTTATGCCCTGGGCTATCTCGGCGGCGGCCTGCTGCTGGCGGTGAACGTGGCCATGACCCTGAAACCGGCCTGGTTCGGCCTGGCCGACAAGGCGGCGGCGGTGCAGTGGTCGTTCCTGTCGGTGGCGGTATGGTGGGCCGTTTTCTCCGTGCCGCTGCTGCGCTATGTGGGCGAGCCCCGGCCGACCCGGCGTCAGCCGCTGGGCGCGGCCGTGACCGGCGGCCTGCGCGAACTGCGCCAGACCCTGTCGCACATCCGGGCCGTCAAGGGCGCGGCGCTGTTCCTGCTGGCCTACTGGCTCTACATCGACGGCGTGCACACCATCATCCGCATGGCGGTGGACTTCGGCCTCAGCCTGGGTTTCGAGGCCAACAGCCTGATCGTGGCGCTGCTGCTGGTGCAGTTCGTGGGCTTTCCCGCCGCCATTGCCTTCGGCTGGCTGGGCGAGCGCTGGGGTACCCGGCGGGCCATCTACCTGGGGCTGGCGGTCTACGCCGGCGTTACCGCCTGGGGCTATTTCATGCAGACGGTGGTCCAGTTCTACGTCATGGCGGCGGTGATCGGCCTGGTGCAGGGCGGGGTGCAGTCGCTGTCGCGATCCTATTTCGCGCGCCTGATTCCCGAGGGCAAGGCCGGCGAGTTCTTCGGCTTCTACAACATGCTGGGCAAGTTCGCGGCGGTGCTCGGGCCGCTGCTGGTGGGGGTGACCGCCGCCGCCACCGGTAGCGCGCGGCTGTCCATCCTGGCGGTGCTGATCCTGTTTGCCGCCGGCGCCTGGGTGCTCACGCGGGTGCCCGAGCCGGATACGCGCTGAACCGATTCAGTCGCGCGGATCGAGCCCGACGCGGATGGCTTCCGGCAGTTCGATGCGTTCGGGGGTGTGGCCACGGGCCTCCAGCCAGTCCTTCATGGCCCAGCCGGTGGAGGACGGCCAATAGCGCACCGACGCCGGGGGCAGGCATAGGGACTCGGCCAGTTCCTCGTTGTGGCGGATATCCCCCTCGGCCTCGACGTGGTAGCAGATCAGTATCTGGTTCTTGGTGTAGAAGGGATAGATACCGATCAGCTCGCGCACTTCGCCGTCCAGGTCAAGCTCTTCCTTGACCTCGCGCACCACGCCTTCCTCGGGCGATTCGCCGGCCTCCAGAAAGCCCGTGATCAGCCCGAACATGCCCGCCGGCCAGGCCACATTGCGGGCCAGCACGATCCGGCCCTCGCGTTCCACCACCGCGCCGACTACCGGCGTGGGGTTGTTCCAGAACACGTGGCCGCAGTCCGGGTCGGGGCAGGCCAGGCGCGGGCGGTCGCCGAGTTCGGCGCGGGTCAGCGACCCGCCGCAGCAGGGGCAGTAGCGAAAGCTCATTTCAGGCGGTCCTCGATGCGATCCTCGTAGCGTTCACGCAGGCGCAGCAGGCCGTAACTGGGGATGTTCATGCCCAGTGTCCAGCCCGGATTGATCGCCACCCCCATGCCGGGCGCGGTATGCGCCAGCACCCAGATGAAGTCGGTCTTCACGCCGTAGCGGTATTCCGGATAGGTCTTGGCCACCCGGTGGGCGCGTTCCGGGCTGGTGAACACGGCCAGGCGTTGGCTCTTGTCCTCGCCGGCCGGCAGGACCAGCGCCGGCAGGTCGGCCGGGTCCTGGATCTGTGTGACTTCGTGGCGCGACAGCAGTACCACGTCGGCATCGATAAGTTCGGTGAGAAAGCCGTCGACCGTCTGCTCGCCGTTCTGGGCCGCGTAAAGGTCGCGCTCGAGCGCGTTGTAGAACTCTCGGGAGTTCTCCGCGGCGCCGGCAATGATCGGGGTCGCCAGCAGGACGACGAGCGTGATAATGACGCGTTGCATGGCCCGTTTATATCAAATCCGGGCGGGCCGGCGTGGTCCGCCGGGTGGGCGGAATCCGCGCGCCTCACGGATGAAGGCCCGCCGTTGCTGCCGACTGCCGCCGTGGCGGTAGCGGATGGCGACGTACTCACGGGCCAGGGCGCTGACCGTGGTCGCGCAGTCCGGCCGGGCCCGCGCCACGCGTGTCGCGTAGTCGAGCGGGCCCTCGTCGTCGCGCCGTGGCAGGCCCGCCGCGGCGAGCCGCCGGCACAATCGCAGCCAGGCTGCCTGGACCGGATCGATGCCGCCGCGCGGCCGCGCCTGCCAGATCAGAATGGTGCCGATCAGCGCCATGACAGCCGTCAACAGCAGGGTCAGCGCCAGAATCATGGACCGCACGTCCGGCAATCCCAGCTCGGCGAGAAAATCCCGCTGACGTTCCGGACCGTAGGCCAGGAACCAGCGGTTCCAGCCGGCATTGGCCCAGTCCCAGGCAAGCTGGGCGCGTCGCAGCAGGTCGCCGCCGCCCCGCGCCAGGTAGGGCACCGGTTCATCCGCGCCCATTGAACCGCCCAGGCCGGATTCGATGCGTTCGGGCGCCACCGCCCCGGTGGGATCGACACGTACCCAGCCCCGGCCTTCCAGCCAGACTTCCGCCCAGGCATGGGCATCGGCGGCGCGCACGATCAGGTAGTCGCCCAGTCCCGGGCTGCCGCCCTGGTAACCGGTAACCACCCGCGCCGGGATGCCGGCGGCCCGCATCAGGAACACGAAGGCGCCGGCGTAGTGTTCGCAGAAACCCGCGCGGGTATCGAACAGGAACTGATCGATGCGGTCCTCGCCGCGTAGCGCGCCCGGCTGCAGCGTATAGCGGAAGGGCTGTTCACGGAAACGGGTGAGCGCGGCGGTGACGACGTCGGCCGGTCCCGCATCGCGGTCGCGCCATTGTCGTGCCAGTGCCCGGGCCTGCGGGTTGCCGTCACCCGGCAGACGGCGGGCGTAATCGAGAAGATCGGGCGGCGAATCCGGTTGCAGGACGTAGTCGGGCACCGAGGACAGCGTGAATGCCCGCCGCTGGCTGATCGGCTCGCGGGTACGCAGGCTGCCGGCGGCATCCCGGTAGGCGTTGGCCGGGGCGCGGGCGGGCAGATCCAGAGCCAGCAACCAGTCCTGGTCGTGGGGTTCCAGCGTGAGCCGGTAGCGGATCGGCGCGGTTTGCGGCCGGTAGTCTGGTGCCGCATCGAGAAAGCGGCCGGGCCAGCCGGTGGTCCAGCGCCGGCCGTCGAATGACCAGAACACCGGGCCCCGCCAGTAACGCTGGGCCGGTGGCGGCGGATCGCCCTCGAACTCGACCCGGAAGGCCACCGCGTCGGACAGGGCAACCCGGCTGATGCTGCCCGGCTCCATGCTGTCGGACAGCCCCGTGCGGGCGCTGGCGCCGCTGTCGGAGGGTAGCCCCCACAGGGGCCCGGGGATGCGGGGGAACAGCACGAATAGCAGGACGGCCAGCGGCAGGGCCTGGGCCAGCAGGCTGGCCGAACGCCGCAGCAGATCGCGGATGGGCAGGGCACGGCCGGGATGGTTGGCGTCGATGAAGCAGGCAGTGATCAGCCAGCCGGCCAGGCCCAGGAACACCGCCATCACGATTTCCTGCGAGAACAGGAAATGGGTGATGACCACGAAGTAGCACAGCCCCAGCAGGATCATCATGTCCCGGTGGCGATGGGTTTCCGTGAGCTTCAGGGCCAGCATCAGCATCAGCAGGGCCACGCCCGCATTCTGGCCGTCCACTCGGCCGTAGCTGGCGTAGACGCCGACGAAGGCCGCCAGCGCCAGCAGCAGCCGCAGCCGCAGCCAGCGGGCCGGTGCCGGCCAGTCCCGCCAGGCAGCCATTGCCTGCCAGCCGAGAATGGCGCCGGTGAACAGGCTGACCCACACCGGCACTCGCACCAGGTGTGGCGCCATTACCAGCGCCAGCACCGCAATCAGTCGCAGGCGCTGCTCAGTCGGCATACAGGGCCAGGCTGCGCAGGCAGCGGTCCCGATGCGGGGCGCCGCGGTCTGGCGGAATCTCGGCGCCCGGCAGCCGCAGGCCGTACACCAGCCCGCGACGGTCGGCCTCCTGCACCCAGCGGGTGAGTTGACTCAGCCGCGGTTCAACGCCGCCGCCCGGGACCATGGCGAAATCCAGCCACAGCGTTTCCTGACGCGGATCGTCGAACTGCTTGACCATCAGCGTGCCGGTGCGGGGGTAGCTTTTCCAGTGAATCAGCCGCGGCGGGTCGCCCCGGCCGTAGCGCCGCAGGCCGGCGAAATCCTCGCGGCCGGTGCGGTGGCGGTCCGCGCCCTCGACCAGGCCGGGACTGGCGGGTGGCAGCGGTGCCCGCCCGGCCGGTCGCGGGTAGACCAGTACGCTCTGATCGAGGCGAATCCAGGTCCAGGCCCGGAACAGGCCCATCGGGAACAGGGTGCTGATCTTCAGGCGGGGCAGGGGCAGCCGGCCGCGCGCCCGGGTGGTCAGGGACAACCGGCAGATGGCGTCGCCGCCGGCCGGGATGTCGGTAACGGCGTCGTCCTGGGCGTCCACGGTGTCATCGGCGGCTACGGCCACGGCCAGCCGGGACTGGCCGGCCGGATTGTGCAGCATCACGGCCAGCAGGGCCGGCTGACCCGCGAAGACCGGCCCCACCGGCGCCGCACGCACGGTCAGATTGAGCAGGTTGCGGTGGGTGTGATGCATGGCCACCAGGACCAGGCCGCCGAGCAGGAAGGTCAGGGCGAATCCCAGGCTGTTGCTGTAGTTCATCGAGCCCAGCAGCATGGTGAACAGCAACAGCCCGAACCAGGCCCCGCCGCGCGTGGGCAGGATGTAGAGCCGCCGCCGGTGAATCCGCACCGGGCCGGTCTGCGGCGGGCTGCGGCGATCGATCCAGGCCCGGGTGCGCGCGCGCAGCCGCTGCGTCAGTGCCATCCCGCCGCCGTCACGGCACTGCCACGGCCTCGCGCAGCCGGCGCGCGGGCGAGATGGTTTCCGTGTCGTCGGTGCCTGGCGGCAGGCGGTGATCCACCACCGCGGCCAGCACCGCCTGGACGTCCTCGGGCAGCACGTAATCGCGTCCGGCCAGGAATGCCCATGCCTGGGCCGCGCGGCGCAATGCCAGCCCCGCGCGCGGCGACAGGCCGTGACGGAACGCACTGTCCCGGCGGCTTTCGGTGATCAGGTCGAGAATATAGTTCAGCAGCGGTTCCCGGACGGTGATTGCCTCGCAACGGGCCTGGGCGTCGGCCAGATCGGCCGGCGTCATCACCGGGGCGAGATCCGCCAGCATGTCCCGACGGCTGCGCTCCGCCAGCAGCTGGCGTTCCGCCTCCGGGGGCGGGTAGCCGAGGCGAATGCGCATCAGGAAGCGGTCCAGCTGCGACTCGGGCAGGGCGAAGGTGCCGGCCTGGTCCCCGGGATTCTGGGTTGCGACCACGAAGAACGGGCTGGGCAGGTCCCGGGTGGCCCCGTCGATGGTGACCTGACCTTCCTCCATCGCCTCGAGCAGGGCGCTCTGGGTCTTGGGGCTGGCGCGGTTGATCTCGTCGGCCAGCAGCAACTGGGTAAAGACCGGACCGGGATGGAACTCGAAGCGCGCCCCGGCGGTTTCGAACACCGACACGCCGAGGATGTCGGTGGGCAGCAGGTCGGCAGTGAACTGGACCCGGGCGAAATCCAGGCCCAGCGCACGGGCCAGCGCCTGCGCGAGCGTGGTCTTGCCGACCCCCGGCAGATCCTCGATCAGCACGTGCCCGCGGGCGAGCAGGCAACTCAGCGCCAGGCGGATCTGTTCGTCCTTGCCCAGGATCACCCCGGTGAGGGTATCCAGCGCAAGCTGTAACGGATGCGCGGCGCGGGCCGGCTGCGGCGATACGCGGTTCATTCAGTCTCCCGGTGCGGCGTGCGTCGTTGCCGGGTCATCGGCCGCGGCGGTCGCCGGGCGTACCCTGACACCGGCAAGGGTACCGGAGCCTCCCGCGGTTGACACCCGGCAGGCGGTGGCTACGGGTGCGGCAGCCTCATTCGTCCCGCCGGTAATCACCCTCGATGGTGCGGTCGTCGCCCGGCCGCCGGCTGGGCCCCGCGCCGGCGCTGCCGTCCGGCGTCATCACCACGGCCCGCCGCAGCAGGTTCACCGCCAGCCGGCGCCGCAGGGCGGGTACCAGCAGCGCGAACCCCAGGGCATCGGTGAGGAAACCCGGCGTTAGCAGGGTGATGCCGGCAATCAGCAGGGCCGCGCCCTCCAGCAGGGGCAGGGCGGGGGCCTCGCCCCGCTGCTGGTGGGCCTGGATTTCCTGCACCGTGCGGAAGCCCTGGATGCGCACCAGCTGGCTGCCGATGATGGCGGTGAGGATGATCAGCCCGATGGTGGCCAGCACGCCGATACGGCTGCCCACCTCGATCAGCAGCCAGGTTTCCACCAGCGGGATGGTGATGAACAGCAGTAGCAGGCGTCCCGCCATTACAGCGCCGCCACCCGGTCACGCTGGCCGCGCAGCTCGGCCACGGCGGCGTCGATCTCGGACAGCCGGCCGCGGGTCTTGTCGACCACGTCGGCCGGGGCCTTGTCCACGAAATTGGGGTTGTCGAGCTTGCCGCGCACCGAGGCCTGTTCCTTGTCGAGTTGGGCCAGCCGCTTGTCCAGCCGGGCGAGTTCCGCGTCCTTGTCGATCAGACCCGCCATCGGCACCAGGAGTTTCATTCGGCCCGCCAGGGCGGTGGCGGCATCGGGGGCGTCGTCGTCGGGGCCGAGATGCTCGATCGACTCGACGCCGGCCAGGAAGGTCAGCGCCGGCCAGTGGCGGTCCAGCCGTTCGCGGTCGCCGGTTTCCGCGCCCTGGGTGAGCACCGGCAGCGGTTGGCGCGGGGCGATGTCCATTTCGCCACGGATCTGGCGCAGGCCGAGAATCACGGTCTGCAGCCATTCGATTTCGACTTCGGCGTCGGGATCGATACGGTCGTCGTCCGGCACCGGGAAGGGCTGGCGCATCAGGGTGTCGCCTTCGCGGCCGGCCAGCGGGGCGATGCGCTGCCAGATTTCCTCGGTGATGAAGGGCATGATCGGGTGCAGCAGGCGCAGGGCGGTTTCCAGCACCCGCACCAGCGTGCGCCGGGTGCCGCGTTGCTCGGCTTCGCCCGCGTGATCGCCCTGGAGCACCGGCTTGATCAGTTCCAGGTACCAGTCGCAGTAGTGGTGCCAGACGAACTCGTACAGCGCCTGGGCGGCCAGGTCGAAGCGATAGGCCTCGATGTGACGGATCACGTCGGCCTCGGTGCGCTGCAGTTGCGAGGCGATCCAGCGATCGGCCCAGGACAGCTCGATCGCCGCCTCGGCGTCCAGGCCAGTGTCGGCGCCTTCGGTGTTCATCAGCACGAAGCGGGCCGCGTTCCACAGCTTGTTGCAGAAGTTGCGGTAGCCCTCGACCCGGCCGAGATCGAAACGGATGTCGCGCCCCTGGGAGGCCAGCGAGGCGAAGGTGAAACGCAGGGCGTCGGTGCCGTAGGCCGGAATGCCGTCGGGGAAGTGGCGCCGGGTGGTTTTCTCGATCTTTTCCTGCAGGTGCGGCTGCATCAGTCCGCTGGTGCGCTTGGTCACCAGCGATTCCAGGTCGATGCCGTCTATGAGATCAATGGGATCGAGCACGTTGCCCTTGGACTTGGACATCTTCTGGCCGTCCGAATCGCGCACCAGGCCGTGCACGTAGACCTCGGCGAAGGGCACGTCGTCCATGAACTTCAGGCCCATCATGATCATCCGGGCGACCCAGAAGAAGATGATGTCGAAGCCGGTGACCAGCACGCTGGTGGGGTAGAAATGCCCCAGCGCCTCGGTGTCCTCGGGCCAGCCGAGGGTGGAGAATGGCCACAGCGCCGACGAAAACCAGGTGTCGAGCACGTCCTCGTCCTGCGTCAGCGACGTGCCGGGGTCGAGGTCGCCGGCGTGCCTCTCGCGCACCTCGGCTTCCGAGCGGCCGACGTAGACGTTGCCGGCCTCGTCGTACCAGGCGGGAATCCGGTGCCCCCACCAGAGCTGACGGCTGATGCACCAGTCCTCGATGTTCTTCATCCACTCGAAGTAGGTCTTGTCCCAGTTGCCGGGCACGAAGCGGATGCGGCCTTCCTCCACCGCCCGGATCGCCGGTTCCGCCAGCGGTTCGGCACGCACGAACCACTGATCGGTGAGGTAGGGCTCGATCACCGAGCCGGAGCGATCGCCGCGGGGCACCATCAGCTTGTGGTCATCGACCCGCTCGAGCAGGCCCAGGGCGTCGAGGTCGGCCACCACCCGCTTGCGGGCCTCGAACCGGTCCAGCCCGCGGTAGGCTGCCGGCACGGCGTCGTTGAGGGTGGCGTCCTCGTGGAAGATGTTGATCCGGGGCAGATCGTGGCGTTCGCCCAGGGCGTAGTCGTTGAAATCGTGCGCCGGGGTGATCTTGACGCAGCCGGAGCCCAGTTCCGGGTCGACGTAGGTGTCGGCCACGATCGGGATGTCGCGGTCCACCAGCGGCAGCCGGACGGTTTTTCCGATCAGGTGCTGGTAGCGCTCGTCGTCGGGATGCACCGCTACGGCGGTATCCCCGAGCATGGTTTCGGGCCGGGTGGTGGCCACCGACAGCGTGCCGCTGCCGTCGGCCAGTGGGTAGCGGAAGTGCCAGAAGTGGCCGCTTTCTTCCTCGCTGATCACTTCCAGGTCGGAGATCGCGGTGTGCAGCACCGGGTCCCAGTTGACCAGCCGCTTGCCGCGGTAGATCAGGCCCTCGTCGAACAGCCGCACGAATACCTCGCGCACGGCGGTGGACAGGCCCTCGTCCATGGTGAAGCGCTCGCGCGACCAGTCCACGGACGCGCCCATGCGGCGCAGCTGGCGGGTGATGTGGCCGCCGGATTCGGCCTTCCACTGCCAGACGCGGTCGACGAAAGTCTCGCGTCCGAGTTGATGCCGGCTACTGCCCTCGGCGGCGAGCTGGCGCTCCACCACCATCTGGGTGGCGATGCCGGCGTGGTCGGTACCGGGCTGCCACAGGGTGCGGCAGCCGCGCATGCGCTGGTAGCGGGTTAGCGCATCCATGATCGTGTCCTGAAAGGCATGGCCCATGTGCAGGCTGCCCGTCACGTTGGGCGGCGGGATCATGATGGCGAAGGACGGTACGTCCTTGCGGTCCGTCCGGGGGGCGAAGTGTCCGCCGGCCTCCCAGCATTCATACCATTTGGTTTCGATGGCGCGGGGGTCGAATTGCTTATCCATTGGAACGTGACTGATGACGGGTCGGATGATCGGCGGCATGACCGGCGCCTGTGCACCGATCGTTGACGGCCACCGATCCTGGGTCAGGCTATTTTATGCGTTTCCAGCGGGTAACCGCGTTCCTGATAGAAGCGGTAACGCTGGCGGGCGGCCAGACGGTTGCCCGGGGTGACGATCTCCAGACTGCGGGTGAAGCGGCTGAAAAAGGCCGGCACCTCGTCGGTCAGGCTGATCAGCACGTCGTCGAAATCGCCCGGCGGTTCCGCGTCGTGGCCGATCACCACCGGGGTGGGGTCCTGCTCGCCCCGGGCCGTTGCCACCAGATGCGGGACGAAGCTGCCCTGGCGAAAGGTCCAGAGCAGCCCGTCCAGCGTCTGCGCCGCGGCGGCATCGGCCACGTGCAGATATACCCGATGGCCCTGGTCGTGGGCCTTTTCGGCCAGCCGGCATGCGGTGCGCATGCCGGCATCGGCGCCCTCGGCTTCAACGATATAGAAGGAGACTTCCGTCATTGCCCCGCGTTGGCGCGGGCAATCAGGAACTCCGTCAACAGGCCGACCGGACGCCCGGTGGCGCCCTTGTCCTTGCCGGTCTTCCAGGCCACGCCGGCAATATCGAGATGCGCCCAGCGTAGCTTGCGTGCGAACCGGTGCAGGAAGCTGGCCGCGGTGATCGAGCCGGCCGCGCGGCCGCCTACATTGGCCATGTCGGCGAAGTTGCTGTCCAGCTGGCTCTGGTATTCCTCCCACAGCGGCATCGGCCAGGCGCGATCGCCCACCGAGTCGCCGGCGTCACGCAGGGCGCGCCGCAGGCTGCTGTTGTTGGCGTACAGGGCCGCCGCCTCACTACCCAGCGCGATTACCGCCGCGCCGGTGAGGGTGGCCATGTCCACCACCACGTCGGACTGGTAGTTCTTTTCGACGTAGGTCAGGGCATCGCACAGGATCAGTCGGCCCTCGGCGTCGGTATTGAGAATTTCGATGGTCTGACCGGACATGCTGGTGAGAATGTCGCCGGGCTTCACGGCATCGCCGTCGGGCAGATTCTCGGAACTGGGGACCACGCCGACCAGATTCATCGGCAGTTCCAGCTCGGCCGCCGCCTTCATGGCGCCGAACACGCTCGCCCCGCCGCACATGTCATACTTCATCTCGTCCATGGTCGCACCCGGCTTGATGCTGATGCCGCCGGAATCGAAGGTCAGGCCCTTGCCCACCAGGACGGTCGGCTTGGCGTTCTTCGGCCCCTGCATGTATTCCATGACGATCAGCTTGGCCGGCTGCCGGCTGCCGCGGGACACCGCCAGCAGCGAGCCCATGCCCAGCTTTTCCATCTCCGCCTCGTCCAGCACCTTGGTCTTGATGCCGCGGTAGTTCTTGGCCAGTGATTCGGCCTGTTCCGCCAGATAGGTGGGGGTGCAGATGTTGCCCGGCAGGTTGCCCAGATCCTTGGCGTAGTTCACGCCGGCCGCGATCGCCTCGGCCTCGCGGATGGCGCGCTCGCCGGCCGGCAGGTCGGAGCGGCGCGGGACCTGGAAGGTCAGGCGGGACAGCTTGCGGCTGTAGGGCTTGTAGTTGCTGCCGCGGCAGGTCTCGAAGCGGTAGAACACCTCCTCGGTGACCAGCAGGGCCTGCTTGACGGTCCAGCCGATGTCGTCCAGTGCCTTGACGTTCAGCTCGGGCAGATAGTGGGCGGCATCCACGCCACCCACGCGATCGAGTTCGCGGGCGGCGGCGCGGCAGGCCTTGCGGTAGGCGGCCTGGTCGAAGTCCTGCTGGCGACCGCAGCCCACCAGCAGAATGCGGTCGCAGAGCATGTCGTCGAGCCCGTGCAGCATGGTGGTCTGACCGAGCTTGCCGTCCATGTCGCCGCGGCGCATCACGCTGCCGATCAGTCCGTTGCCCGCGTCATCCAGGGCCTGGGCCTGGGGCGAGGGCTTGCGGCGGTCGAACACGCCGACCACCACGCAGCCGACCCGCTGCTTCTCGGGGCTGCCGCTCTTGACGAGATATTCCATGATCGCTCCTGTGAAGGTTTCTGGCATCATGACCACGCCCCCGCCCGCGTGTTCACTGATGTGAGTAGTCAACGGTCAGGCGCTGCCGCTTTCCCGGTCCTGCAGCGCCCGACGCAAAACCGGCTCTATTCTACGGAAATGCAGGAAAAAATCACTACTTCGAGCGTCATCCGCATTTTTGTCAAAGAAAGGCGTGTCCCGGGATGCGCGTGAAACCGGCCGTCATCGACGTGTACCTGATCGGCGAGACCCTGCGCACCTGGGCGGCGGTCACCCTGGTTCTGCTGGTGCTGACGCTGGGCGTGGGCTTTGCCCGCTACATCGCCGATGCCGCCGCGGGCGAGATTCCGATGCAGACCGTCGTCCTGGTCGCGGGCCTGAGCGCGGTGGAGAACATGGAGGTGGTACTGCCGGTATCGGTGCTGCTGGCACTGCTGCTGACCGTGGGCCGGCTGTGCCGCGACAACGAGATGGCGGCAATGACCGGCGTGGGGATCGGCCCGACCCGGCTGTATCGGGCTTTCGCCCCGCTCACGCTCGGGGTGGCGCTGCTCTGCCTGGCGCTGAGTCTGGTGCTGGGCCCGGCCGCGGCACGCCATCTCGAACAGATGGAAGAAGCGGGGGCGGCGATCCTGATCCAGGCCGTGGAGCCCGGCCGGTTTACCGAAATCGACGGCGGCAAGGCGGTGTTTTACGCGGGGGGTATCGACAGCGGGTCCGGCCTGATGCGCGACGTGTTCATCCGGGTGGCCCGCGACGGCGGCGGCGATACCGGCATCCAGACCGAAACCATCGTCACCGCCGAGACCGCCCGCTACGTTACCGATACCGAGGACGGCACCCAGACGCTGGTGCTGCGCGATGGCCGGCGTTACGAAGGACGGCCGGGGCAGGCGGATTTCCGGGTCACCCGCTTTGCCGAACACGGCCTGCATGTGGCCCGCTCGATGGATCGCCAGATGCTCGAAGTCGAGCAGTTGTCGCCCGGTCCACTGTTCGAGCGGGACAGTCTGGAGGCGCGTATCGAATGGCAGTCGCGCCTGGCCGTGCCGGTGACGGTGCTGGTGCTGGCGTTCCTGGCCCTGCCGCTGGGCCAGCAGCCGCCCCGTTCGGGCCGCTATGCGCGGCTGATCGTGGGCATTCTGGTGTTCGTGGGTTACGTGAATCTTCTCCGGCTGGGCGAAATCTGGATGCGCGACGGCAGCCTGCCGGTACTGCCCGGGTTGTGGTTGTTGCACGGGCTGGTACTGGCGACCGCGCTGCTGGCGTTCCTGCGCAGCCAGGGGCACTTGCGTCGGCAGCCGGCGTTGGCGCCATGAACGTGCTCGACCGCTACGTCGCCGGCACCATTCTGCGGGCGTTCGGCGTGGTGCTGCTGGCGGTGGGCGCGCTCAGCCTGGTGATCTCCTTTCTCAGCGAGGCCGATCAACTGGGCAAGGGCAGTTACGGCCTGCTGGATGTCAGCCTGTTCGCGCTGCTGACCCTGCCGGAACGCCTGCAACTGGTGATGCCGGTGGTGGCGCTGCTGGGGGCCCTGCTGGGGCTGGGCGGCCTGGCGGCCGGCAGCGAGCTGGTGGTAGTGCGCTCGGCGGGGGTGTCGGTGCTGCGTCTGGCCGGTTCGGTGGCCCTTGCCGGCATGCTGCTGGCGGGTGTGACCGGCCTGACCGGCGAGTGGCTGGCGCCCAGTGCCATGCGCACGGCGGAAACCCTGCGGGATCAGGCGCGCTACGGGCCGGAGCAGGTGCAGAGTGTGCGTGGCGGCCTGTGGTTGCGGGATCAGGGCGACGTGATCCGTATTCAGGGAAGCCTGGCCGAGGATTTCCTCACGGGCGTGGAGATCTACCGGCTGGATGAAACCGGTCGCTTCGCCGCCCTGATCCACGCCCAGCGCGCCCGCTACCGGGACGGCGAGTGGCAGCTCGAGGACGTGAAGATCACGCGCTTCGAGGACAACCGCGTGACCACCGAAACGCAGGACACCCGGCCCTGGTCGGTGTCGCTGCAGCCTTCGTTCCTGCGCTTGTCGGTGGTCAAGCCCGAGGAATTGTCCAGCCTGGGGCTGGCCGACTACATCGACTATCTGGCGCGCAACGACGTTGCCACCACCGACTACCGCCTGGCGCTGTGGCGCAATCTGGCCGCGCCGGTGACGGTGTTCGCGATGTGTCTGCTGGCGTTGCCGTTCGCGTTCGGCTCCCTGCGCAGCGTGGGCGCGGGACAGCGGCTGTTCGTGGGTGGCCTGGTCGGGGTGGTGTTCTTCATCGTCAACGAGATCGCCGCGTCCAGCGGACAGGTCTACGGCCTGCCGGCCTGGCTGGCGGCCAGCTGGCCCACGCTGGCGCTGGTCTTGCTGACCCTCGTCTGGTTGCGTCGCCTGCGCTAGGGACGCGCCACGGATGTGGAACCTCTGATTTATGCCGTGCGGCCGGCGCTGGTGTCCTTAATCAGCGCTTCCATCGTTCATTGGGGCGGCTCCACCACCGTCTCGGTATCGCTGATCCAGTCCTGCAGCCCTCGCCGCTGCGGGTCGATGGCGATCCAGATGATACCGACCACGCTCAGCCAGGCCAGCCAGGCGCCCAAGTAGCGCAGCGCCGCGTACCGCCAGTCCACGGGGCTGCCGTCGGTACGGCGAATCCGCATCCGCCAGGCCTTCATGCCCAGGGTCTGGCCGCCGTGGGTCCAGAACCAGCCGAACAGCAGGAACGGCACGAACAGGATGTACAGGCGGAAGACCGGACTGCTGCCGTCCAGAGCCCGGCCGTCGGTGAACGGCAGCAGGGCGAACACCGACATCATCCACACCCCGACCAGCAGGAACATGTCATAGACGGCGGCGGCCAGCCGGCGCAACAGGCCAGCGGGATAGGGCGCGGCGCTCACGCCAGCGGCGCGTGGCGGGGGAACCAGGGGTCCGCCTGTTCCAGTTGCGCCGCCAGCGACAGCAGCAGGCTTTCGCCGTTGACCGGGGCGTTGAACAGCACGCCCATGGGCAGGCCGTCTTCGGTCCAGTGCAGCGGCACCGACATCGCCGGCACGCCGGTCAGATTGGCCAGCTGGGTGAAGGGCACCCAGCGCAGGTTTTCCTTCGCCATCTGTTCCACCAGCCCGGACTTCAGCAGCGGGCGGGCCGCACCCAGCGGCAGCAGCGCCCTGAGCGCGGCGCGCTGCCAGGCCGGGGTGACGATTTCGCCCACCCGGGCAGGCGGAAAGGCCATGGTCGGGGTCAGGTACAAGTCATAGCTGTCATGGAAGGCCGCCAGTCGCCGGGCATGCTCCTGCCAGCGGTTCACGCAGGCAATGTAGTCGCCCGCGCTGGTGGCCCGGCCGAATGCGGCCATCGCCCGGGTGTCGATCTCGAAGTCGGCTTCGCCACAGCCGGTGAGCGCCCGTACCTCGGCCACCGAGGCGGCCATCTGGCCGAACCACATCAGCAGGAAGTCCGGACCCAGACCGGGGCCCGAGAATTCGGGTTCGGCGGCTTCCACCCGGTGACCCAGCGATTCCAGCTGCGCCACCGCGTGTTCCACCGCCGCCACCGCCTCGGGATGCACGGGCGTGCCCAGCGGCGACCGGGTGGAGTAGCCGATGGTCAGCCTGCCGGGGGGCTGCGCGCAGGCCTCGAGGTAGGACGTGGCCGGAGCCTTCGGATGGAAGCCCGCGCCGGGTTCCGGACCGGCCAACGCGTCCAGAAACGCCGCGCTGTCGCGTACCGAGCGCGACACCACGCCGTTGACCGCCGCGCCGTGCATCATCTCGGTCAGCGGCGGCCCGATCGGCGTACGGCCACGGCCGGGCTTGAGGCCGAACAGACCGCAGCAGGCGGCGGGAATGCGGATGGAACCGCCCCCGTCATTGGCCCCGGCCACCGGCACGATGCCGGCGGCCACCGCGGCGGCCGACCCGCCGCTGGAGCCGCCCGGCGTGTGGTCGGTATTCCAGGGATTGCGGCTGGCGCCGTAGGCCTCCGGTTCGGTAATGCCCTTGGCGCCGAACTCGGGGGTGTTGGTCTTGCCGAAGATCACCGCCCCGGCCGCCTCGATGCGCTGCACGTAGGCCTGGTCCTCGGGCGCTCGCGCGTCGGCGTCGCGCAGGGCCTTGCAGCCGTAGTGAGCCGGCTCGCCGGCCAGGTCCTGGAACAGGTCCTTGACCAGAAACGGCACCCCGGCCAGCGGTCCCTGCAGCCTGCCGGCGGCGCGGGCCCGGGCACGTTCATGCAGCGGATGGATGATGGCGTTGATTTGGGGATTGACCGCGTCGGCGCGGGCAATTGCCGTTTCCAGCAGTTCGGTGGCGGAGACCTCGCCGGCGGCGACCCGTTCGGCCAGGCCGAGGGCGTCGTGGTCGCGATAGGTGTCGAAGTCCATGGGCGTGCTTTCCGTTGCGTGATGGCCGGTGGGGCGGTTTGATTCGGTAGGAGTATTCAGTCCGCGAGGGCGCGGATCAGGCCCGGCAGCAGGGCGTCGAGATAACTGTCGGCATCCGCGCTGCTGCCGGGCAGGGTAGCCAGCAGGGCGGTCCCGGCCCAGCCGGCCGCGCCGTCGGCCAGCATGGCGTAGGGCGCCCGCCGCTGGCCGAACGCGCGGGCGGTTTCCATCAGACCCGGCAGCGGCCGGTCCAGCAATGCGGCCACGGCCCGGGTGGCGTGGCCCGACTCCGCCGCGCCGATGCCACCCAGGGTGAATACCAGGTCCGCGTCGTCAGCCAGTTGCCGGCGCATGGCGTCGGCAATGGCGTCGCTGTCGTCGGCCACGTCGAGCGGCGGCTGGATCCGCATGCCGGCTGCGGTCAGTCTTTGACGCACGGATTCGGCCACGGCTTCATCGGTTGCCGGCGAGGACACCACCAGAATGGCGGCCGCCAGGGTCTGGTCGGTCTGCCGGCGGTGGTCGGACTTGCCGCCCTGCTTGCCGAGCAGCTGAATCGCATCCAGCGACAGGTTGGTGCCGGCGTGGGGCTTGAGCATGTCGTAGAGCGTCAGGCCGGCCACGCTGGCGGCGGTCAGTGCCTCCATTTCCACGCCCGTGGGCCCGATGGTTTCGGCATGGGCGGTGATCACGACCTCGGTATCCCGCAGCTCGAAGGCCACATCCACCTCGTGGATCGGCAGGGGGTGGCAAAGGGGGATGATGTCCGAGGTCCGCTTGCCGGCCATGATGCCGGCGATACGCGCCGCGGCCAGGGCGTCGCCCTTGTCGGTGCGGGCTTCCGCCAGCAGCGGGATGCAGTCGGCCGGCAGCGTCAGCACGGCGCCGGCCACCGCCCGGCGCAGGGTGTCGGGCTTGGCCGAGACGTTCTTCACGAGGTCGAATCCTGGTTGAGGCTGCAGCCGTCCAGGTAGGCCTGGCTGCCATCGGCGTAGTGCTCCAGCTTGAACACCGGCACTTCCTTTTTCAGGGCCTCGATTGCCCAGCGGGCCGCGGCGAAGGCCTCCGCGCGGTGCCCGGCCCGGGCCACCACCGCCACGCTGGTATCGCCCACGACCAGATCACCCAGCCGGTGCTGGGTCAGTACCCGGGTGCCCGGATGTTCGGCCGCCGCGCGGGCCTCGATGTCGGCCAGGCTGCTTTCGGCCAGCGGCCGGTAGGCGGAGTAGCTCAGGCCAGTGACGGTCTTGCCCTGGTTGTCCGCCCGCACGGTGCCGGTGAACACCACCATGGCGCCGAAACCAGGGCCCTCGCTGGCCGCGATCAGGGTGCCCAGATCGAGCGGCTCGTCGCTCAGGCGTTGATGTGCCGGCGGCTGGGGCATCTCCGTATTATGCCGCGCCGCGGCCACCGGCGTCAGGTGTTTTCCACCGTGATCTTGGGGAACTTGCGGGCGTAGTCCTTGTTCTGCCGCGACAGGATTGCCGCCATGCGCAGGGCAATGCCGACGAAGTGCCGGGCGGCGTTGCCGTCGGGGTCCGCAATCACGCTCGGCCGGCCGCCGTCGGCGGCTTCCCGGATGCCGATCTCCAGCGGCACCGCCCCCAGCAGCGGCACGTCGTAGCGGTCGGCAACCTGCTGGCCGCCGCCGGCGCCGAACAGGTGCTCCTCGTGCCCGCAGGCCGAGCAGGTATGCAGGCTCATGTTCTCGACGATGCCCAGCACCGGCACGTTGACCTTGCGGAACATCTGCAGCCCCTTGCGGGCATCCAGCGTGGCGATGTCCTGCGGGGTGGTCACGATGACCGCGCCGGATACCGGTACCCGCTGGGACAGGGTGAGCTGGATATCGCCGGTGCCCGGCGGCATGTCCACGATCAGATAGTCCAGGTCGTCCCAGAGGGTGTCGTTGAGCAGTTGCTGCAGGGCCTGGCTGACCATCGGGCCGCGCCAGACGGTGGGGGTTTCCTCGTCCATCAAGTAGCCGATCGACATCGACTGCACCCCGAAGCTGCGCATCGGGATGATGTGCTTGCCGTCCTCCGAGCGCGGCTTGCCGGCCACGCCGAGCATGCGGGGCTGGCTGGGGCCGTAGATGTCGGCGTCCAGCATGCCCACGCTGGCGCCCTCGCCGGCCAGCGCCAGGGCCAGATTGGCGGCGACGGTGGACTTGCCCACGCCGCCCTTGCCGGAGGCCACGGCGATGATGTTCTTCACCGGCTTGAGACGTTCCACCCCCTGCGGGGCGGCGTGGGGTTCGATGCGGCTTTCGACCGCGATATCGACCTCGCTGACGCCGGACAGCGCCAACAACTGCTGGCGCAGTGCCGCCACCACCAGCGGGCCGTGGCGCTTGACCGGGAAGCCGAAGCGTAGCTGTGCGCTGACCCGGCCAGCGTCCACCGTGACGTCGCGCAGCGCGCGGGCCTCGCCCAGCGTGGTGCCGAGCAGCTCGTCGTGATAGGCGTTGATCCGGTCCTCGATGTCGGCCTGCAGCGAATCGCTCATGGCTGCCTGGCGCCCTCCGCGCTAGTCTGATGCACCCGGTTTCGGGTTGCTTGAACAGACGGCCATGTTACGCCCTGACACTGCCAGATATGAACCAGCCGACGCCGGCCGATGAACACGCGATGGCAGCCATGACCGACCGGTCGCTGGCGCAAGTCCTGGGAGTGACCGGCGGCATCGTCTGCGCCGCCGGGGCCGGGGGCAAGAAGTCGCTGCTGTACGCCCTCGCCCGCGCCTGGCCCGGTCGGGCCGCGGTGACCGCGACGGTGCACCTGGCGCCGTTTCCGGAGGACTTCGCCCCAGCCGCGCGTGTCGCAGAGCCCTCGGCCCTGCGCGAGGCGGTGGTGTCGGCACCGGGCATGATCCGCGCCTACGCCTGTCCGGCGGACAAGCCGGGCCGCTACCGGGGCCTGCCCCCCGCCGAGATCGCCGCCATTCACGGGCTCGGCGGGTTCGACCTGACCCTGGTCAAGGCGGACGGCGCCCGCATGCGTCACGTCAAGGCGCCGCGCCCGGGCGAGCCGGTGCTGGTGCCGGGCGCCAGCCGGGTGCTCTGGGTGGTCTCGGCCGGGGCCATCGGTTGCCCGTTGGACGAACGCATTGCCCATCGCCCTGAGCGCATCGCCGACCTGATCGGCGCAGAGCTCGGCCGCGCGCTGACCGTCGATCACCTGCGGCGGCTGATCGTGGCCGAGGACGGCGCCCGCCAGGGCGCGGACGGCATCCCGCTGACCATCGTGATCAATCAGGTCGACGATGCCGACCGCCTGGGCGCGGCGCAGGCGCTGGCGGACGCGGTGATGCGCGATGCGGCGGGCATCGACCGTGTGGTGCTGACCTGCCTGCGCGATGCGCCGCGGGTGCTGGCGGTACATGGCGACCGGACAGAGTGACCCGGCGCGGCCGTGCCGCCGTTCGCGTTACGATCATGATCCGGCAAACCCGCAGCATGCAGACGGCAATCAACCCGTGGACCTGAATCGACATCTGGCCGAACTGCGCGAGTCGATCCCCGAGATCGCGCCGCGCGAGGCCCACGCGCTGGCCGGCACCGGTTCGGTGCTGGTGGATGTGCGCGAGGCCGCCGAAACCGCGGAGGGCATGGCCGAACACGCCCGGGCGGTGCCGCGTGGCTACCTGGAAATGCGCATCGGTGACCTGGCGTCCGACACGGATCAGCCGGTACTGCTGATGTGTGGCAGCGGCACCCGCTCGCTGCTGGCGGCCGATGACCTGCGCCGGCTGGGTTACGACGACGTTCGTTCCGTGGCGGGTGGTTTCTCGGCCTGGAAGGCGGCGGGGCTGCCGGTGGTGATGCCCGAGCTTGATACCGCGTTCGACAGCGGCCGCTATGCCCGCCAGATCAGCCTGCCGGAAATCGGCCTGGCAGGGCAGCGCCGACTGGCCGAGGCACGGGTACTGCTGGTGGGGGCCGGCGGTCTGGGCTGCCCGGCGGCCCTGTATCTGGCGGCAGCGGGTGTGGGCACCCTGGGGCTGGTTGACGACGACCGGGTGGAGCGCAGCAACCTGCATCGGCAGGTCCTGCACCGCGACGATCGGGTGGGCTGGGACAAGACCGCCTCGGCGCGGGCCACGCTGACCGGCCTGAATCCCGAGATCGACATCCGCACCCATCGCGAGCGCCTGACCGCCGATAACGCCACGGCAATTCTCGGCGACTACGACCTGGTGGTGGACGGCTGCGACAACTTCGCCACCCGCTATTTGGTCAGCGATACCTGCCGGCAACTGGGCCTGACCAGCGTCTACGGCGCGGTCCAGGGCTTCGAGGGCCAGGTATCGGTATTCGCCCCGGGCCGCGGCCCCTGCTATCGCTGCCTGTTTGCCGACGCCCCGCCGCCGGAGCTGGCGCCCTCCTGCAGCGAGGCCGGGGTGCTGGGCGTGGCGCCCGGCATCATCGGGCTGCTGCAGGCGCTGGAAGCGCTCAAGCTGATCGCCGGTTTCGGCGAACCGCTGATCGGCCGGCTGCTGCTGTTCGACGCCCGCCGCAGCCGGCTGCGCGAACTGCGCCTGCCGGCCGATCCCGACTGCGTCTGCGCCGCCTCGGCAAGCGCCCCGGACCATGTCGGCGCCGTCGGCGGCTGACGCCATTACCGGTCTGGTGCTGGCCGGCGGGGCGGGCCGGCGCATGGGTGGCCGCGACAAGGGGCTGATCGAACTGTCCGGCCGGCCGCTTACGGCGTGGGCACTGGACGGCTTGCGACCGCAGGTGGAGGCGCTGCTGATCAGCGCCAATCGGGAACTCGACGCCTACCGGGCCTGGGGAGTGCCGGTGGTGACCGATGCCGAGCCGGATTTCCCCGGGCCGCTAGCCGGCGTCCTGGCCGGTCTGCGCATCGCCCACACCGGCTGGCTGCTGAGCCTGCCCTGTGATGCGCCCGCGGTTCCGGCTGACCTGGCCCGGCGGCTGCAAGCAGCAGTCATCGCGGACGACGCGGAGCTGGCCGTGGCGCGCAGCGCCGGCCGGCTACACCCGTTGCATGCCCTGTGGTCGACCGCGCTGGCGGCGGATCTGGCCGCCGGGCTGGCGGCCGGTCAGCGCAAGGTCACGGACTGGCAGAATACCCGGCGACAGGTGATCGTGGATTTCGACCAGCAGCCGGAGGCATTCGAGAACGTGAACACGCCGGAACAACTGGCTGCGTACGCCGCGCGGCGCGATGCCGCCCACGGCCCATGAGCGACGAACCGGCAGCCCCGACACTGGCGCTGGCACAGGCGCGGGCCCGGATGCTGGCCGGCGTGATGCCGATTGCCGAGCGGGAGACCCTGCCGCTGATGCAGGCGCTGGGTCGGGTGCTGGCCGAGCCGGTCACCGCGCAGGTGGATGTGCCCGGCCATACCAACTCGGCGATGGATGGTTTCGCGTTGCGGTCGGCGGATGCCCGGGGCGAGACCAGCCGTCTGCGCCTGATCGGCGACAGTTTTGCCGGGCATCCCTTTGCCGGGCCGGTGGGACCGGGCGAGTGCGTGCGCATCATGACCGGCGGCGTGCTGCCCGAGGGCGCCGACGCCGTGGTGATGCAGGAACGCACCCGGCGGGAGGGCGATGATGTCATCGTCGAACGGCCGGTCGATCCGGGCAACAGCATCCGCCCGGCCGGCGAGGATCTGACCCGCGGGCAACCGGTTCTGGATGCCGGCCGCCGCATCACCCCGGCCGATATGGGCATGCTGGCGTCGGGCGGCGCGGCGCAAGTGTCGGTATTCCGGCGCCCGCGGGTGGCGTTCTACTCCACCGGTGACGAACTGCGTCCTGTGGGAACCCCGCTTAAGCCGGGGCAGATCTACGACAGCAATCGCTACAGTCTGCATGCGCTGTTGTCCGAACTGGGGGTCGAGTTGCTGGACCTCGGCGTGGTGCCGGACGACCCGACAGCGCTGAAAACCACCCTGCGGCGGGCAGCCGGCGAGTGCGATGCGGTGGTGACCAGCGGCGGGGTATCGGTGGGCGAGGCCGATCATGTGCTCGACGTGCTGGAATCGGTCGGCGACGTGGGTTTCTGGAAGGTGGCGATGAAGCCGGGCAAGCCGCTGGCCTTCGGTCGGGTGGATGACGCCCTGTTCTTCGGGCTGCCCGGCAATCCGGTATCGGTGGTGGTGACCTTCCTGCAGCTGGTACGCCCGGCGCTGGTGCGGCTGGCCGGCAGCTGGCCGCGGCCGCCGCTGCGCATGCCGGCGCGGCTGGCCGCGCCGATCCGCCGCAACCCGGGGCGGCTGGAGTTCCAACGGGGCCGGCTGGCCCATGACGAGGCGGGAGCCACCGTGGCGCCGCTCGGTCACCAGGGCTCCGGCGTGCTGCGCTCGATGAGCGAGGCCGACTGTTTCATCGTGCTGCCCGCGGATTGCGCCGAGCTTGCGGCAGGAGACCGGGTCAGCGTGGAACCATTCGCCCAGCCGGTGTGGAACGGCTCGGCGGATGACTGGTGCGAGAAGGAGTGAAATCATGCCCGCGATACTGCTGATCGTCATCGTTCTCGCCCTGTTCTATCTAGGCTGGCGGTTCTATTCCCGATATCTGGCGGAACGCGTCTACGCGCTCGACCCGGATTTCACCACCCCGGCCCACGAATTCCGCGACGAGGTGGATTTCGTGCCCACCAACCGCTTCGTGCTGCTGGGGCATCACTTCACCTCGGTGGCCGGGGCCGCGCCCATCGTGGGGCCGGCGATCGCGGTCTACTGGGGCTGGCTGCCGGCGCTGCTGTGGGTGGTGCTGGGCACCATCTTTGCCGCGGGCGTGCATGACTTCGGCTCCATCGTGGTGTCGGCGCGCAACCGTGGACAGAACATCGGCACCCTGTCCGGGAAGGTAATCAGCCCGCGGGCCTCGACGCTGTTCCTGCTGATCATTTTCTTTCTGGTCACCCTGGTCAACGCGGTGTTCGGGGTGGTTATGGCGATCCTGTTTGCCGCCCATCCCGAGGCGGTGATCCCGGCGCTGGTGGTGATTCCGATCGCGATCTTCATCGGCCAGTGGGCCTACCGACTGGGGCGGGCGATTCTGGTACCGTCGCTGATCGGACTGGGGCTGCTCTACGCCGCCATTCCGGTGGGCATGCATTACCCGATCCGCGTCGACGGGCTGGCGGCAATGCTGGGGCTGGAGGTTCGCACCACCTGGATCCTGCTGATCTTTGCCTACACCTGGGTTGCCTCGCGCCTGCCGGTTTGGCTGCTGCTGCAGCCGCGCGACTACATCAACGGGCAGCAGCTGATCGTGGCGCTGGTCCTGATCTTCGCCGGGGTGGCGGTGGGCATGGACACGGTGACGGCCCCGGCGATCAACGGCAATCTGGCGGCGGATTCCCCGCACTGGTTCCCGTTCCTGTTCGTCACCATTGCCTGCGGGGCGATCTCCGGCTTTCACAGTCTGGTGGCCTCCGGTACCACTTCCAAGCAGCTGGATCGCGAGCCCGACGCCCGCACGGTGGGCTATCTCGGGGCGCTGGGCGAGGGCTCGCTGGCGCTGGCCGCGATCCTGGCCTGTACCGCCGGGCTGGGCGGCGCCGTCGCCTGGGCCGAGAAGTACTCGGATTTCGGCGCCGCTTCCGGCGGCGGTCTGGGCAATTTCGTGGCCGGGGTGGGGCATTTCCTGGGCAATCTCGGGATTCCGCCGGAACTGGGCGCGGTGTTCGCCTCGGTGGTGGTGATCACGTTCGCCGGCACCACCATGGATACCGGCGTGCGGCTGCAGCGGTTCATCCTGCAGGAGATCGGCGAAATGGCCGGGTTCAAGCGGCTGTCACGGCGGATGAATCTGCTAACCACTGTGGCGGTACTGATTCCCCTGGGCCTGGCCCTGGTGCCCGGCGGCGAGGGCAAGGGCTTTGCCTTCGGCCGACTGTGGACGCTGTTCGGCACCACCAACCAGCTCACCGCCGGGCTGGCGCTGGCGGTGATCGCGGTCTGGGTGATGGCCCGGGGCCGTAATCCGGCTGCCGCGCTGGTGCCGCTGGTGTTCCTGCTGGCAATGACCAGCTGGGCCCTGGTGATCAACCTGATCAGCTTCTATCGCGAGGCGGACTGGCTGTTGCTGGGCATGGATATCGCCGTGTTCGGCCTGGCGATCTGGTTGACCGCGGAAGCCCTGATCGCCCTGCGGCGCAGGGGCGACGCCGGCGCGGATCCGCCATGAACTGGCGGGACCGGCTGGGACGCGGCTGGCGGGCGCTCAACACCTTCCACGATCAGCTGTTCATCGCGCCCTGGCGGGCGGCCCTGGCACGCGAGATCCGCACCCAGGAAGACACACTGGTGACGCTGTTGTATCTGGAGGCGATGGGGGTGCCCGGCCCGGCGGATTACCTGGCCCTGGCCCTGTATCCGGACCTGATCGAGGCTTGCCATCAGCAGCATCGCCGCGAGGGCCTGGAGCACATGCCGGTAGGCGGAATCTGCTGTTGACCGCGCCGCTGCTGCTGTTCGGCGGCAAGGGCGGGGTGGGCAAGACCACCCTGGCTGCGGCCACGGCCTGGCGACTGGCCGAAGAGGGCGCTCGGATACTGCTGGTATCCACCGACCCCGCCCACTCCACCGCGGACCTGCTGGGCGCGGACCTCGCCGATCAGCCCACCCGCGTGCAGGGTTCCCTGTGGGCGCTGGAAATCGACGCCGCGGCCCGGGCCCGTGGTTATGTCGACGGGATACTGGCGGATGCCGAAACCAGCGTCAGCCCCGAGGTAATGCCGGCGTTGGAGCGGCATCTGGCGCTGGCCCTGCAGGCGCCGGGAACCCTGGAGGCGGCGCTGTTCGATCGCATCTGCGACCTGATCACCGGCGCGGGCGAGGACTTCGATCATGTCGTGTTCGACACCGCGCCCAGCGGTCACACCCTGCGCCTTCTGAGCCTGCCGGACATGCTCGGAAGCTGGGTGGCCGGCCTGCGCCGGCAGCGCGAGAAGGTTACCGGCCTGCGGTCGATGTGGCGCAACCTGGCCGGCCGCGAGCCCGATGCCGAAGACCCCGTGCTTGCGCGTCTGCGCGACCGGGCCCGGCGCTATCGTGTCGTGCGTCAGCGCCTGCAGCAGGATGCCGCCTTTCGCGGCGTGCTCACCGCCGAGCGGCTGCCGATCGAGGAAACCGCGCGTCTGCTGGCGCTGCTGTCGGAACTGGAGATTCCGGTGGATCGTCTGTATCTGAACCGGCTGCTGCCGGCGGGCGGCGATGACCCCTATCTGCAGGCCCGACGGGCGCGCCAGACCGAATACGAAACGGAAATTCGCCGCCGCTTCGCCGCCTGGCCGCTCACCCGGGTGGAACTGGCTGCCGGCGATATCCACGACCGGACCAGCCTGGCGGAACTGGCCGCGTCACTGGCGCCGTGAGTATGCTGGTCGCCCGGGCGGCAGCAATCGAGGTAGATCATGCAGGTCACGGTTGAAGGACACGGCGTACTGGCGCCGATCTGCGGCGACCGCCACCCGGTGGAACTGCCGGTGCGGCAGGCCACCGTGGCCGATGTGCTCGAGGCCCTGGCCGCCGAACTGCCCGACATGGTCGCCCATCTGCCGCGGACTGCCTGCGCCCGGGGCGACACCCTGGTACCGCGGGATGAGCCGGTGGACGACGGGGATCACCTGGCGCTGATTCCGCCGGTCAGCGGCGGTTGACCCGTTTGGGTAAGCGCCGCGGCCGGGCGTAGACTCGGCACATGACCCGAAACGACACCCGATCGCGTACCGAACTGCCCCCCGCCGAGGATCTCCGTCTGCGGCGGGCCAGCCACGTGCTGGAAGTGCAGTTTGCCGACGGCGCCGAATTCTCGCTGCCGTTCGAATACCTGCGCGTGTTCTCGCCCTCGGCCGAAGTGCGCGGCCACGGCGGGGGTGAACCGACCCTGGTCACCGGCAAGCAGGACGTGGATATCGAGCGGGTGGAGCCGGTCGGGCAATACGCCGTGCGCCTGTGCTTCGACGACGGCCACCGCACCGGCATCTACAGCTGGGCTGTGCTCTACGAGCTGGGCCGCGATTATGCCGAGAATTGGCGCCGTTACCGGGAACGCGTGGCGGCGGCCGAGGCGGAGGCATCCTCATGACCCGGGCCGTTCCCCGTCTCGATCCCGCGCGTGCCGACGAGCCGGTGGACCAGCTCGGCCGCGGCCTGCGTGATCTGCGCATCTCGGTCACGGATCGCTGCAATTTCCGCTGCCGCTACTGTATGCCGCGGGAGATGTTCGGGCGTGACTTCGAATTCCTGGCCCGCCGGCAACTGCTCAGTTTCGAGGAGATCGAACGCATCGCCCGGCTGGCCGCGGGACTGGGCGTGCGCAAGCTGCGCCTGACCGGTGGCGAGCCGCTGCTGCGGCGGGAGCTGGACAAGCTGATCGGGGCACTGTCGGCGGTGCCGGGCATCGACGATATTGCCCTGACCACCAACGCCTCGCTGCTCACGCCCGCGGTGGCCGCCGGATTGCGCGAGGCCGGACTCAACCGCATCAATGTCAGCCTGGACGCGCTCGACGACGAATCCTTCCGGGCGATGACCGACGTCGACTATCCGGTGCAGCGGGTGCTTGATGGCATCGACGCCGCGGCGGACGCCGGACTGGGCCCGATCAAGATCAACATGGTGGTCAAGCGGGGCACCAACGACGATCAGATTCTGCCCATGGCCGAGCATTTCCGCGGCAGCGGCCACATCCTGCGCTTCATCGAATACATGGATGTGGGCAACGCCAACCGCTGGCGGCTGGACGAAGTGCTGCCGGCGCGGGAGCTGGTTGACCGCATCGCCGCCCGCTGGCCGGTGGAGGCCCTGCCGCCCAATCATCCCGGCGAGGTCGCCAACCGCTGGCGCTATGCCGACGGCCAGGGGGAAATCGGGGTGATCGCCTCGGTGACCCAACCTTTCTGCGGCGGTTGCCGGCGGCTGCGCATGTCCGCCGAGGGCAAGCTGTTCACTTGCCTGTTCGGCAGCCGTGGTTACGACCTGCGCGCTCTGTTGCGCAGCGGCGCATCGGACGAGCAACTGGCGGATGCCCTCGGCGGCCTGTGGCGGCGCCGGGAAGACCGCTACTCCGAACTGCGCAGCGGTGAGCCCGGGGACGACACGCCGGCGGACGGCGAAAAGAAGGTAGAGATGTCGTATATCGGGGGGTGAGCCGCGACCGAATGTCCGGGGGACATTCGCAGCGCGGCGAACGCCCGACAGGATGTCGGGCCGGATAGCGGCGGATTTTCAGCGAGGACAGGAAGTCCGAGCGTGACTCCGCCGCAACGACGCCTAATGGCTTGATTTAACGCCGTCCGGGAGACATTCGCAGCGCCACCATCACCCGCCCGCACTGCGCGTTGCGAGTGACAGGTTCGGGGCGACCGGACAGCATGTGGGCGAGAATCCGGCCCGGAGGCAGCGCTCTGCCCCTAACAATCTGATATAAATGATTTATATGGCGCTCCCTACGGGAATCGAACCCGTGTTTCAGCCTTGAGAGGGCCGCGTCCTAACCGCTAGACGAAGGGAGCGTGGGGGCAGGTTTTCAGCGAGGATAACGCCGAATCGGTATTATACAGCCCCCCGACTTGGTCACCAATGATTCTATTCAAGCGATTCAGAAAGAGGCATCGTATTAGTTCGCCGGTTGTCATTCCGCGTCCGGAGCATCCGATCTCCCGGGCCGACATCTCGGACAGCGCGCTAAAGGTTCTCTATCGGCTCAAGGATGCGGGTTTTCGTGCCTGCATCGTCGGCGGCGGTGTCCGCGATCTGCTGCTTGGCGCCCAGCCCAAGGATTTCGACGTGGCCACGGACGCCTCGCCGGATCAGGTGCGGGATCTGTTCCGCAACTCACGGTTGATCGGCCGACGCTTCCGGCTGGCGCATGTCCGTTTCGGGCGGGAGATCATCGAGGTGTCGACCTTCCGTGCCGATGTGGCCGGCGCCGAGGCCGATTCCGACTCGGATGACCACGTGACCGATGACGCCGGCCGCATCCTGCGCGACAACGTGTTCGGCAGTATCGAGGAAGATGCGCGGCGCCGCGATTTCACCATTAACGGCCTGTATTACGACATCAGCGACTTCGGCATCCACGACTACGTCGGTGGCATGGCGGATGTGGCCGATCGTCAGCTGCGCCTGATTGGCGACCCGGACACCCGCTATCGCGAAGACCCCGTTCGCATGCTGCGGGCGGTGCGTATCGCGGCGAAACTGGATTTGACCATCGAGCCCGCCACCGAGGCGCCCCTGTACCGACTGGGCGGCTTGCTGGCCGACGTGCCGGCAGCGCGGCTGTTCGACGAGGTACTCAAGCTGCTGATGACGCCGGACGGCGCGGTCTGTTTCGACCAGTTGCTGCACTACAACCTGTTCGCGCCGCTGTTCCCGGAGGCGGCTGAGGCGCTGAAAGGGCCCGATGGTGAGGCACACAGTCGGCTGATCCGCCGGGCGATCGAGAACACCGGCCAGCGAATCCGCGAGGGCCGACCGGTGACGCCGGCGTTCCTGTATGCCGCGTTCCTGTGGCCGGCGGTAAAGAGGCGCGCCGACAGCCTGACCGCGGACGGCATGCCGCCGGTCCCGGCGATGGCCATGGCCCAGCGGGAGGTGCTGGCCGATCAGGTGCAGCGGGTCAGCATTCCCAAGCGCTTCTCCGTACCCATGCGCGAAATCTGGACCCTGCAGCCGCGCTTCCAGCGCCGCCGGGGCAAGGCGCCGGCTCGCCTGATGGGGCATCCGCGCTTCCGGGCCGCCTATGATTTCCTGCTGTTGCGGGCCGAGGTGGGCGAGGAGCCCGCGGAACTGGCGCAGTGGTGGACGGATATTCAGGAAAGCGATCAGGCACCGCCGCCCGCCGAGCCCGAGGGCGAGGCGTCGAACGGCGGCCGTGGGCGCGGCCGGCGCGGGGGCCGGCGTCGGCGCGGCGGACGCAACCGCCAGAAACAGGGCGAATGAACCGGGTCTGGATCGGGCTCGGCAGCAATCTCGATGACCCGGCCGGGCAGGTCCGGGCCGGCCTCACCGCCCTCGCGGGTCTGCCGGACAGCCGCCCCGGCCCGGTATCCGACCTGTTCCGCAGCGCCCCGGTCGGGGTGACCGACCAGCCGGATTTCTGCAACGCCGTGGCGGGGCTGGATACGGATCTTGAACCCCTGGCGCTGCTCGAGGCCTTGCAGGCGATCGAACAGGCGGCCGGGCGCCGCCGCACGCGCCGCTGGGGGCCGCGCACGCTGGATCTCGACATGCTTGTCTATGGTGATCGGCGGATTGATCTGCCGACCCTCACCGTGCCCCATCCGCGGCTGGCCGAGCGGGCCTTCGTACTGGTCCCCCTGGTCAGCGTGGCGCCAAATCTGGACATTCCGGGGCAGGGCGCGGCGGCGACGCTGGCGGCCGGGCTTGACGATCAGGGCGTACGGCCGTGGGCGGCGGCCTCGTGACCGACTGGCGCTATGTGGCGGTGGAGGGCCCGATCGGCGTGGGCAAGACCACGCTGGCGCGACGGCTGGCCGAAACCTGGTCCGCCGATCTGCTGCTGGAAGCGCCCGAGGAGAATCCGTTTCTCGGTGCCTTCTACGACCAGCCCGCGGCCAACGCGCTACCGGCGCAGCTGTTCTTTCTGCTGCAGCGGGCCCGCCAGACCGAGACGCTGCGCCAACGCGACCTGTTCCACCAGCGCCGCATCACCGATTTCATGTTCGAGAAGGACCCGCTGTTCGCCCGGCTGACGCTGTCGGGGCCGGAGTGGACGCTCTACGAGGACATCTACACCCGGCTGGCCTGGCAGGCCCCGGCGCCGGACAAGCTGATCTATCTGTACGCGCCGCGCGATACCCTGATGTCCCGGGTGCGCCAGCGGGCCCGGCCGGAGGAGCACAACCTCGACCCCGACTACCTGGCCCGGGTGATCGAGAGCTATGCCGCCTATTTCAGCCACTATCAGGACGCGCCGCTGGTCACCGTCAATGCCGAGCAGATGGACCTGGTCGGCAACGACGAGGACTATCAGCGGTTGCTGGCGGCGCTGGATTCGCCCGCCCGGCGGGTGGACCTGCCCGGCCCGGCGTTGGCAATGACGAATCGCCCCGAGGTGCTATAGTCGCGCCCGCCATGAAAGGAACGCTTTACCCCCATCTGCAGGAGCGTCCGGAGCGGCCGGTCACGCTGTCCGACCTGACCCGGATGAAGCAAGCGGGCGAGAAGATCGCCTGCCTGACCGCCTACGACGCCAGCTTCGCGGCGCTGGAGGATCGCGCCGGCGTGGACGTGGTGCTGGTCGGCGATACCCTGGGCATGGTCTTCCAGGGGGCGGATTCCACCGTGCCGGTGAGCGTGGACGACATGGTCTATCACAGCCGGGCGGTGGCCGCCGGTCTGTATCGCCCGTTCCTGATTACCGACATGCCGTTTCTGTCCTACGCCACCAAGCATCAGGCGCTGGATACCGCCAAGCGGCTGATGCAGGAAGGCCGCGGGCAGATGGTCAAGTTCGAGGGCGGTGAAATCCAGGCCGAAACGGTCGAGCATCTGAGCACCCGCGGGGTGCCGGTTTGCGGTCACATCGGGCTGCAGCCGCAGCTGGTGCACAAGCTGGGCAGCTTCTCGGTGCAGGGGCGGGGCGATGCTGCCGCCCAGGCGATGCTTCGCGACGCCCGCCTGCTGGAAGACGCCGGCGCCGACCTGCTGCTGCTGGAATGCGTGCCCTCGTCGCTGGCCGCGGAAATCACCGCCAACGCGAAGATTCCGGTGATCGGCATCGGCGCGGGGCCGGATGTGGACGGCCAGATTCTGGTGATCTACGACATCCTCGGCATCTGGCCCGGCCGCAAGCCGCGGTTCGTGCGTGACTACATGCAGGGGGCGGCCGACATCGAATCCGCGGTGCGCACCTATGTCGACTCGGTGCGCGACTGCAGCTATCCGGCGCCGAAGCACTGCTTCAGCTGAGCGCGGCCCGGTCGAGCGCCGCAACCGTACCTGGCATGCAGACCCTTCACGACATCGCCGAACTGCGCCGTGCGCTGGCCGCGGCACGGGCCGCGGACCGTGGGCCGGTGTGTCTGGTGCCCACCATGGGCAACCTGCACGCGGGCCACATCGCCCTGGTGGAGGCGGCGCGCAAGCTGGGCGGGATCGTCGTTGCCAGCGTGTTCGTCAACCCGCTGCAGTTCGGCGACGGCGAGGATTACGACAGCTATCCCCGTACCCTGGACCAGGATGCCGAACGCCTGGCGGCCGCCGGCGTGGATGTCCTGTATGCGCCGGGCAGCCGGGTCATGTACCCGCTGGGGCCGGGTGTGGCGACGGTACGTGTCGAGGGGGTGACGGAAGGGTTGTGCGGGGCCCGCCGCCCCGGTCATTTCGCCGGCGTGACCACGGTGGTGAGCATGCTGTTCAATCAGGTGCAGCCGGATATCGCGGTATTCGGCGAAAAGGACTATCAGCAGCTGGTGGTGATCCGGCGTCTGGTCGCCGCCCTTCACTGGCCGGTGGAAATCGTCGGTGTGCCGACCCTGCGCGAACCCGACGGCCTGGCCATGAGCTCGCGCAATCAGTATCTGACCACCGAGGAGCGCGAGCTGGCACCAGCCCTGCACGCGGCTTTGCGCGAGGGGGCCGAGCGCATCGCGGCGGGGGATACCGACGCGTCGGCAATCGAGGCCGACATCGCCGGCCGGCTGCAGGCCCGGGGACTGGCGCCGGATTACGTGGAAATCCGCAACGGCGATCTCTCGCGCCCGGGCCGTGCCAGCGCGGATCCGGCGGCCGGCCAACGCCTGCTGGCGGCCGTGCATCTGGGCCGCGCGCGGCTGATCGACAACGTGGCAGTAGCGCCGCGCGGCTGAAGTCGGCTATCATGCCGCAGCGCGGCAAACTCACCCGCAGCCGGCCATCGATTCGACGAGGAACCGGGCGGCGCGGGCGCGGTCGGGCAGTGGCCCGGGTCACTGGACCTGTCCGGACCCATGGGCTACATTGCGCCTCCGGTCGAATGCCATCCCAACCCATCCGTTTTCAAGCAGGGTGATCGTCATGTTTGTGACGCTGCTCAAGGCAAAACTGCATCGCGCGTGCACCACGCACGCCGAACTGGACTACGAGGGCTCCTGCGCCATCGACGGGGATCTGCTCGAGGCCGCCGGGATTCTTCCCTATGAACAGATCGAGATCTACAACGTCGGCAACGGCGAGCGGTTCTCCACCTACGCGATCCGTGCGGAAAGCGGTTCGCGGGTGATCTCGGTGAACGGGGCGGCCGCCCACAAGGCCCAGCCCGGCGACCGGCTGATCATTTGCGCCTACGCCCGCATGAGCGAGGCCGAAGCCCACGCGCACAAGCCGCGGTTGATCTACCTGGACGAACACAACCAGGTCACCCGCACCAGCAACACCATTCCGGTGCAGGCGGCCTAGGGCCGGCAGCCGCACCCCACGGCGCGCCCCGGTGGCGCATCCCATCGACCGCCCGGCCTGGGCGAGCCTGGAAGCCGCCCGTGATCGGCTCGCGGGCACTCACCTGTCGACCCTGTTCGAGCGCGATGCCCGGCGCGCGGATTCGCTGTGCCTGGCAGTCGACGGCCTGGTCTATGACTTCAGCCGGCAACGCCTCGATGCCGGTGTCATGACCGCGCTGACCGCCCTGGCCGGCGAATGCGGGGTACCCGACGCCATCCGGGCGATGTTTGCCGGCGAGCCGGTCAACCGCAGTGAACAGCGCGCGGCCTGGCACGTGGCGCTGCGAGCGCCGGCGGGCCAGGGCTATCCGGCCGACGTTCACGCCGTGCTCGACGACATCGACAGGTTCGTCGGACAGGTGCGTGACGGCAGTTGGCCGGGCTTTGCCGGGCATGCGATCACCGATGTGGTGAATATAGGCATCGGCGGCTCGGATCTCGGGCCGCGGATGGTCGCGCAGGCGCTGCCCCCGGCGCCCGGCGATCTTCGCGTCCACTTCGCGGCCAACGTGGATCCGGCGGACCTGGACGGTATTCTCGCGGCGCTGGACCCGGCCACCACGTTGTTCGTGGTTACCTCCAAATCTTTCGGCACAGCGGAAACTCTGGCCAACGCCCGGGCGGCGCGCGACTGGCTGCTGGCCGCTGCGCCGGACGAGACCGCGGTGGCGCGTCATTTCGTGGCCGTTTCCACCAATATCCCTGCCGCGCAGGCCTTCGGCATCGAGCGGGTATTCGGCTTCTGGGACTGGGTCGGGGGCCGGTTCTCGCTGTGGTCGGCCGCCGGGCTGTCCGTGGCTCTGGCCCGGGGTATGCCCGTATTCCGCGAGCTGCTGGCCGGGGCACACGACATGGATACCCACTTCCGGCAGGCGCCGCTGGCAGTGAATCTGCCGGTGGTGATGGCACTGATCGGGGTGTGGAACCGTAATCTGCTGAATCTGACCGGACAGGTTGTGGTGCCGTACGCGCATCGGCTGGGTCTGTTTCCCGCCTGGCTGCAGCAGCTGGAAATGGAAAGCAACGGCAAGTCCGTGAAGTCCGACGGGACCACCACCACTGTCGCTACGGTGCCCCAGGTATGGGGCGGCGGGGGCACCAATGCCCAGCACGCTTTCTTCCAGATGCTGCACCAGGGCACCGACGTGCTGCCGGTGGATTTCATCCTGGTGACCCCGACCGCCGACGATGACCGTAGCCGGCAACTGGCCGCCAACTGCCTGGCCCAGGCCGCCGCGCTGATGCATGGCCGGCCCGAGGCCGAGACCCTGGCCGGCAGCAACGGGGATCCGGTACTGGCCGCGCAGCGTTCGTTCCCGGGCAATCGACCCAGCAGCACGCTGCTGCTGGACCGGCTCGACGCCCGCCGCCTGGGTGCCCTGATCGCGGCCCACGAGCACAAGGTGTTCGTGCAGGGGGTGATCTGGGGTATCAACAGCTTCGACCAGTGGGGGGTAGAACTGGGCAAGACGCTGGCCGACGACATTCTCGCGGCCTGGTCGAATGACGATTCCCGGCACCTGGACGCCACCACGCGATCCCTGCTGGATCGGCTGCGGCGACGCTGATGCCGGCGTTGTCGACCATCACCCGGTTCTACGGCGCCGCCCAGGTGGCGGCGCTGGATCGTCGCGTGATCGATGAATTCGGCATCCCCGGCTTCGACCTGATGCACCGGGCTGCCGATGCCGGCTTCCAGGCGTTGCGTGGACGCTGGCCCGAGGCTGACCGCCTGGCGGTGGTCTGCGGCCCCGGCAACAACGGTGGCGATGGCTTTCTGATCGCCGCTCGCGGCCTGGCATCGGCGATGACCGTGCGCGTCTGGTTCCCGGGCGACCCCGAGCGTCTGAAAGGTGATGCGCACCGGGCTTACCAGGCCTTCATGCGGGCGGGCGGGATGCTCACCGACAGCCCGGCCGAGGCGCTGGCCGATGCCGACGTGGCGGTGGATGCCCTGTTGGGTACCGGACTGGGGCGGCCGCTGGCCGGTGATTTTCTGTCGGCAGTGCAGGCCATCAACCGGGCCGGCGAGCAGGGGGCGGGGGTGCTGGCGGTCGACATTCCCTCGGGCCTGGGTGCCGACACCGGCGCGATCTGGGGTGAGGCCGTTCGCGCCGACGTGACGGCCACTTTCATCGGCGCCAAGCTCGGCCTGGTCACCGGCGCCGGCCCGGCGCATGCCGGCGAGGTGACGCTGCATGAACTGGAGGCGCCGGACCGCGCCTATGCGGATATGCCGTGGCTGGCCCGTCAGCCGGACGACGCCTGGCTGGCGGCCGCGCTGCCGCGCCGGCGGCGGGATGCGCACAAGGGGGATCACGGCCATGTGCTGTGCGTCGGCGGCAACACCGGCATGGGCGGCGCCGCGCGCCTGGCGGCCGAGGCCGCGCTCCGGGTCGGTGCCGGGCTGGTCAGTGTGGCCACCCGCGACGGCCAGGCGGCGGCCATGACCCAGGCGCGACCGGAGCTGATGTGCCGCGACGTGGCCGCGGCGCCGGACCTGGAGGCCTTGCTGGACCGCGCCACGGTGGTGGCGATCGGGCCCGGCCTGGGTACCGACGACTGGGCCCGGGACCTGCTCGCACGGGTGCTGACGACGGACCGGCCGCTGATGGTCGATGCCGATGCCCTGAACCTGATCGCCGAAGGGCCACCGCCCTCGCGTGCCAACTGGATCATCACGCCCCATCCGGGCGAGGCCGGCCGCCTGCTGGATCGGGCCACCGCCGATGTGCAGGCAGACCGGCCCGCAGCCGCGGTCGCGCTGGCCGATCGATTCGGCGCGGTCGCGGTCCTCAAGGGCGCTGGTACGCTGATCGCGGATGGTTGCGGCGGTCTCTGGGTCAGCACTGCCGGTAACCCCGGCATGGCCGTGGGCGGCATGGGAGACCTGCTGACCGGCACCATCGCCGGCCTGCTGGCCCAGGGTATCGATCTCGATACCGCGGCAATCGCCGGTGTCTGTCTGCACGGGCGGGCGGCCGACCGGGCCGCTGCCGGCGGGGAACGGGGCTTGTTGCCGAGCGATTGTCTGGCGCCGTTGCGGGCGCTGGTCAATCCGGCCTGATCATGCAGCGGGACCTGCCCGATGAGGCGGCCACCCGGTCGCTGGCGGCTGCGGCGGCGGCGGCATTGCCGCGCTCGCCGCGGCCGCTTTGCCTGTCACTGGCCGGCAGCCTGGGCGCCGGCAAGACCAGCTTCGCCAGGGCCTTTCTGCAGGCACTGGGGCATCCGGGGCCGGTGGTCAGTCCCACCTACACCCTGGTCGAGCCCTACGACTTCGAACAGTTCCGGGTACTGCACCTGGACCTCTACCGCATCAGCGATCCGGAAGAGCTGGCCTTTCTAGGGCTGCGCGATATCGATCGCGAGCGGGACTGGCTGCTGGTGGAGTGGTTTGCCAACGGCGAGGGCTGGTTGCCGCCGCCTGATGTGACGCTGCAGCTGGCCTATGCCGGCCAGGGGCGTCATCTGCAGGCCGGCGCCGCCGGCGAGGCCGGCGGGGTCTGGCTGGATGCCTGGCAGGCACAGATGGCCTGCGGATAGCGGTGCATCCTCAGGTCGGAATTCAAGTATGCCGCCGGAGCCGCTGTTTAATATGAGAAAAATCTTGCATTGATTAAAAAAACGGCGTAGCTTCCGGAGCCTGGGCAGTCAAACGCTCGCGGGAGCACACGCCAATGCGGCATGTCGGGCGAACGCTGGCCCTCCTGGCAGCGCTGATCAGCGCCGCCGGCTGGGCCCAGAACAACACGCTTCAGGACGTTCGCGTCTGGGCGGCGCCCGACCGTACCCGCGTGGTTTTCGACCTGACCGGCCCGTTCAAGCACGACATGTTCCGGCTGGAAAACCCCGACCGGCTGGTGGTGGACGTGCCCGATGCCCGCCGTGCCGAGGCGCTGGCCAAGGACTTCGAAGGCAAGGGATTCGTCCGGCAGGTGCGCAGTGGCGTGCGCAACGGCGATGATCTGCGGCTGGTGCTCGATCTGGCGGAACCGGTTGCCCCCAACATGTTTACCCTCGAGCCCAATCAGAAGTACGGTCACCGCCTGGTGCTGGATCTGGAAAACGGCGCGAGCAACCCCCAGCGGCAGCCCGAGGCGACCGAGCCGCACTACGGCGGCCGGGAGTTCGTCGTGGCCATCGACGCCGGTCACGGGGGCGAGGACCCGGGTGCGGTCGGCCCCAGCGGCACGCGCGAGAAGGACATCGTGCTGAAGATTTCCCGCGAGCTGGAACGGCTGATTGCCGCGGAACCGGGCATGCGGCCGGTGATGATCCGCAACGGCGACTATTACGTGGGTCTGCGTGAACGCATGGACAAGGCGCGGGAAGCGCGGGCCGATCTGTTCATTTCGGTGCACGCCGACGCCTTCCGGGATCGCCGCGCGAAGGGCTCTTCCGTGTACGTGCTGTCGCGTAGCGGGGCCACCAGCGAACACGCCCGCTGGCTGGCCGAGCAGGAAAACGCGGCCGACCTGGTTGGCGGCGTCACGCTGCGCAACAAGGATGCCGATCTGGCCTCGTTCATGCTCGATCTGTCCCAGGGCGCCAGCATCGAGGCCAGTCTCGACGTGGGCGGGCGCGTACTTCGCGAGATCCGCCAGATCAACGATCTGCACAAGCACGAGGTGCAGCAGGCCGGCTTCCTGGTGCTCAAGTCCCCGGACATCCCTTCGCTGCTGGTGGAAACGGCCTTCATCTCCAACCCGGGCGAGGAACGCGAGCTGCGCGACGGCGCCCATCGCCGCCAGCTCGCGCAGGCGATGCTGTCCGGCATTCGCGACTATGTGGCCAGCTACCGGCCCGGCGACGGACGCGATCTGGCCAGGGCGCGCATGCACGAGGTGCGCCCCGGGGAAACATTGTCGGGTATTGCAGCGCGCTACGGCGTGAGCGTGGCCGACATACGTCAGGCCAATCAGCTCAGCCGGGATGTCATCCGGATCGGCGCCGAGCTGCGCATTCCGCCGCCTTCAGACGCACAGGTCACCGCCTCCGCGTCGTAGCGCGCGCCGGTCAGCCGTCCACGGTGGCCCGCGCGGTGCGCGACAGTTCGTAGAAGTCGACCGCCATCCCGCCGATCACCACTGCGGCCACGAACGGCACGCCTTCCTGCCAGTTGACCACGATCGCCCCCAGCGCCGGACCGGGGCAGTAGCCGGACAATCCCCAGCCGAGCCCGAACAGCGCGGCGCCGCCCAGCAGCCGGGTGTCGACGGCCGTTGTGGTCGGCATGTGGAAGCGCTGGTCGAACAGCGGCATGGGGCGGCGCAGAATCAGCGGAAAGGTCACGGCGGTCACCGCCAGCGCCCCGCCCATCACCAGCGCCAGGCTGGGATCCCAGGTGCCGGGCAGGTCGAGAAAATCCAGCACCTTGTTCGGATCCACCATGTGCGACAGCGACAGCCCGAAACCGAAAATGCCGCCGGCAATCAATGCAATCAGATGGCGTGCCATGGTCAGACCCCCAGCAGGTGGCGCAGCCAGCTGGCGCTGATTACCCCGATCACCATGAAGGCGACGGTGGCGGCAATCGAGCGCCGCGACCAGCGCGCGATGCCGCACACGCCATGGCCGCTGGTGCAGCCGGCACCCCAGCGGGTACCGGCGCCCACCAGCAGCCCCGCGACGATCAGCAGCCACATGGGGTAGCCTTCGCGGGGCTCGAGGTCGCCCGGAAACAGCGCGACGTACAGGCCGGTGCCGGCCAGCAGCCCCGCCATGAACAGCAGCCGCCAGCCACGGCCCTCGGCCTGACGGACGGCACCATGCAGGACGCCGGATATCCCGGCGATACGGCCGTTGGCCAGCAGGAACAGCGTGGCGGCGAGACCGATGAGGGCGCCGCCGGCCAGCGCGGACCAGGGCGTGAAATTCACGATGTCGGTTGGCATGAGCTACCCGGTGTTGGACGCAGACAGCAGGATTCAGCGCGCATGATAACGGTGTTGTGGGGAATTGTATTCGGACTGGCCGTGGGGCTGACGCCCGCCGGCGGCGGCCTGGCCGGTGTCGGCCTGCTGATGCTGGGGGCCGGGCTGTCGCCGCCGATGGCGGTGATCGCTGCCCTTTGCGCCGGGGCGCTGGTGGGGGCGGTGGGTGCCGGCGACGGCGCCCGCTCGCGGGCGCTGGATACCGGCGTGTCGCTGTGGCTGGGCGGCGGGGCGCTGATTGGCGCGCCGCTGGGTGCCCTGTTGCTCACGCAGCTGCCGCCGGCCCTGTGGTCGGGGCTGTTCGCGCTGGCCGCCAGTCTGGCCGGCCTGGCGCTCTGGCCCCGGGTTGCGGAAAAACCCTGGCTGCGGGCCGGTCTTTTCCTGAACGTGCCGCGGCTGCCGGCCGGGCAGCTGGCCAGCGTGGCGTTGTCGATGGCGGCCCGGATCAAGCTGCTGATCACCGGCGCGGCGGCGGCGCTGGCGGGCGCACTGTTCGGGGCCGGCAGCGGCGCGCTGAGCCGACCGCTGGTGACGCGGGTAGCCGGACTGCCGGCCCGTCAGACGTTGGCGGCGACACTGTTCCTGATGATCGTCACCGGCCTGGCCGGGGCGGGCTGGTTCTGGGCCTTCGGGCGCATCGGTGACGGCATGCTGATCGGCCAGGTGGTGCTGGGGGCGGTTGCCGGGTTCGGATTTGCCCGTCGATTGTCCGGCTATTGCGTTGCGCCATGGTTCAACCGCCTGACCGGGCTGGGAATTCTGACGGTAGGGGTGCTGGTGGCCGTGACCGGCATGTCATGACTTGCCGGCCGGGCCGCTGTTATACTCGTTGGAGTATTGCGCCTATACACCGGAGTGCAAATGCAGTCTTCAGTTGCAACGACCACGATCCCGCCGGAACTCGAGGCGGAGTGGTCGTCCAAGAAAGCGGCCCTGATCTCGCGGCTCAAGCGGGTGGAAGGCCAGTTGCGTGGCATCCAGGCGATGATCGATCGCGAGGCCGATTGCGAGCAGGTGGCCCAGCAGATGTCGGCAGCCCGCCGCGCGCTTGACCGTTCCTTCTACAACATGCTGTCCTGCGTGATGGAGCGGGAACTCGACTGCGCCAATCTGTCACCGGACGACGATCCCAAGCAGCGGCTGCAGTTCGCTACCGACCTGCTGTCCCGCTACGGCTGAGGCCTACCGGCTCCGCGCCAGCGCGCGGAATTCGAACGCGGCCCCGACGAGCTCGCTGACCAGGAACACCAGCAATACCGGCGTTACCGCGCCGGTTGCAACGTAGCCGATCACCAGCGCGGTGACGGCCAGCCGGCCCCAGGCATCCAGCCGCACCAGCGACAGATTGTCGGGCTGGCCCAGTCGGATCAGCGCCCACAGCACGCCCAGAACCCCGGCCACGTTGAGAAACAGATAGGCCATGGGCGACCACGCGCCCACGCCGTTACCGAATTCCAGTAGGGCATCGATGGTGCCGATCAGGTTGACCAAGCCGTGCGACAGGCCGGGAATGGCCATCACCGTCACGATGGGCAGGTCGATCCACGCGAACACCCGCATGGTTCGAATCAGGTCGGCGTTAGCCGTGGTCATGATTGGTGTCTGCCGTTGCTGAGCGATTGTCGCCTCACTTGCCGATCGCGGTCAGTGCCGGCTGCGGCTTGTGGCCTGGCCAGCTCAGGTCGATGCCCTTGAGCATGACGTTCCAGTACAGCCAGGGAAAGAAGTAGCGCTTGACGCCCCATTGCAGGGAGCGGGGTACCCGCGGGTCCATCGGGAAGCTGGATACCACCTCGCCGCCATAGCGGAACTCCGCCATCAGGACCTTGCCGCGGGACGTGGTCAACGGGCAGGCGCCGTAGCCGTCGTAATCACGGCCGCCGTTGCCGTGGCCCAGCGCATGCAGGATGCCGCCGGTAACCACCGGAAACTGCTGGCGCACGGCGGCGGCGGTCTTGGCATTGGGGGTGTCGGTACAGTCGCCCAGACCCCAGACGTTTTCGAAACGCGTGTGGCGCAGGCTGTTCTTGTCCACCGTCATCCAGCCCGCGTCGCCGGCCAGTGGGCTATTGCGGATCACGTCCGGGGCGCACTGGGGCGGGACCACGTGCAGCATGTCGAAATCGCGGGTGACGTCCCCGTCCGGCGTGGTGAAGGTCGCTTTCTGCTTCTTGCCATCTACCGCGATCAGATCATGGTGAAAGTGCGGGGTAGCGCCGTAGCTGGCAATCACCTTGTCCAGGGCCTGGGCGTAGGCGGGCACTCCGAACATGGCGCCGCCCTGATTATAGAAGGCCAGGTTCACGGATACTCCGCGCCGACGGAAGGTGTCGGCGGTCAGGTAGAGCGCTTTCTGCGGCGCCCCGGCGCACTTGATCGGCATGGCCGGCTGGGTGAACAGCGCGTTGCCGCTGGTGAGTTCGTTGGCCAGCTTGCAGGTATAAGGGGCCAGGTCGAAGCGGTAGTTGGAGGTGACGCCGTTATCGCCCAGCGTGTCGCACAGACCGTCGACCGCCTTCCAGTCCAGCTTCAGACCGGTGGCCACCACCAGGTACTTGTAGCCGATCGTATCGCCGTTCTCCAGCGTGACCCGGTTGTTGTCTGGATCAAAGCCGGTCACCGCGCTGCGAAGCCAGGTGGCCTTGTCCGGCATGTGATCGGATTCGGGGTGCTTGGTCTGCTCGGCGGTCATGGAACCGTCGCCTACCAGCGTCCAGCCGGGCTGATAGAAGTGCCACTTGGCCGGTTCCACCACCGCGACGTCCAGGTCGGGCTGCCGCCGCAGCAGGGCGCTGGCCACCGAGAGGCCGCCGGCGCCGCCGCCGACCACCACCACGACATGGGATTTCTGTTCGCCTGTCTGACTCATGGTCGCTCCTCGCCGCTTGAATTGCGCTGGCTGAATCCTTAAGCTTAACGCTAACAGAATATCGATATACTTTTAAAGCATATATCAACCGGAGGTTGAACATGCTCTTCCGTCAGCTCTTTGACAAGGAATCCAGCACCTACACCTATCTGATCGCGTCGGGCCGCGGCCGCGAAGCGCTGATCATCGATCCGGTGAAGGAGCAGACCGATGCCTACCTGGGCCTGATCGAGCAGCTCGATCTGAAGCTGGTGCGCGCCATCGACACCCACACCCATGCTGATCACATTACCGCTCTCGGCGATCTGCGCGAACATACCGACTGCATGACGCTGATGGGTGAGTTCACCAAAGCCGAGTGCGTCAGCGACCATGTCCGCGAGGGCGACACCGTCGATGTCGACGGGGTGCGGCTCAAGGCGCTGTATACGCCGGGCCATACGGATGAATCCTTCAGTTTCGTGCTGGATGGCGCCGGTCAGCGGGAGGATGCCGTGTTCACCGGCGACGTGCTGCTGATCCGGGGGTCCGGCCGCACCGACTTCCAGGGCGGCGACCCGTACAAGTCCTACGATTCCATCGTGAACAAGCTGTTCACCCTGGGTGACGAGACCCTGGTTTACCCGGCCCACGACTACAAGGGCTTCACCGCGTCGTCGATCGCCGAGGAGCGCCGTCACAATCCGCGTCTGGCCGGCAAGAGCGCCGAGGAATACGCGGCCATCATGAACAACCTCGATCTGCCCGATCCGAAACTGATGGATGTGGCGGTGCCGGCCAATCTCGCCTGCGGGCGGTGAGCGATCGCCGACGTCACACTATCGAGATGACGGGTCGGGCGTAATGCGTCTGGCCCGCTTCCTGCCGCTGTTTCAGCACCTCGTGGCGCCCGACCGGGGCAGTCGCACCGATGACCTGATCGCCGGGGCGATCACCGCCATCCTGCTGGTGCCTCAGGGCATGGCCTATGCCCTGCTTGCCGGCCTGCCGCCGGAGATGGGGCTGTACGCCTCGATCGTGCCGCCCTTCGTCTATGCGTTCTTCGGTACCAGCCGGGCGCTGGCGGTGGGGCCGGTGGCGGTCGCCGCCCTGATGGTGGCCAGTGCCCTGGGCCATTACGCCGGCGGCGATCAGGCGCTGTGGCTGACCGGCGCCATGATCCTGGCCGCCGAGACCGGCCTGATTCTGCTGGTGCTGGGGCTGTTCCGGCTGGGCGCGCTGGTGAGTTTCATCAGCCACCCGGTGCTCTCTGGCTTCACCAGCGGTGCGGCGGTGCTGATCATGGCCAGCCAGATCAAGCACCTGACCGGCATCGATCTCGAGCGCGGCCATGCGCTGGAAACGCTGCATGCCTTCGTTCAGCAACTGGACCAGCTCCACGTGGTGACGCTGGTATTCGGCGTGGTTGCGATCGTGGCGCTGGTGCTCGGCCGTCAGCCGCTGGTGCGCCTGCTCCAGCGATTGGGGCTGTCGGCCCGCGCGGCGACCCTGGCGTCCCGCACCGCGCCCCTGGCGGTTGTGATCGGCAGCACCGTTGTTGCGGCGCTGCTCGGTGCCGACAACGCCCATGATCTGGCGGTGGTGGGGGCGATCCCGGCCGGGCTGCCGTGGCCGTCGCTGTCCTTCTTCGCCGCCGAGGGCTGGCTCGAACTGTTCCCGTCCGCCGTGCTGATCGCGCTGGTGGGGTATGTGGAAAGCGTGTCCGTGGCCAAGGTGCTGGCGGCCCGGCGGCGTCAGAAGATCGATGCCAACAAGGAACTGACCGCCCTGGGTATTACCAACATGGCCGCGGCGGTGGCCGGGACCATGCCGGTGGCGGGTGGGTTTTCCCGCTCGGTGGTCAACTTCGATGCCGGGGCGCAGACCCAGCTCGCGGCCATCATCACCGCGGTGCTGGTGGCCTTGGTGGCGCTGTTCTTCACCGCCTGGTTCCATTACCTGCCAAATGCAGTGCTGGCCGCGATCATCGTGGTGGCCGTGGCCCAGCTCATCGATCTGGATACCGCCCGGCGCACCTGGGCCTATGACCGCGCGGACGGGGCGGCGCTGGCCGTGACCTTCGTGGCGGTATTCGTGCTGGGTATCGAGCTCGGGCTGCTGGTAGGCATAGGCCTGTCGCTTGCGCTGTACCTGTGGCGAACCAGCCGGCCGCACATGGCGGTCATGGGTCGGGTGCCGGGCACCGAGCACTTCCGCAACGTCAACCGGCATGTGGTCGAGACTGATCCCAGCCTGGTGGTGATCCGCATCGACGAGAACATCTACTTCGCCAATGCGGCCCAGGTGGAGGAGTACGTCGCCCAGCATCTCACCGCGATGCCCGAGGCCCGTCATGTGCTGCTGGTGATGACCGCCGTGAGCTATATCGACGCCAGCGGCCTGGAGATGCTGGAGCATCTGGAAGAGGACCTTTCGCATGCCGACGTGACTCTGCATCTGGCCGAGGTCAAGGGACCGGTGGCGGACCGGCTGGCAGTTTCGCGGCTGGGCGAGCGGGTGGCTAACCGGACCTACCTCACCACCGATCTGGCCTTCTGTGCGATTACCGGGCGGGAGCAGGCCCACGACTAGCCGCCGGCGGGCCGCCGTCAGCGACGGGCCCGTTCGGCATCCTGGCCGGGGTGAGTCCCGGAACCCGATAGCCGAAAAAGAGCTGTCGAGCGGCGAACCGCCCGACAGCGAGCACGGAGGAATCGTTTCGGCCGGGCCGTGGTGGCCGGGCCGGTTGGTCTGAGGTCAGTCGTACCGGAAGTTCACGCCGAAGGTGAGCTCCACCTGGTACATGGACAATTCAATATCCTGGTCGTTCGGGTCAGTACCGAAGTTCGGGCCGCCATTAAGCAGTGACAGGGCGCCGCCCTCGACGTTGCTCAGCGGATTCTTGCCGGTCACGGTGTTGTCGGCCGCGTACATCACGGCGAAGTCGAACCCGACGCGATTGCTGTACTGCCAGGTCAGGCCGGCGGTGTAGTGATGCTCCGGCACCGCCGGGACAAGGATGTTGAACAGCACTTCGGAACTCTGGATCGGCTGGGTGTTGTTGCTGTAACCGACCCGGTAGGTGAAGTCACCGCGCTGGTATTCATAGCCGAACTTGTAGGTGGTCACGTCATGCCAGCCGAAGCCGGGGCCGTTCTCACCGCCGAGGCAGGTGTCGAAATCAACCGGTCCGCCCAGCAGGATCGGGCGGGCGCAGCCGTTGACGAACTGGTTGGGGTTTAGATCATCACCTACCGAGGATACCTCGTTGAAGTTGATCCGCTGGTAGTCGATGGCGATGCGGTGGTTGTGCGAGGGAATCAGCGCGATGCCGACATTCCATGTGGACGGGATGTCGAACGCGCCATCCTTCTGGAACAGGCCGCGGTATTCGTCGAAGTTCGTCATCTCGATGCGGCTCTGGTACGACGCGCCGAATCGCAGCCAGGAGGCCAGCTCGTAGGTCATGCCGACCCGGGCACCGCCGCCGAAGGAAAATTCGGTGCCATTGTTGGTAACCCGATCCGGGTTCTCCGAAAAACGGGCGAACGCCTGCAGCCCCCAGGACTGGAAACGCTGGGCGACGAAGATGGGCGAAATGCCCAGGCTGAGCCGGTCGCCGAATTCGCGGGCGTAGGTGGGCACCACGAACAGCTGGATCAGGTCCACGCCCGGGTCGGACTGCTCGCCGCCGCAGAGTCCGAACACACCGGGCGACCCCACATTGGCGCCGCCGCCGAACGAGCCTTCACAGGTTTCCTGCAGCGGCAGGATCTGGGCGGCGTCGCCGGCCGCGAACGTGGCCCGGCCGCGGTCGTACTCCGTATTCAGCCCGCCATTACCGTAGACCGTAATGCCCCAGACGGACTTGTCGTCGATGCGCCAGGAAAACGCCATGCCCGGAATCGGGAACAGCTCGTGCTTGCTGCGCACCTCGTCCATGGGGCGGCCGTCCTCGTCCAGTCGGTTGATCTGGAACAGGCCGGAACCCGAGACCGGCGTGATGTCCGGTTCGTTCTTGACCGTGAAGTCCCGCATCGGGCTGAACAGGCTGAAATTGAAATCCATCCGGTCGCCCACGCGGGTAAGCAGGGCCGGGTTGATCGAGCCGACGAAGGCATCGGAACCCAGCGCGGTACCGGCGCCGGCCATGCCGCGTTGCTGGGCACTGTAGCCGTGGGCGAAGTAGCCGTTGGTGGCCAGCGCGCTGCCGGTGGTTATCAGGCCCAGTGCCAGCATGGCGCCCTGGAGTCCCCGTTGGTATGTCTCCCTCATCGCACCTCTCCTGCATTGATTGTTCGCGTGTCGCCCGCTTCGATCCGGGTCTGAAAGTACACTCGAGTCCCGTCGTGACGGGGTTATCCTGTCTTGATTTACCGCGTATCGACGTCCGGAGAATCGACTTCGATCGGGGATATTTATCGGTCGATTAACAGTATCATAAATTCGTGGCATTGTACCCCTACCGGTATATCGTCGGCTTGGGCTTCCGGCAGCGTAAACGCTGGCCGATGCATTCCCTCGATATATACAGGCGGGGGTAATAATGGCTGCGGAGTCGCGTGAGGTTTGCCGCGAACGCCGGCAGCATGGCAATGGTGCAAAGGGAGGAGAGACATGAAACGCTTGATGATCATTCTGATGACGGGCCTGGGCTTGCTGGGCAGTGGCCAGGTGCTGGCCCAGGGGCTGCAGCCCTATGTGCTGGCCTATGGCGACAAGACCTCGGTGGAAGATGAAGTGCAGCGGGTCAAAAACAAGCTTCGAAACGGAGATTTCGAGGTTGTGGGGGAGTACAGCCCCTACGAAAACGCGCACGTGATCGGGTTCACCTCCCCGGCGCTGCAGTCGGCGGCCGCCGCCAGCGGGGCCAAGGGCGGTTACGGGGCGGTGCTGCATGCCAGCGTGACCCGGGTCGGCGAGTATTCGCAGGTGGTGTACCTGAATCCCGAATACATGGCGGCTGCCTACCGCATGGACGCGGATCTGGCCGATGTGGCGGCCCAGCTCAAGAAATCCTTGGGCGCGGGCAAGCTGTTCGGTACCGACGAGGAGAGAACGGCGGAAGACCTGCGCGAGTACCACTACATGTTCGGCATGGAATACTTCGACGACCCGTACGAACTGGCCGAGTTCGACAGCTATGAAACTGCCGTGGCCACGGTGGAGAAGAACATCAAGGCCAACATCGGCGGGGTTGATCTGGTTTATCGAGTCGATATTCCCGATGCCCAGCAGACGTTGTTCGGCGTATCGCGGGCCGCCGTGGCGGACGACAATGCCAATGACGCGAAGATTCTGCGGGATGTGGTGGACGAGAAGTTCAACACCAAGACCACCGCCTATCTGCCGTATCAGATCCTCGTGACCGGTAACAAGGCCGAGGCCCTGCACATGCGTTTCCGCATGGCGATCTGGCATCCGGACCTGACCATGCTGACCTTCGGCAAGCTCATCAGCAGTCCGGGTGCGATTGACGATCTGCTCACCAGTGTGGCCAACGGCGGCGAGGAATAGGCGCGTCGATCACACGTAAAAAAGCCGCCACCCGGAAAGCCGGGTGGCGGCCTGTCGGCCGCCGCACGGGGAGAGGCGGTCAAACGATGCCCTTGTTGCCCTCCAGGCCGATAATCCGCGGCTGATTGGGTTCGCGCTCGGTGATGGTCTTCTTGTCCCGCAGCCAGTCCCCCACCACGTCCCAGATGGGCTCGCCTTCGGGAATGTCGTTGACCGAGGCCCAGCCGGCTACCCGGTAGTTCCGGTCCGCCTGCACCGGCTCGCCGTCGATGCGCATGTCGCGGATGCGCTTGCCCATTTCGGCGGTCGGCGCAATGGCATAGGTCAGGCCGCCCACGCGCACCATGTCGCCGCCCTGCTGGGAGTAGGGGTCGGTGTTGAACAGGTTGTCGGCCACGTCTTCCAGCACCAGCTTGAGGCGCTCGCCGGTCATGTCGTTGCGCGTGGTGGTGGGGTAGGTGATGGCGGTCTGATCCATCAGCCGTTCCATGGTGATGGCATCGCCCGGTAGCAGCGAGGTACCCCAGCGGAAACCGGGGGACAGCGCCACGTCGGCGTCCTTCATCTCCATCAGGGCATCGACAATCAACTGGTCGAAGGTGCCGTTGAAGTTGCCGCGCCGGTAGAGCACGTCCTCGGTGACCGCCAGTTCTTCGGCCAGTTTGTCGGCGTAGGGCTCGCGAATTCTCGTGATCAAGGCATCCATGTCGGGGTCGGCCGGCAGCATGTCGGCGAACACCGGCAGCAGCCGGTACTGCCAGTCCCGGATCCTGCCGTCGGCGACGTCGAAATCGAGCACGCCCAGGAACTTGCCGTTGCTGCCGCCGTTGGCGACGATGGTTTCGCCACCGTCGTTCTCGACTACCTGCGGGCGGGGCACGGCGTCGTGGGTGTGGCCGCCAAGGATCGCGTCCAGACCGGTCACCTGTGAGGCCAGCTTGAGGTCCACGTCCATGCCGTTGTGCGACAGCAGTACCACCACCTGCGCGCCTTCCTCGCGCGCGGCGTTGATGTTGTCCTGCAGATCGGATTCGCGGATGCCGAAGTTCCAGTTCGGCATCAAATAACTGGGATTGGCGATCGGCGTGTAGGGGAAGGCCTGGCCCAGCACGGCCACCGGCACGCCGTTCATCTCGCGCATGGTGTAGGCTTTGAAGATCGGGTCGCCGAAGCCGGAATCGCGCACGTTCTGGGCCAGGAAGTCGATCTTCCCGTCCAGGTCATTCTCGACCAGCTCCAGCACCCGCTCGTCGCCCAGGGTGAATTCCCAGTGGCCGGTCATGGCGTCGACGCCGAGTTCGAGGCTGGCGTCGACCATGTCCCGGCCCCTGGTCCAGAGCGCGGTGGCCGAACCCTGCCACAGATCGCCGCCGTCCAGCAGCATGGCGTCCGGCCGCTCGCTGCGCATCTGCCTGACCAGCGTGGCCAGGTGGGAAAAGCCGCCGACCCGGCCGTACCGGGTAGCCGCCTCGGCGAAGTCGAGGCAGGTCATGGCGTGGGCATTGATCGAGCCCGGCTCGACGCCGAATTCGTTCAGGAAATGCTGGCCCACGAGATGCGGTGGGCGGTTGCGCGCGCCGCCCAGCCCGATATTGACCGCGGGTTCGCGGAAGTAGACGGGGCGCAACTGCGCATGCGTGTCGGTCATGTGCAGGAAGTGCACATTGCCCTTCGCCGGCACATGGTAGAACTCGCCGCTTTCGGGACGTGCCGCGGCACGCAGGTTGTGGACGGGCAGGCCGGCTGCGGCAGCCGCCGCCAGCATGCCGAGAAATTCACGACGCTGCATGGAAATGTCCTATGGCTTGCGGTTGACCGGGGAGTCGGGGTCCAGCAGATAGGCCATCACGTCCTTGAGCTGCTGCTCGGTGAGGATGCCGGCGTCGCCGAACCGCGGCATGTGGGAGCAGGCGTTGAACGCGTGCGGATTCCACAGCTTGTCCCAGGTGTAAGTGAGTATCTGCTCGCTGGTGCCGCGCTGACCGTAGTTGGTCAGGGACGGGCCGAGCGTGCCGTAGGCGACTTCTTCCGGGTCGAGCTGGTGGCAGGCGTAGCAGTTGCCGCCGTTGGGCTCGTCCGGATTGTCGCTGTACTGCATGCCGGTGCCGGTCTGGGCGATGGTCTCGCCGGCTTCCCAGTCGCCGAGGTAGTTGCCGTCCTCGGGGTAGGTCACACCTGCCTTGGCGGCGGCGCGAATGCCTTCGGCCTGCTCGCCGCCGGGACTGGCGCCGCCGACTTCGCTGCAGGTGACCTGCATCTCGGACTGTTCCAGCCGGTCCATGCCGACGCCGTTTCGCGGCTCAAGCGAGGATTCGAGCATGGCGGTGACGTCGACCGCGGGTGTTCCGGCTTTGGTGGAATCCTCGGCCGCGGCATTGCCGCCGTTGCTGTCGGCATCTGCCGCAGTCGATGCGGTGTCGGGCCCGCTCTCGCTGCAGCCGGTCAGCGCCAGGGTCAGGCCGGCGAGCGCGGATAGAACTGTTTGACGAGTACGCATGCGACCGCTCCTAACGCTTCAGGCCGGGGGCTGCCATGGTGCCGCCGTTGGCGTTGACGCCCATGTAGGTGATGATGCTGACGGCGGCTTCCGAGCCCACCTTGAGCATTGGCAACCGCTGCTGACGCATGCAGTTGCGCATGCGCCATTCCATCGTCCGCACCACGCCCTGCGAAATCCGGTAGGCCGGCCAGTCGGGATAGGAAGACCGTGCGCCGTCGGCCGTGGTCAGGTTGGGCAGGTCCTGCAACCGCACCCGCTTGTCGTCCTGCCGGTGGCAGGTGGCGCAGGCAAAGTCGTACGGGCCGGCGCGATGCCAGAACAGCGCCTTGCCGGCCTTGTAGGCCTGCTTCTCGGCCGGGTGCGACTGCGGGATGTCGATGGTCTCTCCCTCGGATTCGCTGGCGACATAGGCGGCCAACGCTTCGAGGGTGCTGTCGGTCTCGCCGCGTCCCGAGTAGGGGTCGGCGGTGATCTCGGCCCGGTCGAAGCCCTGTAGTTCCACCATGCAGTGGATAAGGCGGGCTTCCAGGTCCATCACCTGATCGACGTCCTCGAAATAGCGGGGCAGCTGGGCATAGGCGCCATCCACCACGCCAGGGCCGAGCCCGAGGTCGCACTGTTCCAGTGACACCTGATTGGGGCCGCGCTTTTCCGTCCAGACGGCGGCGCCTTCGTCGATTACGAATACGGCCGGGTTGTCGTCCCCGAACATCTCGCGGTATTCGCTGAAGGTGCCGTCGTCCTGGGCGAATGCCGCAGACAGGGTCAGCCCGCACAGGGCTGTTGCCAGGGCGGATAGTGGTCTCGGCTTGCGTGCCATGGCGATCTCCCGGCTCGAGTGGCGTATCGCTCAGCGAATCGATGTGGTGGTTTCGGCGGTTTCGCCCTGGTTGTCCTTCCAGGCAATCTTGAGCTTGTCGCCTTTCTCGGCGCCCTGGAAACGGAATGACAGGAAGGGGTTCTGCGATACCGCCGCGCCCCACTGGCTTTCCATCACCGTGCGATCACCGACCGTGGCGGTGACATTGGTGATGAAGTGGGCGGGAATCGGATTGCCCTGATCGTCCTTGCGCAGCCCGGTCTCCATCGGGTGCTGCATCAGGACCTTCACTTCGGTGTTGTCGCCCTTCTTCTGGGCTCGAATGCGCATGCGTCCAGCCATGGGTGGCCTCCTGAAATCGTTGACGTGGCTAAGCGGATATTGCCGGTGGCGGGATCAGCCGCCGCAGCCGCCCAGCGTGACCTTGGTTTCATTGGCGGTCATGTAGAGCTTGCCGTCCGCCTTGACCACGGCGTAGATGTCACAGGTCTGCGCGACCTTGACGCGGGTCTGCACGAAAGCCTCGGTGTTTGCCGGAATCATGAAGCCGCCGGCCAGGGGATTCGGATTCTTTTCCACCAGCAGCCAGATCTGTTCGGTGCCGGCCAGCTTGCTGGTGACCGACACCGGCACCACCGCGCCGTTCTCGGCGATATCCGGGGTTTCCAGATCGATCTGATCACTTTTTTCGGGCTTGCCGCCCAGGGCCGCGAAGGTGGCATCCAGGGCTTCGGCCTTGAACGCGTCCTCGGGGCGGGCGAACTTCGCGAGGGCCTGCAATGGCCAGGTGCCGGCGGCCGCCAGCACGCCCAGCGCACCGCCGGCCTTCAATATGACTCGTCGCTTGAAATCCATGTTGATCACTCCGTTGTCGGTATTCGTGAGTCCAGACTAATTCGAATCGCCGCTCGCCAGCCATTCGGCCAGGGCGGCGATGTCCTCATCCGGAATATCGGATTGCGGCGGCATGGGTATCTGGCCCCATACCCCCTTGCCACCGTTGCGAATCTTGTCCGCCAGATAGGCCGCGGCGTCGTCGCGGTCGGCGTACTTGTCGCTGATGGCGGCAAAACCGGGTCCCACCAGCTTGCCGTCCATCTGATGGCAGCCGGTACAGCCGTACTCGCCGGCCAGCGCCATGGCGGTATCGGCGGTCATGCCGTCATCCGCCGGGGCGGGCGCGGTGTCGCCGGTCGCGGTCTGCTCGTTGCCGGCTGATGCCGGTTCCACGCCGGCCTCTTCGGCTTCCTCGACGGTATCGATGCCGGGCGTGGCGGTGTAGGGACGCATCTGCTGCGCCAGATTGCCGTTGGCCCCCTTGGCGTAGTCGGGGATCGACGACAGGATTTCGACCTCGTCGTCACAGTCCGTCATGCAGGCCACGTTGGCGGTATCCGGCTCGCCGTCGATTTTCCAGAGGCCGTGATCGCGGGTCATGCCGTTGCGGTTGGGCATCTTCGCCTGGATGTCGTCGATGTTCTCGTGCGACAGCGTAAACTCGTAATCGACGATGTAGGCCAGATTAAGAAGATAGGCGAGCACCGCATACACTTGGTCATCCGACAGCGACTTGGGATTGTTCCAGGGCATGGCCCTGTGGATATAGTCCCACAGGGTCGAGACGGTACTGACCTTCATGAAGGTGGTGCGAACCCGTGCCGGATCATTGAGCGCTTCCACCCGGCCGGTTTCGATGTCTTCCTCGGTGACGTTGCCCAGCACCAGCGGGGTGAAGACCTCGTTGGAATCGCCGAAGTCGCCGTGGCAGCTGCTGCACTGGGCAAGCCAGACTTCCTCGCCTTCCTCGACCGAGCCCGATCCGGGTGGCAGGCCCTTGAAGTCGGGGCGCACGTCGATGTCCCAGGCGTCGATCTCGGCCGCCGTGGCGGCGCGGCCTACATCGCCGTACTTGCCCTGCCAAGGGCTGGGCGAGGGTTCGGTGGCCGCCATGTCCGGCTTGTTGTCGTTGCCTGTTTGAGCGGCCTCCGCCTCGGCTACTGGTGCCGTGTCGGCCCCACAGCCGGCCAGGGCCGCCAACAGACCGAGCAGCGCGAGACGATTAACCCACGTGCACATTGGCCACCTCCCCGTTCTCCGAGACCTGCCAGGACTGGATGGCATTGTTGTGATAGATCGACCGCGAGCCGCGCGCGTCCCGCAGCTGGCTGTAAGTGGGCTGCACGAAACCCGTGCTGTCGATGGCGCGGCTCTGCAGGATGGCGGGCCCGCCGTCCCAGACCCAGTCGATGTTGAAGCGCGTCAGCGCCTTGGGCAGCACCGGCTCTTCCAGGCGCGCGGTATGCCAGTTCCTGCCGCCATCGACGGATACATCCACCCGCTTGATATGGCCGCGGCCGGTCCAGGCCAGACCGGATACGTTGTAATAACCCTGTGTCAGCAGCTTCTGGCCGCCGGACGGGGTAGTGATAACCGACTTGGCCTCGTGGATGGAGGTGTACTGGCGCTGCATGCCGTCCGGCATCAGGTCGACGTAGTGCGAGGTTTCATCCTTGGTGGCATAGGGCTGATCGCCAACTTCCAGCCGCCGCAGCCACTTGACCCAGGACACGCCCTGGACTCCCGGCACCACCAAGCGCAGGGGATAGCCGTTTTCCGGTCGCAGCATCTCGCCGTTGGAGCCATAGGCCACCATGGCATCGTCCAGCGCCCGCTCGATGTCGATGGTGCGGGTCATGCTGGATCCGTCGGCGCCCTCGGCCAGCAGATACTTCGCCTTCTTTTCGTCGAAGCCGGCGTCCTCGAGTAGGGTGGACAGAAGCACGCCGGTGTATTCGTTGCCCGAGAGCATGCCGTGGGTGTACTGCACGGTGGGCACCGCGGCGTTGCCCCATTCCATGGCGGAATTGGCGCCGCATTCGACGAAGTGGATGCGCGATACCGAGGGCAGGCGCATCAGATCGTCCATGGTGTAAACACGTGGCTTGTCCACCAGGCCGTTGATCATCAGCCGGTGTTTTGCGGGATCGATATCCACCCAGCCCTGATGGTGGCGTTCGAAATGCAGGCCGCTGGCGGTGATGATGCCGAACATGCCTTGCAACGGGCTGAAGGCCACGTTGGCCTGATCGGTGGCCGCCAGGCCGGGACTGGTGCGGCGCACCAGATTGGATTCGTATTTGGAGGGCTGCCCGTAAGGATTGTGGGCCACGGGATAGCCGAGTTTCTTGCTCCAGGGCGGCAGATTCAGGATGTGCTCGTCGCCGTCACCGGCTGCCATCGCCGCCGGCGCCGCCATGGCCGCGGTGGCGGCCAGAAAGCTCTTGCGGATGAATGACCGGCGATCCTCGTCGATCTGGCCCCGCCGGATGGCGTCGAGGCTGTCGGCATCGAGAAAATTCTCCGGTGCCGGCCGGATGCGTCCCGGTCGGACCTTGCTTCGATCCATGTTCCAGCCTCCTATCGCCATGGCTCGCGGCGCCTGTCGCGTGCGCCTTGTCTTGCTTTACCCAGCGACTGCCGCAACGCTTGCGGAACGACACTCACTCGATGTACTCATACCCCCTAGTGTATCTCACAACGAAGCCATCGATGCAAACCCCGCGACGCCTGCTGTTCACCACAATCGGAGCCCTTGTGTGGGCGGCGTCCTGGCAAACGGGGGCGAGCGGTTCGTCGTCCGCGGCGATCGACCTGACGCCGGTTCGCCTGACCGACCGGGCCTGGTTCTTCCGCGGGGCACTGGACGCCGTTTCCCGGGCCAACCGCGGCTTCATGAGCAATGCCGGTTTCGTGGTCACCGACGACGGGGTGGTCGTATTCGACGCCCTGGGTACCCCGGCGCTGGGGCGTGCGATGATCGAGGCCGTTCGCGAGGTGACGGAGCAGCCCATTCGCCGCGTGATCGTCAGTCACTACCATGCCGATCACATGTACGGGCTGAGCGCCTTCCGCGACATCGGCGCCGACATTTGGGCGCGCGGCGAGGGAAGGCGTTATCTGGCCTCCGATGGCGCCCGGCGCCGGCTGGATCAGCGTCGGGACATGCTGGGTCCCTGGATGGGTGATCAGTCGCCGCTGGTGCCGGCCGACCGCTGGCTGGCGCTGCCGCGGGGCGAGCGCATGTCGTTCCGCATGGGCGGGGTCGAGTTCGTGCTGATCAGCGCCGGTTTCGCTCATGCCCGCGACGACCTGATGCTGCTGGTGCCGGACGAACAGCTGATGTTTGCCGGCGATATCTACGCGGCCGGACGCATTCCGTTCGTCGAGGATGGGGATACCCGGGGCTGGCTGACCGCGATGCAGCAGATGGAGGACGCCGCGCCGACAATCGTGGTGCCCGGCCACGGCCGGGTGTCGCGTGACCTGGATGAGGATATCCGCCTGACCCGTGACTACATCCGCTTCCTGCGTGAGCGAATGCGCGCGGCGGTAGAGAATTTTGTGCCGTTCGAGCAGGCCTATGCCAACACCGACTGGTCGCGCTTCGCCGACCAGCCGGCATTCGAGGCCGCCAATCGCGGTAATGCCTACAGCGTCTACCTGGAGATGGAGCAGGCGGTTCTGGAATAGCCGCGGTGGGCTTTAGTCGCTCAGGCCGACCACATCCTTGCCGCCCAGCGTGGTCCACTCCAGCATCGACCCGTCATAGAGACGGGTGTTGTCTACGCCCATGATCTCGCTGACGATGAACCAGGCGCCCGATGCCAGATGACCGGTATTGCAGTAGGTAATGGTGCCGGGCTTCGCGTCGATGCCCGTCTTCCGGAAAATTTGGCGATACTCGTCCGCGCCGAGAAACATCGCGGCCGGGCCCTGGCTGCGGGTGCGCAGATCCAGCGGCAGGTTGTGGGCGCCGCGCAGATGGCCGGCGGCCTTGACCGAAGATTTCTTCGATACCCCGAGGAACTGCTGGGCGGTACGCGCGTCGACCAGCGTGGCGCCGTCCTCCAGCGCCCCGGCCACATCTTCGTACTCGGCAATCAGTTCGGCGCGGGGTTCATCCGCTGTCCAGTCGCCGCCGCTGGTGGCCGCGGCGTCGGTGCTGGCCTCGAAACCGGCGGCCAGCCAGGCGGCGTTACCGCCGTTGAGGATGGCAACCTCGTCCTCGCCGAAATACTTCAGCGTCCAGTAAACCCGGGCGGCCCCATCCATCTCGGCCGTACTCTGCCCGGGATTGGTGATCACGATGGGACGGTCGCCATCGACGCCGGCCTCGCGCATCAGCGCCTGAAATGCGCTTGCCTCCGGGACCCGGCCGCCGATCTTGTGACCCCGGACGTCCCGCTCGACCCGCACGCGGGCGTAATCGAGCAACCGTGCGCCGGGGATGTGGCCGCCCACCTGCGTCACGTAGCGCTGACCGTCCTCGGTGGTGTCGTACTCCGGTGGCTGGGTGAAACCGTCCAGCCAGTTGCGGACATCCACGACGGTGACGCCGTCGCGGTGCGCCTGCAGCCACTGGGCGTCGACCAGCGGACCGGGCAGCGTGGCCGCCTGCGTGGGCGCGCAGGCGCTCAGCAGCATGGCGGCGGCAAGCGTGATCAACGGCTGTTTCATCGGGTTCACCATGGGTCGGGCGTGGTCAGGTATCCAGTGCCGCCACGCTGTCTGCCAGCGAGACGGGCTCGGACGTCAGCACATGCAGGCGGCGGTCGTCGAGCAGATTGGGCCGCGGCCCCCGGCTGGCCAGGTCTGTCAGTCGCTGGTCGCGGGCCTTGATGACGCGCTCGATCTGTGGCCGCAACAATACTGTCGTTGCCGCCAGCCAGTCGGCCACCGCGAGCAGTTCGGCGGTGGGCGGAGCGACACGGAAGCCGTCGAGCGCGTCCAGTACGTCGGGGGCCGGCTGCCAGACCTCGTCGGTCACCCAGCGATTGGTGGTGAAAACCCGCAACGGCAGTCCGCGGGCGTCCACCGACAGGGCCACCAGATGCGTCAACGGTTCGCGTTCGTCCGCGTCGGCGGCGCCGGCCCGCACAAACAGATGGAAGTGGCCGTGTTCGCCCCAGGCGGCTGGCATGTCCCGGTGGCAATGGTAGAAGAACCGGTACCCGGAGGCGGTATCGCGAGCGTCCCGGGGCGGGTAGTGGGTCCACTCGCCGGGCTCGGCGGCGTCCCCCATGACGGCGGACACCACGCTGGCACCGTCACGGGCCAGCGTGGTCATGCGGTCGATCGCGGTGCGCGCCGCGGTCTGCCGACGCCGCTTGTCCGCCACCGCGACCGTCAATGCCGGATCAGCCGCCCGCGCAGGGGTTGCTCGGCCGCTGACCGGTGGCGCCGGCGCAGGGATTGGCGGGTTTCTCCGACGCGGTCTTCTGCGAATCCGCGCTGGATGCATCGCCCTGCTCCGAGGAGCAGCCGGCCATGGGCGCCACGCTGCCCAGAGCCAGGGCCAGGGCCGAGAGTTGTGCCGTCAGGCGACCGGCATTATTGCCAGACTGTTTCATCGTCAGTGTCCTCGAGTCGGTACGAATGGGATCAGGCGTTGCCGGGCTCGGCCGTCTGGCCGCCGGTGTCGGTGGCGCGCTGCTTCGGCTTGGGTGTGCGCGTGGTGAAGTAGCCCACGCCGGCCGCCACGGCGGTCAGCATCAGCAGGACCACGATGGTGGGCAGCCCCAGCAGTTCCGGCACCGTCTGGGCTTCCGGGGCGGGCAGGGCGGTCAGCATGGGTTCGACCGCGTTGTAGACGCCCGCGAACACCACGGTGCCCAGAATCAGGCCCAGAAAGAACACCACGCCGTCCATGTGACCGGAAAAAATACCGACCACGGAAGTGCCCGGGCAGAAGCCGCCCACGGCCATGCCGGCCCCCACGCCCGCGCCGCCGAGCAGGGTGGCGTAGATGAAGGCGGAGGGGATGTAGATCTCGTTCTTCGAGATGAACCCGGTCATCTCCAGGATGAACAGCCCGAAGGCGCACACCAGGATAGCGGTGAACATCACGTTGAACACCGTCCAGTCGCGGAAACGCAACTGGGCGGTCAGCTTGCAGGCGCTGGCAAAGCCGGCCCGCTCCAGCGCAAATCCGAAGATCAGGCCACAGACCAGTGCGGTGGCCACGCTATACATACCGATGGTGAAGCTCATGCCCAGTACCTCTTCATGAACAGGCCGACGCCGGCGCCGGTGGCAAAGAAACCGATCAGGAACAGAAAGCCGGCCACCCCCAGGGTGGCGCTGCCGGACAGCCCCAGCCCACTGGTGCAGCCCAGCGACAGACGGGCGCCGAAACCGGCGAGCATGCCTCCGAGCAGGGCGAGACCGCCGCGCTTGGCGCGGCCGAGTTTATCCGGGCCGCCGAACTGCAGACGGAAGCGGCCGGCGGTCAGCGCGCCGATCAATGCGCCCACGGCGAGGCCGATCAACTGCCAGGTAATCCAGAAATTGAGCGGGTTGTAGCCGTCGGACAGCATGCGTCCGAAGTAGGCGTTGGATTCGGCCGCGTTGCCGGCCACGGTCTGACTGGTCTTGGCCGCGATGGCGGTGGTGGCGCCGCTGGCCCCCAGCCCGTGCCCCGTGAGCACGAACGTCAGCAACAGGCCGAGGCCGAGCAGGCCGCCGGCGATATAGGGATTCCAGTACGGCTTGGGTGCAGTCTGCATGCAATCTCTCCTCCTGCGATGCATCCGGCGGGTGCCGGGACGATGCCCGGGTTTCGATCACCCGGGATCGTCGCGCCGGGTTGCTTGTAATACCCGTGCGAGTATCCGTACTGTTATCACAGTCGATTTCGCGGCGTCAATTTTCCGGCGCCGTGGTCGAACATACGTTCAGCCTTGCGGAGCCCCGTCATGAAAGCGATTTCGGTCCATCCCACCCGCCGCCGCCTGCTCGGTGGCCTGTTGCCTGCGGGACTGTTGCTCGGCGCCGGTGGCGTGGCCGCGGCGGCCGACTCCCGGGCGGGCGTGGTCTATCACCTCAGCGACAGCGCCCGGGCGACCGGGGCGATCCGTAATCTGGAGAACCATCGCGCGGCCGATGACGGCATCGAGATCGCGGTGGTGGCGCTGGCTGGTGGCGTCGATTTCCTGCGCAGCGGCGCGAAAGACGATAACGGCAATGATTACAGTGCTTTGGTGGAGTCGCTGAGCTTCAAGGACATCCGCTTCCTGGCCTGCGGTAATACCCTGGAAGCGCTTGATATCGATCCCGCTGATCTGCACTTCGGCGTCGAGGTGGTGGCCTCCGGGGTGGCGGAAATCGCCCGCCTGCAGAACGAGCGCGGCTTCGCCTACATCCGTCCATGAGGCTGCGACCGATCCTGTCGTGGCTGGCCGCCGCCGGCGGCCTGGCGGTGCTGGCGACCGGTCTGGCCTGGCGGTCGGCGGCCCCCGCGGCGGAGCCGCGACTGCTGATGTTCGAGCTGCCCGACTGCCAGCCCTGCATCCAGTTCGAGCGGGACGTCGGCCGTATCTACGACAACACGGAGGAGGGTCGCCGCGCGCCGATCCAGCGGTTGCCGTTGGATGAACCGCCGCCCGAGGACCTGGCACTGGAAGCCGATGTCGAAGTCGCACCCACCTTCGTGCTGATCCGGGATCGCCGCGAACTCGGGCGCATCACCGGCTATCGCGATGACGAGGCCTTCTGGCTGTCGCTGACACGGCTGTTGCGGGAACTGGGAAACGACACCGACTGACCGATTGCGGGTCCCCCAGGCGAGGCAGGCGACAGCCGCCGGGATGGCATACTCGGCGATGTTCACGCGGCGGCCCGCGCACTGCCGTGTCATACCGATCGCCGAGCCCCGGAAGCCCGTTCATGAGCATTCGCGTCCTGCCCCCGCAACTGATCAGCCAGATCGCCGCCGGCGAGGTGGTCGAGCGGCCGGCGTCCGTGGTCAAGGAGCTGCTGGAGAACAGCCTGGATGCCGGGGCCGGCCATATCCGCGTCGATCTGGAATGCGGCGGCCTGCGGCTGATCCGGATCCGGGATGATGGCCGCGGCATGGGCCGCGAGGAGCTACCGCTGGCGCTGGCCCGCCACGCCACCAGCAAGATCGCCAGCCTGGACGAACTAGAACGGGTGGCCAGTCTCGGTTTTCGGGGCGAGGCCCTGCCCAGCATCGCGTCCGTGTCGGATCTGATCCTGACCAGCCGGCCGCATGACGCGGACGAAGCTTTCAGCGCGGTGGGGGTGGGCGACGATGACCCGCCGCCGGTGCGTCCTGCTGCGCATCCGCCGGGCACCACGGTCGAGGTACGGGATCTGTTCGCCCGGGTACCGGCGCGGCGCAAGTTCCTGCGCACCGAGGCCACCGAATTCCGGCATGCCCATCAAGTGGTTCGCCGTATCGCGGCCAGCCGGTTCGATGTGGCGTTCACGCTTCGTCACAACGGCAAGACCGTGCTGGAGCTGGCGCCGGCGACCGCCGCGGCCGAGCGCGAGGACCGGGTGGCTCGCCTGTTCGGCCAGGACTTTCTCGCCCACGCGGTGGCGCTCTCGGAAACCGCCGCCGGCATGCAGTTGACCGGCTGGATCGCCACCCCCGGGTTCTCCCGCTCCCGGGCCGATCTGCAGTACAGCTACGTCAACCAGCGGCTGATCCAGGACCGGCTGTTCAACCACGCCGTACGTGCCGCCTATCAGGATGTGCTGCACAACCAGCGGTTTCCGGCGTATCTGTTGTATCTGTCGATGGATCCGGCCGGGGTCGACGTTAACGCGCATCCGGCCAAGGCCGAGGTGCGCTTCCGGGCGTCGCGGCAGGTGCATGATTTCGTTCACCAGAGCCTCAAGCAGGCGCTCCGGGCGCAGGGTGGGCACGATCAGGCCCACTACGTGCCGCTACCGACCTCGTTCGACCCGGCGCCGGCGCCTCGCCATGAAGCCGGGACCGCCGGCTCGGCGCCGATCCGTCAGCGGGGCCTGGGCCTGAGCGAGGCGGCCGCCACGTATGCGTTCCAGCAGCCGGCCTCGACACGGGCTACCGCGGTGGCCGCCGCGTCGCCCGACGAGGCGCCGGCCACGCCCCGGCTGGGCTATGCGCTGGCCCAGCTGCGCGGCATCTACATCCTGGCCGAGAATGCCCAGGGGCTGGTGCTGGTGGATATGCATGCCGGCCACGAACGGGTGCTTTACGAGCGCCTGAAGACGGCGCTGGGCGAGGGCCGGCTGATCAGTCAGCCGCTGCTGGTGCCGGAAGTGGTGGACGTGGGCGAGGCCGCAGCCGATGTCGCCGAGCAGGCGGCCACGGAGCTGGCGGCGCTGGGGGTGGAACTGGATCGCCAGGACCCCAACCGGGTCACTGTTCGCGCGCTGCCGACTCTGCTGGGCGAAGTGGATGCCGCGGCACTGGTGCACGATTTGCTGTCGGACCTGGCGGCCGAGGACGGGCCGGGCCGTATCGCCCGGATGCAGGATGAGCTGCTCGCGGACATGGGCTGCCGGGCGGCGATCAAGGCCGGGCGCCGGCTCAGCCTGGCCGAGATGAACGCGCTGTTGCGGGACATGGAGGGCACCGAGCGGGCCGGTCACTGCAATCACGGGCGGCCGACCTGGGTGCAGGTGGATATCGCCGATCTCGACCGTATCTTCATGCGCGGCCAGTAGGCAGGCTGCGCGTTTCGCGTTTCAGGACCGAAACGCCAGAGGCGATGACAAAACCCGAAACCCGAAACTCGCAACCCGAAACCGAAAAACCGGTGGTTTTCCTCATGGGCCCCACCGCGTCGGGCAAGACCGACGCGGCCCTGGCGCTGGCGGAGCGGTTGCCGGTGGACCTGATCAGCGTTGATTCGGCGATGGTCTACCGCGGCATGGATATCGGCACCGCCAAGCCGTCCAGCGAGGTTCGCCGGCGGGTGCCGCATCGACTGGTGGACATTCGCGACCCGGCCGAGGGTTATTCCGCCGCCGATTTCGCCACCGATGCCCGCCGCGAGATCGACCGCAGCCACGCCGCCGGCCGCGTGCCGCTGCTGGTGGGGGGCACGATGCTCTACTTCCGGGCGCTGTCCGAGGGCCTGTCGCCCCTGCCGCCGGCGGATGCTGCCATCCGCGCCGAGCTGACCGCCGATGCCGAACGCCACGGCTGGCCGCAGCTGCATGCGCGGCTGGTGAAGCAGGATCCGGTGACGGCCCGGCGGCTGCATCCCAACGACGGTCAGCGCATCCAGCGGGCGCTGGAGATCGTTTCCCTGACCGGCCGGCCAGCCAGCGATATCCAGGGCGACCGACAAACCGACGCGGTGGCCGCCGGCGCGGTGCGGCTGGCGCTGGTACCGGGGGACCGGGCAAGGCTGCATCAGCGCATCGAATCGCGCTTTCACGCGATGCTGGACCAGGGCTTCATCGAGGAGGTTGAAAACCTGCAGCGCCGCCCCGACTTAAATCGGGAAATGCCGGCGATGCGCGCGGTTGGATACCGCCAGCTATGGCACTACCTGGCCGGCGAATGGTCCTACGAGGAAGCCGTGCAGCGCGGCATATTTGCCAGCCGGCAGCTGGCCAAACGGCAGCTGACCTGGCTGCGCCGGGACCACCGGCCGCGCTGGTTCGATGCGGACACGGCGACGATTATTGACGACATTCACGACACGCTTGCCAGGGCGCTCGAACTGGCATGACTCGTGCTAAAGTTTCAAACTATGGATGACAACACGCCTCCCATGCCCGAAAACGACGGAGACCAAAAAATGGCGAAGGGCCAGACACTACAAGAACCATTTCTCAATGCATTGCGAAAAGAGCGTGTGCCCGTTTCCATCTATCTGGTGAACGGCATCAAGCTGCAGGGCCAGATCGAATCCTTTGATCAGTTCGTGGTGCTGCTGCGCAACGCGGTGTCACAGATGGTTTACAAACATGCCATCTCCACCATCGTGCCGTCGCGCAACATCAAGTCGTCGGTCGGCTCGGAGCCGGATTCGGAGCAGGATGAGGAAACCCCTGGCAACGAATAGTCGGCATCGCCCGGCCACCCTCGGCCTGTCGTTGAGCCACCCGCTTGTTTGAGCGCCCCCGTAGCGGGCAGCGAGCGCTGCTCGTCCACTTGCAGTTTCCCCTCGAGGAATACGAACACGCCCGGGTGGAGTTCGTGGAACTGGTGCGCTCGGCCGGCGCCGAGGTGCTCGACGTGGTGGGCGGCAGCCGGCGGTCACCGGACCCGCGATTCTTCGTCGGGGGCGGCAAGGCCGACGAACTTGCCGAACTGGCGGCCGAGCTGGGCGCCGAAGTGGTGGTGTTCAATCACGACCTGTCGCCCAGCCAGGAACGCAACCTCGAGGCCCGGCTGAAATGCCGGGTGCTGGGCCGGGCGGGTCTGATTCTGGATATCTTCGCCGCCCGGGCGCGCTCCCATGAAGGCAAGCTCCAGGTGGAGCTGGCGCAGCTGCGTCATCTGTCCACCCGGCTGGTCCGGGGCTGGTCGCATCTGGAACGGCAGAAGGGCGGCATCGGACTGCGCGGGCCGGGCGAAACCCAGCTGGAGACCGACCGGCGCCTCATCGGTGATCGCATCACGCGACTGCGCGGTCGGCTGGAGAAGGTGCGCGCCCGCCGGGAACAGGGCCGGGCCGCCCGGCGCCGGGCGGAAACCCCGACCATTTCCCTGGTGGGTTATACCAATGCCGGCAAGTCGACCCTGTTCAACCGCCTGACCGGCAGCGATATCTACGCGGCCGACCAGCTGTTCGCCACGCTTGACCCCACCCTGCGGCAACTGCCGATGCCGGTGGGCGATCCGCTTATCCTGGCCGATACGGTAGGCTTCATCCGCGATCTGCCGCCGGAACTGGTGGCGGCGTTCAACGCCACGCTGGAAGAAACGCTGGAGGCGGAACTGCTGCTGCACGTGATCGATGCGGCCGATCCCGAGCGGCGCGACCATGCCGCGGAGGTCAACGCGGTGCTTGCCGACATCGGGGCCGATCGCGTGCGCCAGATCGAAGTGTTCAACAAGATCGACGCGGTGCCCGGCGAATCGCCCCGGCTGGAGCGCGATGGCGAAGGCCGGGTCATCCGGGTGTGGCTGTCGGCCATGGACGGGCGCGGTCTGGAACTGCTGCGTGAGGTGCTTACCGAAGTCTGCCGGCCCGATGTGCTGGCGGGCGTGCTCAGCGTTCCCCCGGCGGCCGGTCGGCTGCGCGCACGGCTGTTCGATCTGGGTGCGGTCCAGGGCGAGCAGTATGACAACGCCGGCCAGTGCGTCCTGACCGTGACGGTGACGCGTAGTGACCTGGACCGTCTCTGCCGACAGGAAGGCATGGACGCGGCAGGCCTCTGGCAGACGCCGCCACGGGCACTGGCGCAAGCCGAATAACCTCGGCGTCGGGATTCCGCATGGAACCCGGCGGCCTCATCCACTAGAATCCGCGGGTCTATTCTATTCATGAAGGCGACAATGGCCTGGAACGAGCCTGGCAAGGGGCAAGACCCCTGGGGCGGCAATAACGGCAACCGCGGCAATGGCAGCGGTGGCGGGGGTGGTGGTCCGCCCGATCTGGACGAGATCTGGCGCCGGCTCAAGCAGCGTTTCGGCGGCGGTGGCCGCGGGAGCAGCGGCGGCGGCCCCGGTGTCGGCGCGCCCGATCCCAAGCTGCTGCTGATCGCCATCCCGGTCATCGCGGCCATCTGGCTGGCGACCGGGCTGTACATCGTGCAGCCGGGCGAGCAGGGCGTGGTGCTGCGCTTCGGTGATCTGCAGACCACCACCGGCCCGGGCTGGCACTGGCACATGCCGTATCCCATCGCCACCGTGATCCGGGTGGACGTGGAACAGGTGCGCTCGGTCCAGAACAGCGCCGTCATGCTCACCAAGGACGAGAACATCGTCGACGTGCGGGTGGCGGTGCAGTACCGCGTGTTCGATCCGGGCAACTTCCTGTTCAACGTGCGGGCGCCGGACGAGACCGTGGAACAGGCGCTCAAGAGCGCGGTCCGCGAAATCGTGGGCACCAGCCGCATGAATCAGGTCATCCAGGAAGGCGTGAAGGTTTCCGAACTGGAACAGCAGGCGCTGGACAACGTCGACCTCAAGGAACGCAAGGTCGAGCCGGAAAGCGTTGACGCGCTCAGCGACATCGAGCAGGAGCTGGTGGATCGCATCCAGGATCAGCAGGACAGCTATCCGGAAATCACCAACCGCTCGCGGGCGATGTTGCCGCAGAACATCGAGAGCATCCTGCAGTCGATGCTCGACGAGTACGAGTCCGGCATGCGGGTGCTGGCGGTCAACGTGCAGTATTCCCAGCCGCCGGAGCCGGTGCAGGGTGCCTTCGAGGAGGCGATCAAGGCCCGCGAGGAGGAAGAACGCAAGAAGAACCTGGCCCGCGCCTATGCCCGCGACATCGTCGCCCGGGCCGAGGGTGAGGCCGCCAGCGTCCTGCTCGAGGCCCAGGGTTACCGCGAACAGAAGGTCGCCCGGGCCCAGGGTGAGACGGTGCGGTTCACCGCGTTGCTCGACGAGTACACGCGGGCCCCGGCAATCACCCGCCAGCGTCTGTACCTGGAAAGCATGGGTGACGTGCTGTCCGGTTCCAACCTGATCATCACCGGGGGCGACCAGTCGTCGCCGCTGCTCTACATGCCGTTGCAGGAAATGCTCAAGGGCAAGCCGAACAAGGGCAAGAGCAGTGAAATCAGCAGTGATAATCCACCGCCGATGATCGACACCAGCAGCAGCAACAACAGCAGCAGTGGCAGCACCGTCGGTGATCCATTGCGCAGCCGGGAGCGATAGGCCATGAATGGCAAGTTGATGATTGCGCTGTTCGTGCTGATCCTGGGCGCCTACGTGGCGCTGGACAGCGTGTTCACCGTCGACGAGCGCGAGCGCGTGGTGGTGGTGCAGCTGGGTGAAATCGTGGGGCAGAACTATCCCGCGGGTCTGCACTTCAAGATGCCCTTCATTCAGAGCGTGGTGCGGTTCGACGACCGCATCCTGAATCTGACCGAGGAAATCGAGCGGGTTCTGACGTCCGAGAACAAGAACCTCTCGGTGGACTTCTTCGTCAAGTGGCGCATCGCCGACACCGTGGACTTCTACCTGTCCAACCAGGGCAGCGAGGCCCGTGCCCGCAGTCTGCTCACGGAAATCGTCGAGAACGACCTGCTGGCCGAGTTCTCCAAGCGCACCATTCGCCAGGCGATCGACGACGACCGCAACGAGATCGTGGCGGCGGTGCAGGTGCAGTCCGACCAGGATGCCGTCGATCTGGGCATCGAGATTCTCGACGTCCGCATCATGCGCCTGGACCTGCCCGACGAGGTCAGCGAGTCGGTCTATGACCGGATGCGTTCCGAGCGCCAGGAAGTGATCAAGACCCTGCGCGCCCAGGGTGACGCCGCCGCGCAGGAGATACGGGCCGACGCCGAGCGCGAACGCACCATCATCCTGGCCGAGGCCTACCGTGAGTCGCAGGAAATCCGTGGTGAAGGCGATGCCAGGGCGGCGGAAATCTACGCCGATGCCTACGGCCGCGACGGTGATTTCTACGCCTTCATGCGCAGTCTGGAGATGTATCGCAACTCGGTCGGCGGCAAGGACGTTCTGGTGCTGGAGCCGCAGGGCGAACTGTTCCGCTACTTCAATCCGGACGTTTCGCAGTAGTCCCGGGGTCCGCCCGTGTGGTCGGATCTGCTCGGCGCGCTGGCGCTGGTGATGGTCATCGAGGGTTTGATGCCATTTCTGGCGCCGGAGTGCTGGCGTGAATGGCTGCTGCAGATCGTGACCATTGACGCCCGGACCCTGCGGGTGTTCGGGGGCGTGATGATCGCGATCGGTCTGTTTCTGCTGAATTGGGTCAATTGATGCACGCCAACCGCTGGTTGCTGCCCGACGGGGTGCAGGAAGTCCTGCCGCCGGAATCCTGGCGTCTGGAAGCGGCGCGCGCGCGGCTGCTGGCGCTGTACTGGCGCTGGGGGTTCGAACTGGTCCGGCCGCCGATGATCGAGTATCTGGCCTCGCTGCTGACCGGGGCGGGTCGGAATCTGGAACTGCAAACTTTCAAGCTCACGGATCAGCTGTCCGGGCGCATGCTGGGCGTACGCTCGGACATGACCACCCAGGCAGCGCGCATCGACGCCCATCGCATGGTGACCGAGGGCCCCGCGCGCTACTGCTACATCGGCAGCGTGCTGCGCACGCGGCCGGAAGAGCCGGGCGGGTCGCGTTCGCCGCTGCAGATCGGGGTCGAGCTGTTCGGCCACGCCGGCATCGAAAGCGACCTGGAAGTGCTGTCGCTGATGCTGGAAACCCTGCACGAGATGGGCATCGACGGGGCGTTCCTGGACCTCGGTCACGTCGCCATCTACCGCTGTCTGGTGGAACGGGCGGGGGTAAGCGACGACATCGAGGCCCGCCTGTTCGACATCATGCAGCGCAAGTCGGTGCCGGACCTGCAGCGCCTGGTCGACGCCGGCGAGCTGGCCGCCGAGGCCGCGGACGGCTTCCGGCAGCTGATTGGGCTCAACGGCGGCACCGAAGTGCTGGCCCAGGCGCAGTCGCTGGGCCGACTGGACACGCGCATCGCCGCGGCGCTGGAAACCCTGGACATGCTGGTGACCCGGCTGCAGCGCCACTATCCATCGGTACCGCTGCACCTGGATCTGGCCGAGTTGCGCGGCTATCGCTACAAGACCGGGGTGGTATTCGCCGCCTTTGCTCCCGGGCTGGGCCGCGAACTGGCCCGCGGCGGGCGCTACGACGACGTCGGCGCGGCCTTCGGCCGGGCACGGCCGGCCACCGGCTTCTCGGCGGACCTGAACGTGCTGGCCGCACTGGGGGCGCCGCCGGCGGTTGCGGCGCAGGCGGTGGCCGCGCCGGCCGGGGACGATCCGGACCTGCTGGCCGCGATCCGCCGCCTGCGTGGCGAGGGCTGGCGGGTGATCGTGGCACTGCCGGGCGAACCGGCCGGCCATGCGGACGAGCGCGCCACCCACGACCTGGTGGAAAGCGACGGCGACTGGGTCTGCCGGCCGCGAACGGAAAATCAATGAGGCAAACGGGAGCACAACCGATGGGGCGTAGCGTTGTCGTGATCGGCAGCCAGTGGGGCGACGAGGGCAAGGGCAAGATCGTCGATCTGCTGACCGACCACTGTCATTCCGTCGTGCGGTTCCAGGGCGGGCACAACGCCGGCCACACGCTGGTGATCGGCGGCGAGAAGACGGTGTTGCACCTGATCCCCTCGGGCATCCTGCATGATGGCGTGGCCTGTCTGATCGGCAATGGCGTGGTCCTGTCGATGAGCGCCCTGCTGGAAGAGATGGCGGCGCTGCAGGCGCGCGGGGTTCCGGTCGAGCAGCGGCTGCATATCAGCCCTGCCTGCCCGCTGATCCTGCCCTGCCATGTGGCGCTGGATCAGGCGCGGGAACTGGCCCGCGGCAATGCCCGCATCGGCACCACCGGACGGGGTATCGGCCCGGCCTACGAGGACAAGGCCGCCCGCCGCGCGGTGCGGGTGGGTGACCTGTTCGCCCGGGAACTGTTCGCCGCCAAGCTCGGCGAGGTGCTCGACTACCACAACTTCGTGCTCAAGCGGTACTTCAACACCGAAACGGTGGACTTCCAGGAGACCCTGGATACCTGCCTGGCCCAGGCCGAAACCATCGCACCGATGGTCACCGACGTGACCGAACACCTGCGCCAGGCGCGCCGCGACGGCCAGTCGGTGCTGTTCGAGGGGGCCCAGGGCGCACTGCTGGACATTGACCACGGCACCTATCCCTACGTGACCTCGTCGAACACCACCGCCGGCGGCGCCGCCACCGGTACCGGGGTGGGCCCCGGCTATTTCGATTACGTGCTCGGCGTGGTCAAGGCCTATACCACCCGCGTGGGATCGGGCCCGTTCCCCACCGAACTGGATGACGAGCACGGCCAGCATCTGGCCTCCCGGGGCGCCGAGTTCGGTGCCACCACCGGGCGGGCGCGGCGCTGCGGCTGGTTCGACGCGGTCAGCCTGCGCCGGTCGGTATTCAACAACAGCCTTTCCGGGCTGTGTATTACCAAACTGGATGTCCTGGACGGCCTGGACTCGGTGCGCATCTGCGTAGGCTATCGCAGCCAGGGGCGGGATCTGGCCATGCCGCCGGTCGGCGCCGAGGCGCTGGCCGAATGCGAGCCGATTTACGAGGAAATGCCGGGCTGGTCGGAATCCACCGCCGGGGTGCGCAAGCTTGAGGAACTGCCGGACGCCGCCCGCAACTATCTGCAGCGGCTGGAAGAGATCACCGAAACCCCGGTCGACATCATCTCCACCGGCGCGGATCGCGAGCACACGATCATGCTGCGGCACCCATTCGGGTGAGGGTGTATCGTTCGCGGGATGCGGCGACCGAGGTTCGGGTCTGGGGTGTTCGACACGGAAGGACCGGTGTCTGGCCGGCGTCGGATCGGGCCCGGCCCTCTCTCGGTCTCTCCCATAAGGGGAGAGAGGAGGGAGAACATTCGCGCTCAGCGCGAACGTGATCTCTTGATGGTGCCGGGAAGAGGACTTGACGATTTCGTCCGGAACGAAATCGGACCGCCGCAGGCGGGGCCGAAGGCCGAGCCCCAGGGACGGGGCGAGCAACCGCCACGACGTGGAGGCTCTGCTGGAAGCAAACGGTCAGAACCATCTCGGATATCGAGATGGTGCCGAGGAGAGGACTTGAACCTCCACGAGCTTTCGCTCACTAGCACCTGAAGCTAGCGCGTCTACCAATTCCGCCACCTCGGCAAGGCGCGTGCAATCTATAGACGCGTTACGGTTTTGTCAACGCCGTGACGCCAACTTCACAACGTCGGAGCGACGATTGAGTCAAAAGCAAAAATCAGGGTCGGACTGGCGCGATCGCGATCCCGCGTTCTCGCGCGAGCAGTCCAGTTACCGCCAGCCGGTACCCAGCCGCGAACTCGTCCTGGATGATCTCGACGCCCTCGGGCAGCCGATGACCCGGGTCGAACTGGAAAAGCACTACGAGTTGCGTGACGAGGCGCAGCGCGAGGCCTTCGAGCATCGTCTGCGCGCGATGCTGCGCGACGGCCAGCTGGTGGAGAACCGCAAGGGCGCACTGGGCTCGATCCGGCGCATGGATCTCGTGCGCGGCCGCGTCCAGGGCCACCGGGACGGCTTCGGCTTCCTGATCCCGGACGAGGGCGGGGAGGACGTGTTCCTGAACCCCCGGCAGATGCGGTTGCTGATGCACGGGGATCGCGCCACCGCGCGCATCGTCGGGCGCGATCGCCGCGGCAAGCCGGAAGGCCGCGTGGTCGATGTGCTCGAGCGGGCCAACACCCGCGTGGTCGGCCGCTTCAATCTGGAACACGGCGTGGGCCATGTGGTGCCCGACAACGCCCGTATTCAGCACGATATCTTGATTCCGGAGGATGCCCGCGGCGGCGCCAGAGCCGGCCAGATCGTCAGCGCCGAGCTGGTGGAGCCGCCGGGCAAGCGGGGGCAGGCAATCGGCCGGGTGGTCGAGGTGCTGGGCGAGCATCTCGATCCCGGCATGGAAATCGACATCGCGGTGCGCTCGCACGGGATTCCGTTCGAGTGGCCCGAGGGGGTGGTCGACGAGGCCGAGTCGATAGGGGACGTGGTGCCCAAGCAGCACTACAAGGGGCGCGAGGACCTGCGTGATCTGCCGCTGGTGACCATCGACGGCGCCGACGCCAAGGATTTCGATGACGCCGTCCACTGCCGCCCCACGCGCAGCGGCTGGCAGCTGACGGTGGCAATCGCCGATGTATCCGCCTACGTGAAGCCGGGCTCCGGCCTGGATACGGAAGCGGTCAACCGCGGTACTTCGGTGTATTTCCCCGGCCACGTGGTGCCGATGCTGCCCGAGGCCCTGTCCAACGGCCTGTGTTCGCTCAACCCCGACGTCGACCGGCTGTGCCTGGTCTGCGAAATGCGGGTGTCGCGCAAGGGCGAAGTGAGCCGGCCGAAGTTCTATTCCGCGGTGATGCGTTCGCATGCGCGGTTTACCTACGAGCGGGTGGCCGACCTGCTGGCCGACCCGGCATCGGCGGATGATGATCCCGATGGCGACCTGCTGCCCGAACTGCAGGCCCTGTACGACGTGTACGAGGCCCTGTTGCAGGCGCGCCAGCAGCGCGGGGCGATCGATTTCGAGACCACCGAAACGCAGATCATCTTCAACAAGGATCGCAAGATCGATCGCATCGAACCGGTGTCGCGTACCGACGCCCATCGGTTGATCGAGGAATGCATGATCGCCGCCAATGTGGCGGCCGCCCGGTTCCTGGGCAAGCACCGCATGCCGCTGCTCTACCGCGTGCATTCGGGACCCGATACCGACCGGCTCACCGATCTGCGGGAATTCCTGGCGGAGCGCGGCCTGGGTCTGGGTGGGGGCGACCAGCCCGAGGCGGAGCACTTCGCGCGTCTGCTGAAACAGGCGGCGGAGCGCGACGACGCCCGGTTGATCCAGACGGTGCTGCTGCGCTCGCTCACCCGGGCGGTCTACAGTCCGGACAATAATGGCCATTTCGGCCTGGCGCTGGCGGAGTATGCCCACTTCACCTCGCCCATCCGCCGGTATCCGGATCTGCTGGTGCACCGTGCCATCAAGCACGTGGAGGCCGGCGGCAAGCCTGCCACCTTCGATTACACGCACGGGGACATGGTGACCCTGGGCGCGGGCTGCTCGGCGGCCGAACAGCGCGCCGACGATGCCACCCGCGACGTGGATGACTGGCTGAAGTGCGAGTATCTGCGGGATCATGTGGGGGACGAATGGAACGGCATGATCACCGGCGTCACCGCGTTCGGGCTGTTCGTGGAGCTCGACCACATCTACGCCAGCGGGCTGATCCATGTCTCCAGTCTCAGCAACGACTATTATCACTACGACGCGACGGCGCACTGTCTGCGCGGTGAACGTTCAGGTACCGTTCATCGACTCGCTGATAGGGTGCGCGTCAAGGTCGTCCGGGTGGACCTGGACGAACGCAAGATCGATTTCGAACCGGCATCAGCCGCTGCCGAGCCCAAGGCTCGCAAGGGCCGGCGCCGGACCAAAAGGAGGTAACTGTTCATGATTCGATTCAGTCTTATCGCGCTGCTGGCGGCATCCGTGTTCGCGGCCGGCTGTGCCGGGGATCCCAACCGCCGCACCAAGGCCGGCGCCGGCGTGGGCGCCGTGCTCGGCGGCCTGATCGGCAGCGAAGTCGGTGACGAGAGCAACTCCAACATTGCCGCGGGTGCGGTACTGGGTGCGCTGGCCGGCGGCGCGGTGGGTCGGTACATGGACAACCAGCACGCCGAACTGCAGGAGCGTCTGGCGGCCGAGCAGGCGCGCGAGGAGCTCTACATCACCCGTATGGGCGGTGACACCCTGCGCGTGGGCGTGGCTTCCGATGCGTCGTTCGAAGTCGACAGTGCCGAGCTCAACTTCGAGGCCCAGAGCACCTTCGACAAGATCGCCAATGTCTTCAAGGACTACGAGAAGACCGCCGTGCATCTGGTTGGCCACACCGACAGCTCGGGTTCGGACAGCTACAACCAGAAGCTTTCCGAGCGTCGTGCCAGCGCGGTGGCCTCCTATCTCTCGAGCAAGGGCGTGAACTCCTCGCGCATGGCGACCTGGGGCCGCGGCGAGAGCGAACCCATCGCCACCAACGACACCGAAGCCGGTCGTTCGCGCAACCGTCGCGTGGACATCGTGATCAAGCCGATCGTCGAGGGCCAGGAAAAGGCCGCGTTCAGCGCGCCGCCCTACCTGGGTTCCTGATACCAGCGATGATCCCCGGCAGTCAGCGGGAGGGTGTTCGGCACCCTCCCGTTTTTTTGGTCTTCCGGCATGACACGGATCAGCACTGATGACGGACCGTGACCAGGCCGTGCCGGTGGGTGGCTGGCATGCGGTCATTGCCGCCATGCGCAGCGGCCGGCGAGTGTTCGAGCTGTGGCTGCTGCAGGACCGGGACGATGCCCGGGCGCGGGAGGCCGGCGAACTGGCGGCGGACCTCGGCGTGGCTTGCCGGCAGATGACCCGCGCCGAGCTGGATGCGCGGCTGCCGGGCATCAATCACCAAGGCTGCGTGGCGCTGTGCGCGCCGCTGGCGGCACTGGGCGAGGCCGGTCTGGATGACATCCTGTCCGTCGTGGCATCGCCGTTGCTGCTGGTGCTCGATGGCGTACAGGACCCCCACAACCTGGGGGCCTGCCTGCGCAGCGCCGCCGCGGCCGGCGCCGACGCGGTGATCACGCCGCGTGACCGGGCGGCCGGATTGAGTACCGTGGTCCGCAAGACCGCGGCCGGCGGCGCCGACTGTGTGCCGCTGGTCCAGGTGACCAATCTGGCGCGCACGCTGCGCAACCTGCAGGCCGCCGGCGTGTGGGTGGTGGGTACCGCCGCCGAGGCCCCGCGCAGCATTCACGAAACCCCGCTCACCGGGCCGCTGGCCCTGGTGCTTGGCGGCGAGGGCGGGGGGCTGCGTCGTCTGACCGCCCGCACCTGCGATCACCTGGCGGCCATTCCCATGGCCGGCGGCGTGGCCAGCCTGAATGTGTCCGTGGCCGCCGGCATCTGCCTGTTCGAGGCCCTGCGCCAGCGCGGTGCGTCCGGCACGGTCTGAGTGGCGTCGCCGGTACTGGCAACCGCAAGCCGGAAGCTGGTAGACTCCGCGCCGCGCAGACGCCGGCTCGGCTGTCTGCTCTCCTTGCTCCACGGTGGTCAAACCGGACCATCCGGGGGCATGTCCCACGAGGAGTGACAATGAGACATTATGAAATCGTGTTTCTGGTCCATCCGGACCAGAGCGAGCAGGTGCCCGCGATGATCGACAAGTATCGCGGCATGATTGAGGACTCCGGCGGCACCGTGCATCGCCTGGAAGACTGGGGTCGCCGGCAGCTCGCCTATCCGATCAACAAGATCCACAAGGCCCACTACGTGCTCATGAACGTGGAGTGCGGCGGCGAGGTGCGCGAGGAACTGGAAGGCATCTTCCGTTTCAACGACGCCGTGCTGCGCTACCTGTGCATGCGTCGGCCCAAGGCCGATACCGCGCCGTCCCCCCTGGCCAAGAAGAGCGACGACGACAAGTCGGCCGCCTGATCGCTACCTGAGGAATATCAATCATGTCCCGATTCTTCCGTCGCAAGCGCTTCTGCCGCTTCACCGCCGAAGGCGTCGAAGAGATCGATTACAAGGATCTCGACACGCTCAAGCAGTACATCACCGAAACCGGCAAGGTCGTGCCCAGCCGCATTACCGGCACCGCGGCGCGCTACCAGCGCCAGCTGTCCACGTCCATCAAGCAGGCCCGGTATCTGGCCCTGTTGCCCTACACCGACCGGCATTCCGGCTAACCCAGGAGAACACGATGCAAGTCATTCTGTTGCAGAAGGTTCGCAACCTGGGGGACATCGGCGACGAAGTGAAGGTGCGGGCCGGTTACGGACGCAACTTCCTCATTCCCCGGGGCGTGGCCCTGATGGCCACGGTCGCCAACCGCAAGACCTTCGAATCCCGCAAGGACGAGCTGCTCAAGGCCTCCGAGGACCGCATGGCCCGCGCCCAGGGCCGTGCCGAGTCGTTCCGCGGCAAGTCCTTCACCGTGCCCATGCGGGCCAGTGACGAGGGCAAGCTCTACGGCTCCGTCGGCCCGCAGGAAATCGTGGATGTCGTCACCGCCGAGACCGGCGCCGAACTCGATGCCAGCGAAGTGATTCTGGCCGAGGGCGCGATCCGCCAGACCGGCTACTTCGAAGCCACGCTGCAGTTGCACGCGGAAGTCGAGGTGCAGGTCGAACTGGTGGTGGCGCAGCTCACCGACATGGGCGTGAACATGCCCAACATGCCGGTGGCCGAGGACGAGACCACGTCGGCCGCGGCGCAGCTGCCCTCCGACGAGGATGAGGACGACGACGAGTACGCCGAGGAAGCCGAAGGTGCCGCGGATGACGTGGCCGCCGGCGAAGGCGAGGATGAGGACAAGGCGAGTACCGATACCGCCTGATCCCGTGTCGCAATCCGGCAACTGACAACGCCGCCGACTCCGGCGGCGTTGTTGTTTCTGCCACTGCGTTAAACTGCCCGCCTCGGGTCCCGCCGACCACTCGCCGTATCGCCGCCATGTCCGCCGAGCTCAAGCTGCCGCCGCATTCGCTGGAAGCCGAACAGGCCGTGATCGGCGGGCTGCTGCTGGATAACGATGCCTGGGACCGCATCGCGGGGCGGATATCCGAATCGGACTTTTACCGCGAGGACCACCGGCTGTTGTTCCGTGGCATCGAGTCGCTGGCCGACGCCGGCAAGCCGCGCGACGTGGTCACCATCGCCGAGTGGCTGCGCTCCCACGATCTGGTCGACCGGGCCGGCGGCACCGGTTACGTCGGCAATCTGGCTGCCGATACCCCGAGTGCGGCCAACATCACCGCCTACGCCGACATCGTGCGCGAGCGCTCGGTAACGCGCCAGCTGATTGCTGCCGGCAGCGAAATCGCCGAACTGGGCTTCGCCGCCGAGGGGCGCAGCGTGCCCGACCTGCTGGACGAGGCGGAGAAGCGCATCTTCGCCATCGCCGACCAGAGTCGGCAGAACGGCAAGGGGGCGCTGTCGCTCAAGCAGGTGCTGCCACAGGTGGTGGAGCGCATCGAATACCTGCACGAGAACCAGGGGGCGTTTACCGGCCTGGCCACGGGACTCAACCAGTTCGATCAGCTCACCAATGGTCTGCAGAACTCCGACCTGATCATCCTCGCGGCGCGGCCCTCCATGGGCAAGACCTCGCTGGCGATGAACATGGTGGAGCACGTCACGCTCAAGCTGCGCCAGCCGGCGGCCGTGTTCTCCATGGAAATGTCGGCCGAGCAACTGGTCATGCGGATGATCTCGTCCTGGGGTCGCGTGGACCAGAGCCGCCTGCGCAGTGGTCACCTCGAGGATGAGGACTGGCCGCGCATCACCTCGGCCATCGGCATCATGAACGAGAATGCCAACCTGTTCATCGACGACACCCCGGCGCTGTCGCCCTCGGAACTGCGGGCCCGGGCGCGCCGGCTCAAGCGCGAGCACGACATCGGGCTGATCATGGTCGACTACATGCAGCTCATGCAGGTGCCGGGCACGAAGGAGAATCGCACCAACGAGATTTCGGAAATCTCCCGTAATCTCAAGGCCCTGGCCAAGGAACTGGATGTTCCGGTGATTGCCCTGTCCCAGCTCAACCGCAGCGTTGAACAGCGTGACAACAAGCGGCCCCGCATGTCCGACCTGCGCGAATCCGGCGGCATCGAGCAGGATGCCGATCTGATCGTGTTCATCTACCGCGACGAGGTCTACAACGAGGACAGTGACGACAAGGGCGTGGCCGAGATTCTCCTGGCCAAGCAGCGCAACGGTCCGTTGGGGACCTGCCGCGCGGCCTTCCTGGGCCACTTCACCCGGTTCGAGAACCTGCAGGATCACTACGAAGACGATTTCGGCTGATGGGGTGCCCGGCTTGAGCGAGCGGGCCCGCGCCGAGATTCATCCGGCCGCGCTGCGGCACAACCTGACGGTGGTGCGACGTCTGGCGCCGGGTCGCCGGGTCTATGCGGCGGTCAAGGCCGATGCCTATGGCCACGGCGTGGCCCGCCTTGCCGGGGCGCTGGCTGACGCCGACGGCCTGGCCGTGGCCAGCCTCGCGGAACTGCAGGCGTTGCGCACCGCCGGGCTGACCCAGCCGACGGTGCTGCTGTCCGATGTGCTCGACGGCGACCTGTCGGCGCTGACGGCCGACCCCGAGGCGGAGCCGCTGATCTTCAGCACCGCCCAGTTCGACCGGCTGGCCGCCATCGCCGCCGAGTATCCACGGCGGGTGTGGATCAAGCTGGATACCGGCATGCATCGCCTGGGCTTCGCGCCGGAGCAGGCCGCCGGCCTGCACCAGCGAGTAGCGGCCACGCCCGGTCTGACGCTGGCCGGCTGGATGACCCATCTGGGCTGCGCGGACGATCCGGACGACCCCATGACGACCCAGCAAGTGACGTTTTTCGACTCCGCCCTGGCGTCGTTGCCCGGACACCGCTCGATCGCAAACTCCGCCGGCATCTGCGCCTGGCCCCGGACCCATGCCGACCTCGTGCGACCGGGGATCATGCTCTACGGTGGCTCGCCATTGCTTGACCGTTCCGCGGCCGATCTGGGACTGAAGCCGGCGATGACCCTGACCGCGCCGCTGATCAGCTGTACCGAGATTGCGGCGGGCGAGCCGGTGGGCTATGGCGCCACCTGGCGGGCGCCGGAAACCATGCCGGTCGGGGTGGTGGCAATCGGCTACGGCGACGGGTATCCCCGCCACGCCCCCAGCGGCACGCCGGCCAGCCTGGATGGGGCGCCCACGCCGCTGGTCGGGCGGGTGTCCATGGACATGCTCACCGTCGACCTGCGCCGTGCACCCGATGCGCGGGTAGGTGACCGGGTCGAGTTATGGGGCACCGACGTGCCCGCCGATACGGTGGCCCGGGCCGCCGGCACCATCGCCTACGAACTTTTCTGCCGACTCACTGCCCGGGTGAATTTCCGGGTCGATCAGGGATAGACCACGTACCGAAGCGACAACTCGCGACCGGCCAGATGGTTGCCAACACTGTCGCGATGCGCCGCCGGACCCAGGTACACCAGGGTCATGCCGGCGAGGCTGCGTCCCGATTGCCGGGCAAGCGCGGCGTTCAGCGTGGTCCGGTTGAAGGCCGCATCGGGTCCCAGGACCACCAGATACTCGTCCCCGGACGCGGCCTCGCGCAGGCCGTTCGCCAGATTTTCGGCGGCGGCCTCGCCTTCGGCGGGATCGAGATCGAAGAACAGGAAATCGCGATGCTCGGGCGGCACTTCCAGGCCCGCCAGTATGAAAGCGGTGCGGCTGTCATAAGCGGGCAATGGGGCTGACGCATCGCCGCAGCCCGCGATCAGGCCAAGCATGATCAGCCCGGCGAACCGGATCGGCGTGCTCACGGCGCCACCCGGCTGTGGGGATGGGCGCCCTGCCAGACACGCCAGCTCGTTTCCCGGGTCGGCACCCGTGGCAACTGCCGGCCGCCGGGGCCGATCAGCGCGGATTCGGTCTGCCGCCAGCGGCGATCCCGCCCATCCCGCCAGGTACCCGGCGAACCGCGCCCGCTCAGGCGGATATCGCCGGTGTCGTACACCCGCAGTGCGCGGTCGGTATGCAGGATCGACATCGTTCGCCCGGCCAGCTGGACCTGCTGAACCGCCTCGCCCACCATCGCATCGGCGGCCATCGCCAGCGCGTCGCCGTCCTCCGACATCCCGAGCACGGTCTGCTCGGCGGCCAGTGGCCCGGGCGCCGTCGGCCGGGCCAGGCGCCGGTCGGCGCGATACTGCCGGAATGCCGCCTTGTCGCGGCGGAACGTGGTCCGGTCCGGATCGCCGGCCAGTACCAGGCTGTCGGGATGAAGCTGGCGCCAGGCCCGCCAGGTGGTCGTGACCTGGGCCATGGTGGTCAGCTGTCCAGTATCGTCGCCGGCATCGGACCCGAGGCGTTCGCCTTCGAGCGCGCGCCAGAAGGAGGCGCTACCGGCGTCGTGCAGCACGGTGTCGCCCTTGAACAGGAATACGCTGTCGCGCAGATCGGCCAATTGGTCGCCGCGCAGTCGGTAGGCGGCGGTGGTGCCGCTCAGGGCATCGTGAACGACCAGCGCGTCGCCCGCCGTGGTGCGGTCACGCAGCGCGATGTGATCGGCCAGCAGGCGGCGGGGATAGGCGCGGGCCCGGCCGTCCATGACCAGTCCGATCACCAGTTCGTCGTCCTGCAGCGTCACGTCGCCGGCATCGGCCATGTCGGCCTGCGCCGCGGGTTCGGGGCGGTCGGTGCGCCGCAGCCCGGTCCACTGCAGATGCTGGAATACCCTTGGCTCGACCTCGCGCAGGTCCTGATAGAGCTGGCGGTCCACCAGCCCCAGCAGGCTGGCCCTGATGCGGGCGTAATCCGGGTGCAGCGGCAGCTCGGCCTGCTGCCGCCATTGCTGCCAGTCAGCCGGGGTATCCCCGGGCTGCGCGTCGCTGCGGCGGCGCAACAGGTCCATCATGGCGCCGCGGGTGCGGGCGTCACCGGCAAACGGCAGGGCGTCGATCATCGGCGCCGCGTAATCCGGGCGCCAGTGGGCGTCGATCCAGGCCAGTGCCGCCGCGCGGGCATCGGCGCTGCCCGCGCCCAGCGTCAGGACCTGGCCGCGCAGGCTCGGATCCTCGGGGGCGTTGCCACAGGCGCCGAGCAGGCCGGTCAGCAGGAGGGCGGCCAGCGCGCGACGCGGTTGTGCAGATCGTCGGATCATCACTCATCCGTGATGGTCGATTGGCCGGCAGTGTTGCATACGCAGGGCCGCGCCTGCCGGATGGCGTTACCATGGGCGCATGAGCCGGGCCCGGACGCAATTCACCTGTGATGCCTGCGGCGCCCAGCAGCCCAAGTGGGCGGGGCAGTGCCCGGATTGCGGCGAATGGAACACGCTGCGCGAAAGCGCGGCACCGGCCAGGGCGACCGGGCGTGGTTCGACGTCGCCGGTTGGCGATGCCCGCGTGCGCCGTCTCGACGATGTGTCGCTGGAAGATACGCCGCGCACCACTACCGGCATGTCCGAACTCGACCGGGTGCTGGGCGGGGGTCTGGTGCCGGGGTCGGTGATCCTGATCGGCGGCGACCCCGGCATCGGCAAATCGACGCTTCTACTTCAGATGCTGGCGGCCCTGCTGCCGCGCCTGCCGGGGCTGTACGTCAGCGGCGAGGAATCCCTGGAGCAGGTCCACATGCGCGCCCAGCGTCTGGGGCTGGCGGCGGGCGATCTGGCGGTGCTCGCCGAAACCTGTGTCGAACGGGTATTGGCGCTGGCGGCCAGTCACTCGCCCGGTCTGATCGTGGTCGACTCGGTGCAGACGGTGTTTTCGGAACAACTGACCTCGGCGCCGGGTTCGGTCTCCCAGTTGCGCGAGTCGGCGGCGATGCTCGTGCGTCACGCCAAGGCAAGCAGCACCGCCCTGGTCCTGGTCGGGCATGTCACCAAGGAAGGCGTGATCGCCGGCCCTCGGGTGCTGGAGCACATGGTGGACACGGTGCTCTATTTCCAGGACGAGCAGACCAGCCGCTACCGGGTGATCCGTGCGGTGAAGAACCGTTTCGGCGCGGTCAACGAACTGGGCGTGTTCGCCATGACCGACCGCGGGCTGCGCGAAGTGGCCAACCCGTCCGCCATCTTCCTGTCCCGTCACGAAAAGCCGGTGCCCGGCAGCGTGGTGACCGTCACCCGCGAGGGCAACCGGCCGCTGCTGGTGGAGGTGCAGGCGCTGGTCGATGCCTCGCATCTGCACAATCCGCGCCGGCTCACGCTGGGGCCCGACGCCAACCGGCTGGCGATGCTGCTGGCGGTGCTGCACCGCCACGGCGGCATTACGCTGGGCGATCAGGATGTGTTCGTGAACGTGGTCGGCGGCATGCGGGTCAACGAGACCGGCATCGATCTGGCGGTGCTGCTGGCGGTGCTGTCGAGCTTTCGCGACCGGCCGCTGCCCACCGATCTGGTGGTATTCGGCGAACTCGGCCTGGCCGGGGAGATCCGCCCGGTACCGGGCGGCGAGGAGCGGCTGCGCGAGGCAGCCAAGCATGGCTTTACCCAGGCGATCGTGCCGCAGGGAAATGCGCCGAAGGGTGGCCGCGGCATTGCCGGTTTGACGGTGACCGGCGTCGGTCGCCTGGCCGAGGCGCTGGACGCGTTGCCGTAAGGCGCGTCCAGGGCGTCCCGGCTCGGATCAGTGACGCGGCCGCGCGGCGGCCGGCAGCGGCCGGACCGTAACCGTCTTGACCACGTTGGCCTGGGTGGCGGTGATCTCGATCGCATAGCCGGCCAGTTTCATGCTGACCCCGGCTTGCGGGATGGTCTCCAGATGCTCCAGCACCACCCCGTTGATGGTCTTGGGTCCGTCGGTGGGCAGGGTCCAGCCCATGGCCCGGTTGAGCGACCGTACGCTGGCGGTGCCGTCCACCAGGAAACTGCCGTCCGGCTGCTGGCGTACGTTCTTGAGGCGGGTGGCCGGATCGGTGGTGAACTCGCCGACGATCTCCTCGAGGATGTCTTCCAGCGTGATAAGGCCCTGGAGATCGCCGTATTCGTCCACCACGAAGCCGATACGCCGCCGCTGGGTCTGGAAATTCAGCAGCTGCTGGGTCAGCGGTGTGTTCTCGGGTACGAAATAGGGCTCCTTGGCCAGCGCCAGCATGTTCTCCTTGGTGAGGTTGTTATCCGCCTGCAGCGCCAGCACCCGGCGCAGGTGGACGATGCCCCGCAGATCGTCGATCGAGCCGTCGTAGAGCGGCAGGCGGGTATGCTGGTTGTGCACCAGTTGCGCCAGAATCGCCGCCCAGTCCTGGGCCATGTCGATACCCACGATCTCGTTGCGCGGCACCATGATGTCCTCGACCGTGGAGTTCTCCAGATCCAGGATCGACAGCAGCATCTGCTGGTGTCGCCGCGGGATCATCGCGCCGGCTTCCGCCACCACCGTGCGCAGTTCCTCGGTGGACAGGCTGTGCGCAGCGGCATCCTCCGGCGACACCTTGAACAGCCGCAGAATGCCGTTGGCGATCAGGTTGATCACCGCGACCACCGGCGAGAACAGCCGCAGCAGCGGGCCGTAGACGAACGAGGCGGGGAAGGCGATCCGTTCCGGATGCAGGGCGGCCAGCGTCTTGGGGGTCACCTCGGAGAAGATCAGGATCAGCACCGTCAGGGCCATGGTGGCCCCGAGCACGCCGATATCGCCGTACAGCCGGATACCGATCACCGTGGCCACCGCGGAGGCCGCGATGTTGACCAGGTTGTTGCCCAGCAGGATGACGCCGATCAGACGGTCGGGACGCTCCAGCAGCGAGGAGGCCCGGCGGGCACCGCGGTGACCGGTCTTGGCGAGATGCCGCAGCCGGTACCGGTTCAGGGTCATCAGACCCGTTTCGGAACCGGAGAAGAAGGCCGACAGGACCAGTAGCAATGCCAGGGTGCCGAAAAGAATCGGCAGGGGTATTTGGTCCAAAAGCGGGCGGTCTCCTGAGTATCTATGAAGGTGTGTACGTGGCGCCGACGACCGGTGTCAAGTTGGCTGAAGCCCGTCAGCCGGGCTCTGCCGCGCTACCAGTGCCGGCCCAGCACCAGCTCCAGCACCATCTTGCTGCCGAAATAGGCGGCAATCAGCAGGGCATAGCCGCCGGCGGTCCAGCGGATTGCGGTGCGGCCCCGCCAGCCCTGACGCCAGTGGCCCCACAACAGAATGCCGAAGAACGCCCAGGCGATGAACGACAGCACCGTCTTGTGGGCCAGATGCTGGGCCAGCGGATTGTCCAAAAATACCGCCCCGGTAACGATCGCCAAGCTGAGCAGCGCGAAGCCGATGCCGATCAGGCGGAACATCAGCCGTTCCATGGTCTGCAGCGGCGGCAGGCCGGTATTCAGGCCGGCCGTGCGGTGGTTGTGCAGGCGGTGATCCTGGAATGACAGCAGCGCGGCCTGCACCGCGGCCAGAGTGAGAAAACCGTAGGCCACCAGCGACAGCAGCACATGCAGTTGCAGTGACCAGTCCAGCGGCGTCGGCGCTTCGGCGCCGCCCGGCAGCAGTGGCATGGCCAGCGCGCAGAGCAGCGCTACCGGGTAGACCACCAGCCCCAGCGAGGCCACCGGCTGGCGCCAGGCCGCCAGAAACAGCAGCACCGCGGCCTGCCAGGCGAACAGCGACAGCGCCCCGCCCACGCCGATCACCACACTGCGGACCTCGAGCATGGTCAGTACCAGCACGGCCAGATGGGTCGCAACGGCAATTCCCGCCGCGGCATGCACCGGCCAAACCGGCGCGCCGCGCAGGTGCCGCCAGCACAGCAGGCCCGCCGCGGCGTAGCCGGCACAGGCCAGAATGAGAAGCGTTATCGTCAACGTGGTCACGATTACCCGGTGGATGCCGCGATGGAGGCCGGCGCCGCGGCGCCCGACCGATGGTGGAATGGTCGCACAGCCCCTGCGCACGGGAAAGCAGGGCCGGTACAATGGCCGCCGATTCCGAACCCCGCCGAGACGCCATGTTCGACAGTCTTTCCGAACGCCTCAATCGCAGCCTGCAGACCATCCGCGGACGCGGCCGGCTGACCGAGGACAACATCAAGGCCACCCTCCGGGAAGTGCGCATGGCCCTGCTCGAGGCCGACGTTGCCCTGCCGGTGGTCAAGGATTTCATCGAACGCGTGCGCGAACGGGCGGTGGGCACCGAGGTGTCCAGCAGCCTGACCCCGGGTCAGGCCATGGTCCGGGTGGTCCACGACGAACTGGTGACCGTGCTGGGCAGCGAGCAATCGGTGCTGGCGCTCAAGTCCCAGCCGCCGGCGGTGATCCTGATGGCCGGTCTGCAGGGCTCGGGCAAGACCACCACCGTGGCCAAACTCGCCCGCACGCTGCGCGAGCGCGAGAAGAAATCGGTGATGACGGTGTCCTGCGACGTCTATCGTCCCGCCGCCATTGATCAGCTGGAACGGGTCAGCGGCGAGGTCGGTGCCGAATTCTTTCCCAGCCGGGCGGAAGACGAGCCGGTCGCCATCGCCAGGGCCGCCCTGAATGCGGCCCGCAAGGGCTTCAAGGATGTGCTGATCGTGGATACCGCCGGCCGGCTGGGTATAGACGAGGCGATGATGGACGAGATCGGCCGGCTGCATGCCGCGATCGACCCGGTAGAGACCCTGTTCGTGGTCGATGCCATGACCGGCCAGGATGCCGCCCGTACTGCTGCCGCCTTCGGCGAGGCACTGCCGCTGACCGGCGTGATACTCACCAAGGTCGACGGCGACGCCCGCGGCGGCGCGGCCCTGTCCGCCCGGCAGGTCACCGGCAAGCCGATCAAGTTCCTGGGCACCGGCGAGAAACTCGATGCGCTGGAACCGTTTCACCCCGACCGCATCGCCTCGCGCATTCTGGGCATGGGCGACGTGCTCAGCCTGGTCGAGGAAGCGGAGCAGAAGGTCGACCGCGACAAGGCCGACAAGCTGGCCCGCAAGCTCAAGAAGGGCAAGGGGTTCGACCTGGACGACCTCGGCGAGCAGTTGCGCCAGATGCAGCAGATGGGCGGCTTGAGCGCGCTGATGGAAAAGATGCCGGGCGGCGGCGGTATGCCCAAGGGCATGGCCGGGGCGGCCGACGAGACCCAGGTCAAGCGGATGCTGGCGATCATGGACTCCATGACCGCGCAGGAGCGGCGCTTCCCGGATGTGGTTCGCGCCTCGCGCAAGCGCCGCATCGCCGCCGGTTCCGGCACCCAGGTGCAGGACGTGAACCGCCTGCTCAAACAGCACATGCAGATGCAGAAGATGATGAAGAAGTTTTCCAAGGGCGGTATGCAGAAGATGATGCGCGGCATGCAGGGTGGTGGCATGGGCGGCATGGGTGGCGGTCCGGGCGGACGGCCGCCGTTTTAGGGCGTTGCTGAAAAAGGACTGTCCTGTCCTTTTCCAGCACGCCGAGTCCGGCCCAGGTCCGGACTCGGCTTCGATCGATCAAGCACTTACATGCTTGATCGCCGGCGGGACATCCCTGTCCCGCTCTAGCGGGCTGCTTTTTGAGCAGCCCCCCAGGCGGGCGCTGCGTCGGCGGGCTCGGGCGCCGTTGCGGGACCGGATTCATCCGGCGGGTTTCGCCGGGCACCAGGGCCCAATCGCCTTGCCCGGACACGCATTGCCGACGACAGTTGGCATTTACGCCAAAATGCGTACAATGCGCGGTTTGCAGCCGCCGCCCGGCGGCCAATGGCAATCAATTACCGGAAAGCATATGGTCAGGATTCGGCTTGCCCGCGGCGGCGCCAAGAAGCGCCCGTTCTATCACATTGTCGTGACCGACAAGCGCAATCAGCGCGACGGTCGCTACATCGAGCGTCTGGGTTTCTTCAACCCGATTGCGATCGGCGGTGAGACACCGCTCAAGCTTGATCGCGATCGCATCGACTACTGGCGCGGCCAGGGTGCGGTGGCCTCCGAGCGTGTCACCCACCTGATCAAGCACTTCGACAAGAACGGCATCGAAGAGGCACCGTCCCGCGCGGCACCGCCCAAGAGCAAGCCGAAGCCCAAGCCGGTGGCGCCCAAGGCGGAAGCCACCGAGGAAGCCGCGCCTGCAGAGGAAGCGGCACCGGCCGAGGAATCGACTCCCGCAGAGGGCGCTGCGCCGGCCGAAGAAGCCGCCCCGGCGGAAGACGCGGCACCGGCCGCCGACGAAGCACCGGCCGAAGACGCCGGCAGCGAGTCGGACGAGCAGAAGTAGTCTGTCGTGTCGAGCGGGACCGACACGGTCCTGCTGGGCCGCATCAGCGGCCTGTTCGGCGTTCGCGGGTGGCTCAAGGTGTATTCGTACACCGAGCCACCCGCCGCGATCTTCGACTACGCCCTCTGGTATCTCGGCGACAACGCGTCGCCCATGCGCGTGTGCCATCACCGCAAGCAGGGCCGCGGCCTCGTGGTCCAGCTGGCGGCGGACGATGCCCCCCCGATCGAGGATCGCGACGTCGCCGCCGCACTGGTCGGACTCGACGTCCGGGTAGCGCGCGAAGCACTCCCGTCATTGCCCGACGACCAGGTCTACTGGGCGGATCTGCTCGGCTGCCGGGTCGTTACCCGCGACGGGGTGGACCTGGGTCGTGTCGACGGCCTGATGGATACCGGCGAACATCCGGTGCTGGTGGTGGAAAACGGCCGGCAACGCCTGATTCCCTTCGTGCGGGGCCCGGTGGTCGATTCCGTCGATACCGGCGAGGGACGTATCGTGGTGGACTGGGACCCGGAATTCTGAGCCCGCCGTGGACATCGACGTCGTTACCCTGTTTCCCGAACTGATCCGCGAGGTCGAGCGTCACGGGGTGACCGGACGTGCGACGCAACGGGGTCTGGCCCGGCTGCGGACCTGGAATCCCCGTGACCGGGCCGGCAACCGCCAGGGTCGCGTGGACGACCGCGCCTATGGTGGCGGCCCCGGCATGGTGATGCAGGTCGCCCCGCTGCGCGAGACGCTGTCCGATATCCGCGAATCACGCGATGACTGTGGTCCGGTGCTGGCGCTCACGCCTCAGGGCGAGCGTTTCAGCGATGCCTGGGCCCGCCGGCTGGCGCAGGCCCCGCATCTGGTGCTGGTCTGTGGCCGCTACGAGGGCATTGACCAGCGGGTGCTGGATACCGACATCGATGCGGAGATATCGCTGGGCGACTTCGTGGTGTCGGGCGGCGAACTGCCGGCAATGCTGGTACTGGATGCCGTGATCCGGCTGTTGCCGGGCGCGCTGGGCGACGACGAATCGGCCGCGGATGATTCATTCGCCCGCGGGTTGCTGGATCATCCCCATTACACCCGGCCCCCGGGCGAGGGCGGCGATGAACCGGTGCCGCCGGTGCTGTTGTCCGGTGATCATGCCGCCATCCGTCGCTGGCGGCTGAAACAGGCCCTGGGTCGAACCTGGCTGCACCGTCCCGATCTGCTCGATTCGCTGACGCTTAGCGATGAGCAACGGGCGCTGCTGGCGGAGTTCGTGGCGGAAACCGGCACCGGCCAGTGAAAATTCCCGATCGGTGGCGGTACATCGCCGGAATTTCAGGTACAATGCGCGGCTTTCTCAGCCGACCCTTACAGCGACAGGCCAGCGAACAATGAGCGATATCATCCGGGAACTCGAGGCAGAACAGCAGCAGGGCAAGCAGATCCCGGCATTCGGGCCCGGCGACGAAGTGAGCGTGCAGGTGCGCGTCAAGGAAGGCGACCGCGAGCGGTTGCAGGCCTTCGACGGCGTGGTCATCGCCATGCGCAACCGCGGCCTGAATTCGGCGTTCACCGTGCGCAAGGTGTCGCACGGCGAAGGTGTGGAACGCGTGTTCCAGACCTTCTCCCCGCAGCTGGCGGAGATCAAGGTCAAGCGCCGGGGTGACGTGCGTCGCGCCAAGCTCTACTTCCTGCGCGAGCGCAGCGGCAAGTCCGCCCGTATCCGCGAGAAGCTCTGAATCGATCGGAATCCGCGTTCGGCATTGCCGGCGACAAGGCGCCCTCCGGGGCGCCTTTTTCGTGGGCGTCGGGTCAGGGCAGGATGCGGATGACCGCGGCCAGGCGTTTCCGCCAGAAGGCGTTGTCCACCGTGGCCAGCGCTACCTCGTCGCGATCGACGCTGGCGTGCACCATCTCGCCCGAGCCGATGAACATGCCGACATGCGGATCGGCGTCGTCGCCACTCAGTCGATAGAACAGCAGATCGCCCGGCAGCGCCTCGTCGAACGCGATCGGCTTGCCCGCGCGTAGCTGGCCCGGCGTGCGGGTCGGGATCCCGATGCCGGCCGCGGCGTAGGCGAAATGCATCAGGCCGGCGTTGCCGAAGCCCTTGCGGTCGGTACCGCCATAGCGATACGGCGCGCTGATCTGGGCCGTGGCGCTGGTCACCACCGTCTTGCGGGCCTCGGACAGTGTCGGGTCGACCGCACTGGTACCCGGCAGCCGGAAGGCGCAGGCGGCCAGCAGTGCCGTCGCGGCAATCAGGACGAACGCTGGCTGTCGCGTATGACGCATCGGCCTATCAGGACGCTGCGGCGGCAGCGGTGCCGGCGGTTTCCTCGGCCAGCTGGTCGAGATACTTCTCGGCATCCAGCGCGGCCATGCAGCCGGTGCCGGCGGAGGTGATGGCCTGGCGGTAGACGTGATCCATCACGTCGCCGGCGGCGAACACGCCCGGCACGCTGGTGGCGGTGTGGTTGCCCCGGGTTCCGCTGTTGACCTGGATATAGCCGCCTTCCATGTCCAGCTGGCCGGTAAAGATGTCGGTGTTGGGCTTGTGCCCGATGGCGATGAACACGCCGTCGACATCCAGCTGGCGGGGCGTGTCGTCGGCCACCGACTTGATGCGGGCGCCGTTGACGCCCATGTCGTCGCCCAGGATTTCATCGAGAACGTGGTTCCAGATGATCTCGACGTTGCCGTTCTCGGCCTTGTCGCGCAGCTTGTCGGCCAGAATCTTCTCCGAGCGGAACTGATCGCGCCGGTGCACCACGGTGACTTTCGCCGCGATGTTGGACAGGTACAGCGCTTCCTCCACCGCGGTATTGCCGCCGCCGATCACCGCCACGTTGCGATTCTTGTAGAAGAAGCCGTCGCAGGTCGCGCAGGCCGATACGCCCTTGCCGGCAAAGGCTTCCTCGGAGGGCAGACCCAGGTACTTGGCGGTGGCGCCGGTGGCGATGATCAGGGCATCGCAGGTATACCCGCCGCGGTCGCCAGTCAGGCGCAGCGGGCGCTGGCTGAAATCCACCGCGTTGATGTGGTCGAACAGCACGCGGGTGTCGAAGCGCTCGGCATGCGCCAGCATGCGTGACATCAGGTCCGGGCCCTGCAGGCCCTCGACATCCCCGGGCCAGTTGTCGACATCGGTGGTCGTCATCAGCTGACCGCCCTGTTCGATGCCGGTAATGAGTACCGGGTCGAGGTTCGCGCGGGCCGCATAGACGGCCGCGGTGTACCCGGCCGGGCCCGAGCCCAGGATGATCAGCTTGTGGTGGGGCGTGTCCGCCGTGGTGTCATTCATGGTCGGGTCTGCAGATTGGGAAACGGAGCCGTCGCCGTGGGCGGCAGCATTGATGACGATGATTCTACTAGAGCCGCATCCGCCCGGGTGGCTTGGGCGGCCCGAGAGCCTTGGCGTACCATAACGGCTGCATTCCCAACGGTGATCGACTTGGCCAAGCGACAAGGCATCCTCGGCGGTTTCTTCCGCCTGATCTGGCGGGTTGCCGCCGGCATCTACGCACTGCTCATTCTGGTTTTCCTGCTGGCGGCGCCGGTGTCGGCCTATCTGTTGTTCTTCGGAGGCAGCGGGGTCACGGTCGAGGACAATGTCGCCCTGGTCTGGGCGCCCACCGGCGATCTGATCGAGCAGAGCGACATGCCCGCGCCGGATGCCCTGGTGCGTGATCTGCTCAGCGGTCCCGAGCCGCAGACGGTGGTCCGGGACCTGGTGGAGGCGCTCGACCGGGCTGCCGAGGATGACCGTATCGCGCTGGCCTTTCTCAAGCTCGACCAACTCGGCGCGGCCAGCGCCGGCCAGCTGCAGGACCTGACCGACGCCATCGACCGTTTCCGTGAATCCGGCAAGCGGGTGGTGGCCTGGTCGCCGAGCTACAACCAGGCCCAGTACGAGCTGGCCGCCCACGCCGATCACGTTTATCTGGACCCGATGGGCTATGTGTTCGTCGAGGGCTATGCGGTTTACCGCAAGTATTTCGCGGAAGGCCTCGACAAGCTGGGCGTGGATATCAACGTGTTCCGCGTGGGCGAGTACAAGTCCTTCGTGGAGCCGTTCCTGCGTAACGACATGTCGCCGCCGGCCCGGGCCGCGAACCGGGCCTGGCTGGAGTCGCTGTGGGACGTGTATCTGGACGAGATCACCGGCGTCCGCGAGCTGACATCGTCTGATATCGAAGGCTATGTCGCGAAGTTCGACAGCAATCTCGCCGAGTCCGGCGGCGATGCCGCGGCCATGGCCCAGGCCGCCGGCCTGGTGGACGAGATCGCCTCGCTCGAGGCCACCCGCGACGCCATGCGCGAGATCGTGGGTGCCGACGACGATCACGGCAGTTTCCGTCAGATAAACCACTTCCAGTATCTGAGTGCCACCGAATCGGCCCAGCCCGAACCGCGTACCGAGAACCGCATCGGCCTGGTGGTGGTGGAGGGTCCGATCGTGGACGGCGAGAGCATGCGCGGGGCCGCTGGCGGCGAGACCGTGGCCAAGCTGGTGGCCGACGCCCGACGCGACGACTCGGTGGCCGCCCTGTTGCTGCGGGTGAACAGCCCGGGCGGGTCGGTCTACGCCTCGGAGCGGATTCGGCGCGAGGTGGCGCTAACCCGCGAGGCCGGCAAACCGGTGGTGGTGTCGATGGCGGGTACGGCGGCTTCAGGCGGCTACTGGATCAGCATGAATGCGGACCAGATCTGGGCCCAGCCGGCCACCATCACCGGTTCGATCGGCGTGTTCGGCATCATCCCCACCTACGGCAAGCCGCTGGCCGAGCTCGGCATTCACACGGATGGCGTTGGTACCACGCCGCTGTCCGGGGCCCTGCGGGGGGACCGACCGCTCAGCCCGATGGTCAAGCGCATCATCCAGAGCGGCATCGAGCATACCTACGACCAGTTCATCGGCCGTGTGGCCGAGGCCCGGGACATGCAGAAGACGGCGGTGGACGAGATCGCCCAGGGCCGCGTCTGGAGCGGCGCCGACGCCCAGCGCATCGGGCTGGTGGACTCGCTGGGCGGGTTCGACCAGGCCCTGACCGCGACCGCCGAACTCGCCGGCCTGCAGCCGGGTGACTACGGTCTGAAACCCATCCGCCCGCCGAGCAACTGGCAGGCGCTGATGCGTCAGTTGCTGTCATCCCGGGCGGGTATGGGTTTCCTGCCGGACTGGATCACGCGGCTCCCGACGGACCCGGCCTTCGACTGGCTGCGTCACGGGCTGACCGACCCGCGCGGGTTTTACGCACACTGCTTCTGCGAACTGGCGCCCGCGGACGGGCGGCCCTGACATGCCGTCGGTGACACTCGCCGACGGCGTGCGGCTGCACTACCGCGAGGCCGGGCAGGGCGAGCCGCTGGTCCTGCTGCACGGCCTGGGTTCCAGCGGCGCCGACTGGGAGTACCAGATTCCGGCCTTCGCCGAGCATTACCGGGTGATCGTCCCCGATCTGCGCGGCTCCGGTGACAGCGACAAGCCACGGGGGCCGTACCGGATTTCCCGCTTCGCCGATGACATCTGGCAGTTGCTGGACGCGCTCGATATCGAATCCGCACGGCTGGTCGGCCTGTCCATGGGCGGGGCCACCGCCTTCGAGATGGCAGCCAGCCAGCCGCAGCGCACGACCGCGCTGGTGGTGGTCAACTGTCCGCCGGATTTCGCGATCACCTCGCTGCGCAAGCTGCTGGAGGTGGCCATGCGGCTGGCGGTGGTGCAATGCCTGGGCATGCCGCGCATGGCCGCGATGATTGGCGACCGGCTGTTTCCGGATGCCGATCAGGCCGAGCTCCGGGAGACGTTCGTGCAGCGTTACGGCGCGAACCGGAAGCGCGAGTACCTGTGGTCGCTGCGATCGCTGCCCGGCTGGTCGGTGACGGATCGCCTTAGCCGTATCGACTGTCCGGCGCTGATGGTTGCCGCGGCCAATGACTACACCCCGGTGGCCGAGAAACAGGTCGCGGTGGACGCCCTGCCGCGCGGCGAACTGTCGGTGGTGGACAACAGCCGTCATGCCACGCCGATCGATTCGCCGGACCGCTTCAATGCGCTGGTGCTGGATTTTCTCCAACGCCAGGATGCGTGACCCCGGCGCGGCGGGTCAGTCGACGGCCGCCTGCGCGTAATCCATCAGCGGCGGCTCGCCGGCCGCCAGATGCGGGTCGGGCGGCCCGTTGCCGACCGTGCTGGCCACGATCGTCAGCAGATCGGCCGCGCGTTGCGGCATGGCCAGTTCGGCAAGATCCAGCGGCAGTAGCCCGCACAGTTCCGACGCCCCGCCGGCGCGAGTCACATCGGCCGGCCCCGGATTGCTGATAGCGTCCAGTGCCAGCGCGAAGGTCAGGGTATCGGTGGTGCCGATGCTGAAATGCTCCGCCAGGTGTCCGGGGCAGACGTCCTGCAACAGGATGTTCGCCACGCGCGGATTGTCCTGGTCGAAATCGAGCGCCGCCGTGGGTACGGGCGCGGCGGGTTGGACCAGCTCGTCAAACAGCGTGTAGACGCTGGTGTAATCGACATCGCCGGGCGTCTCGTCGCCGCTGTTCACGGCGGCAACGAAATCCGAGCCCGGCGCGAACTGGTAGATGGCCTCCGGGACCAGCCCGATCGGCAGGCTGCCTAGTCCCGTCAGATCGAACAGCTGCTCACCCAGCGCGGCCGGCAGCGACACGGTCGTACCGTGATTGGGGCCGGCAATCAGCACGAAATCGGCCACCGCGTCCCGGGCCGAGGGGAAGAAGCGCAGCGCCCAGCGGGGCATGGAGGCGCCCTGACTGTGCCCGATCATGGCCACCTCGCGGCCGGTTTCGCCATGAATGCGGCGCAGGGCGTTGACCACGTATTCCGCGGATATCTGCTGGTCGATCAGGCCCCGGTCGGGATAGGTGACGATGCACACGTCGAAGCCGCGGCTGACCAGTTTCGGGGCATAAAAGGCGGTGTACTGCTCGGTGCCGGTGACGGTGGTGCCGTGGATCAGCAGCACCGGCGGCTTGTCCGGATTCTCGAACGGGGTGCAGTTCAACGCCGCGTCGAGATCGGCCTGCGCCGTGCGCAGCGGCGGGTCGTTGCTGGTATCCACCGTGCCGGCGCCGGCGCCGGCGTCCGGCTGGCCGGGACCGGCCAGACTGGGCCCGCCACTGCCCCCGCCGCCGCACGCGGCCAGCAGACAGGCGCCGAGCAGGGCCGGCAGGAGTCGTTCGGTGCTGGACATGGTCACTCCGGTTTCTGGAAAGCAGTCTTATCGCATTGTGCGTCATTCCGGGGCGGGTGCAAAGCGCCTGACGCCGGTGTCAGGCATGGCGCAGCATGCCCGCCACGGCCACGGCGTGATTGGTGAACAACCAGTCCACCCCGCGCATGGCTTCCCTTGTCACCAGCCCGGCGCGGCGGGGAAATCCCACGCCGACGCGCTGGCCGCTGGCGTGATGATGCGCCAGCCGGCGGCGCCCGATCAGCGCGAACGGGCCGGCCATGCCGGCACAGCCCCGGGTCAGGGCGAAGCGGCTGATGGCCGCGACATTGGTGCGGGCCACCGGCAGCCAGGCGGACGGCGGAACGCCGTCGGCGTGATCGAACAGGGCGGGCGCCAGCGACAGTAGGTGGAAGTCCCGGGCTGGCTCGAGGCCTCCCAGCGACGCGGAGAGCGGTTTGTCGATCGCCGGCCGCGGCGCGGTTTTGAGCTCGATCATCAGGTGCAGCCGGCCGGCGAATCGCTCGATCAGTTCATCCAGGTGGGTCAGCCCCGGGCAGGCCTGGCGAAGACAGCGAAAATCGGTATCGGCAACCTGCAGCGGCGTGGCGAAGACCCGCGCGGTATCGGGGTCATGCATCAGTATCGGCTCGCCGTCCCGGGTCCAGCGAACGTCGCATTCCAGGCCCCAGACACCGTGATCCGGCAGCGGCGCGAACGCGGCGAGGGTGTTTTCGGCAATCCCCGGATCGCCGCGCTCGCCGCGATGCGAGATCACCCGTAGCCCGGCCCGTTCGGCGTCGGTGCAGGGGCGTCGCGGCAGGGTCGCCAGGGCAATTTCGGCGGCGTTTAGCAGGGTGTCGGAAAGGGGCGCCACGGCATGTCTGGGCAGGGTCGACTCATCCCGGCAGTATACGGACGAACCCGTCGCCGCCTGTATCCTGCGGCGTGGACAGCCTGGAGAGTATTGTCATGGACAAGCCCACCCGCCTGGTGCATGGCGGCCGCGAACCGCGCCGTCAGCACGGCATGGTCAATCCGCCCGTTTATCACGCGTCCACCGTTATCTTCCCGACCGTCGACGCGCTGGAGTCGGCGGCCGCCAATCCGTTCGAGGGGGTCTATTACGGACGCTTCGGCACCCCCATCCATTTCGAGCTCGAGGGGCTGCTGGCCGAACTCGAGGGCGGTGCCGGTTGCGTGACCACCTGCTCCGGACTGGCCGCCATTACCGTGGCGCTGATGAGCGTGGCAGAAGCGGGCGGGCATCTACTGGTGGCGGACAATATCTATCTGCCCACCCGCAAGCTCTGCGCCGGCATGCTGGCGCGCCTGGGCATGACCACCAGCTTCTTCGATCCGCGGATTACCCCGGCGGCGCTGGCCGAGTTGATGCGGCCGGAGACCGTGGCGCTGGTGCTGGAGGCGCCGGGCTCGCTGACCTTCGAGATGCCGGATGTGCCCGCCCTGACTGCGGTGGCGCGGGCGCGCGATGTGGCGGTGATTGCCGACAACACCTGGGCCACGCCGATCGGTTTCCCTGCTTTCGAGCACGGGGTGGACATCAGCATCCAGGCGGCTACCAAGTACGTGGTCGGCCACGCCGACGCCATGCTGGGGGCGGTCACGGCCAACGAGAGCTGGTATGCAACCGTGCGCCGCACGGCGGTCGAGATGGGCTATTGCGCCGGGCCCGACGACGTCTATCTGGGACTGCGTGGCCTGCGCACGCTGGACGTGCGCCTGGCCCGCCACGCCGACAACGCATTGCGGCTATGCGACTGGCTGGCCGGCCGCCCGGAGGTGGAAGGATTGCTCTACCCGCCGCTGCCCGGCGACCCCGGCCACGCCATCTGGCGGCGGGATTTCCGCGCTGCCTGCGGCCTGTTCGGGGTGCAGTTGAAGCCCTGTTCCCGCCACGCTCTGACCGCGATGCTGGACGGGCTGGAACTCTTCGGCATGGGTTTTTCCTGGGGCGGCTTCGAAAGCCTGGTGCTGCCGGTCAATCTGACCGGGGCCCGCAGCGCCACCGAATGGACCCACGAGGGTCCGCTGCTGCGTCTGCATGCCGGGCTCGAATCGGCGGATGATTTGATCGCGGACCTGAAGGCCGGGTTCGACCGGCTGGCATCGGCGACCTAGTCAGTCCATCTGCAGCCGCATGGAGAAATCGGTGGCGGTGACGTTCTTGGTCAGCCCGCCGATGGAGATGCGGTCCACCTCGGTGTCGGCGTAGTCGCGGATATTGCGCAGGCTGATATCGCCGGAGGCCTCGGAGATTACGCTGCGCCGGTTGGGTAGCAGATGGCGGCGGCACTTGTTCACCGCCCGCGACAGGATGTGGCTGGGGAAGTTGTCCAGCAGCACCGAATCGGCATCGGCGGCCAGCGCTTCGTCCAGCTCGTTGAGATTTTCCACCTCCACCTGAAGCATCAGTTCCGGATGGGCTTCCCGCGCGCGGCTGACGGCCTCGGCAATCGAACCGGCCGCGGCGATGTGGTTTTCCTTGATCAGGATGCCGTCGAACAGTCCGAAGCGGTGGTTGATGCCGCCGCCGCAGCGCACGGCGTATTTCTGCGCGCTGCGCAGGCCGGGCAGGGTCTTGCGGGTATCCAGAATATGGACCCGGGTACCCTTGACGCGGTCCACGAAACGCCGGGTATCGCTGGCCACGCCGGACAGCAGTTGCAGGAAATTCAGCGCTGTACGCTCGCCGGTGAGCAGGCTACGGGCCGGCCCGCGGACTTCGCAGAGAATGGTGTCGGGTTTCAGGGAATCGCCGTCGCGGTAATGCCAGGTGACCCGGCAGCGATCGTCCAGCTGGGTGAACACCGCCTCGAACCAGGCCGCGCCGGCGAGTACGCAGGCCTCCCGCGCCACCACCCGGGCGGTGGCGGTGCGGTCCTCGTCGACAACTACGGCATTGCGATCGCCGTCGCCGATATCCTCGGCCAGGGCGGTGGCCACCGTTTCGGTGATGTCGTCCGGCGGGGTGAGTGCGTCGTCTGGCTCGGCGGAAGTCATGAAATCCGGCATCCATTCAGGTTTGTCAGAAATGAAACGGTTGCCCGCTGCGGGTCATCCCGCGCTGCAGTATAGAGGCCTCGGTGGCGTCTGCCGAGGTCAGATAGTCAGCCTGAGACCGGCGAATACGTGCCGGTGGGTGGCCGGGTAGAAATTGCGGAAGCTAGGCCGGTGAATGTCGGGCCGGGTATGGCGGCTGGCTCCGCGCAACACCCGGTGGGCCCCGTCGAACCAGGGGGTGGAGTAGCCCTCGTAGGGAAAGCTGCGGAAACCCGGATAGGCAAACAGCGGGTTGGCGCTCCATTCCCACACCTGCGCGACATCAGCCAGGTGATCGCTCTGCCGGGCGGTCTCCCATTCGTGTTCGTGTGGCAGCCGGGCGTTCATCCAGCTGGCGAAGGCATCCGCCTCGTGGGCACACAGCCCGTGAACCGGCGCCGCCGGCAACAGGGGGTCCGCCGGGTTCGCGCTGACCCAGCCGCCGTCGGGATGCGGGCGCCAGTGCTGGGGGCAACCGGTGCCGGCATGGTCCCGCCATGCAAGACCATCCGCGGTCCAGTGCCGATTCTGGTGGTACCCGCCGTCCTGCATGAAGGCCAGCCACTGGGCGTTGGTCACCGCGTGGCGCGCGATGCGGAAGGCAGCGAGATAAACCGTATGGGCGGGCTGCTCGTTGTCGTAGGCGGCGATGCTGTCGGTGCCGACCGGGGACTCGCCGCCCGCGACCGCGACCATCGCGGGTGTCGGATCGGCCGCGTCGCGTAACACCGCGCCTTCGGGCGTGGCCTGCGCCCGCGCCTGATAGTCGGCCATGGTCATGGTTTCCAGATGCTGGGCGTAGTGCTGGATCAGGAAATACGGCAGGTAATTGTCCGCCATCAGACGATGCCCGCTTCTATGCGCCTGCGCCCACCAGGCGTGGTTGTCGTGCTCCAGCGTTCGGGTCCAGTCGAGAATGGCCTCGGTCGACGGCAGCCGGGCCGTGCGCTGGTCCTTGGGACAGAATTCGGGAAAGTACAGATCCTGCCAGTCTGCGGTGGCTTTGGTGTCGCCGAACAGTACTTCGCGCAGCCAGTAGGTCTCGACGAAGAAGACGTGGCCGAGGTGCCAGGCCAGGGGGCTCAGCGCCGGATGGGGCTGGGCGCGGGTCGAGATGCCGTCGCGTTCGGCCTTGACCAGCATGGTTCGGCACTGGGCGCGCAGCTCACCCAGCCGTTGTTCCCGCGTCGGGGTCAGCATGGTTCGACCGTCGGTGCGCGGCCGGGCGCAAGGCTGATCTGGTGCTGCGGCGGCACCGGTTGCCAGCCGGGATGGTCGTCGAGGTTCTCCGAGGCAATCAGGCAGCCGTCGCCGAAATCCGGATGGGCCTGGTGGAAGTACAGGCTGGGGCAGTCGGCGCCGATGGCGGCGCGGGTGGCGTGCAGCATCTCGCCGTCGCTGATCAGCAGGTTGAGCAGGGCGCGGTCGTCATCGCCGTCGAGACGGGTGCGCAGCCAGGCGACGGTTTGTCGCAGGGCGTCGGCCGGCTGGGTCTGCTGTTCACGGAGCCAGGCGAACAGGTATTCGGAATCGGTATTGCCCTGGATGTCGGCCTCGAAGGCGGGCGAGAGGCCGGCGCGCAATTCCCGACGCAGTCCGGCGGCGAAATCGGCGATGTAGCCGTTGTGGGTGAACAGCCAGTTGTCAGCGGCGAAGGGCTGGGTGTTGACGTCGCTGGTGCCCAGGCCGGTGGTGGCGCTGCGGACGTTGCCCACCCACTCGCGGCTGACCAGGCTACGACCCAGGCTGTCGAGATTGATGTCGGCCCAGATCGGCAGCGGATGGCGGTACACGCCGGGACGGCCGTCCTCGCAGCGCCAGGCCACACCCCAGCCGTCGGCATTCACCGTCGCCGTGAGCATTTCCCGGGGGGCCCAGGACTGGCGATAAAGGCTGTGCGGCGGGCGCTGCAGGAAATCGGCCAGGCCCAGCGGGGGGCCCAGATAGGCGGCAATCCGGCACATGGTGCGTCATGGGCGATTCAATGACCGGATGGTAGCCTAGCCGGAACGCCCACCCAAGCATGAGTCCATGACCACCGAGTCAAGCTCGACGGCGCGGCTGTCCTGTACCAGCGTTCCGCCGGCCCGCCGCGTCCCCTCGATGATCGATGATGTGCGCGCCGGGCTGCTGTCGCCGCCGCGCTGGCTGCCGCCCAAATACTTCTATGACGAAACCGGTTCGCTGCTGTTCGAGGCGATCTGTGACACGCCGGAATACTACCCCTCGCGCACCGAGGCGGCGCTGCTGGCGGAGCACGCCGGCGAGATCATGGCGCTGACCGCGCCGCGGCATCTGCTCGAACTGGGCAGTGGCAGCAGCCGCAAGACCCGCCTGCTGCTCGACGCGTGGCCGGCGCCGGCCGGAACCTACTGGCCGTTCGATGTCTGCGCCGAAATGGTTGCCAGCAGCGGCCGGGCGCTGATCGACGATTATCCCGATCTGGTGGTGCGGGGGCTGGAAGGCGACTATCACGGTGGCCTGTCCTGCCTGCCTCTGCCGGCGGAAGGGCGCCGCCTGGTAGCGTTCCTGGGCGGCACCATCGGCAATTTCCATCCGGGTGAGGCAGAGGCGATGCTGGGCGAGATCGCCGATCTTCTGCGGGACGGTGATCACGTGCTGATCGGTTTCGATCGGGTCAAGGATCCGGCGGTGCTGGAAGCGGCCTATGACGATGCCGCCGGAATGACCGCCCGGTTCAACCGCAACGTACTCTCGGTGCTCAACCGGTCACTGGACGCGGATTTTCCGGTGGACGCGTACCGGCATCGGTCGGTCTACGACCCCGAACTGCAACGGGTGGAGATGCGGCTGCGGGCGGATCATGCGCACCGGGTGACATTCGGGCAGCTGGATACCGCGATCGACATGGCGGCCGGCGAGGAAATACTCACCGAGATCAGCCGCAAGTTCACGCCGGCGTCCTTCGGGGATCTGCTGGCGGCGGCCGGATTGGCCGAGACCGCGCATTTCGAGGCCGAGGGCGGCATGTATTCACTGGTCCTTGCGGTTCGCCGTTGACGGCGGATTGCAGGGACAGTTTCGAGTTGCGGGTTTCAAGTTTGCGGTTAGGGGGCTGCTGAAAACCCCGTTTTTCGGCAGGTCCCGTGCGGTACAAGGACGTACCGCCAAGACCATGCGCTGGAAGCGCTTGATTTTGGGAGCAAGCGCAAACCGCGTTTGCGTGCAGCGACGCTGAAACAAGGCCAGGATGGCCTTTTTCAGCAACGCCTCAGAGGACAGGCGCGGGCAACGATCCGAATGTTGCCATTGGTTCTTGAGCCTGAAACGCGAAACTTGAAACTCGAAACCACTAACCGGCCACCACAGGCTTCGGCGGCTACCGAATCAGCCCCGATCCGTCACCGGCCGGATCAGAACCTCCAGTAACGCCTTCTGCACGTGCAGACGGTTCTCGGCTTCCTCCCACACCAGGCTCTGGGGGCCGTCGATTACCTCGTCGGTGACCTCCTCGCCGCGATGGGCGGGCAGGCAGTGCATGAACAGGGCGTCGGGCGCGGCCCGGGCCATCAGGGCGGCGTTGACCTGGAAACCGGCGAAATCGGTCAGTCGCTGGTCGCGTTCATGGTCGCCGCCCATGCTGGTCCAGGTGTCGGTAATCACCAGGTCGACGCCATCCACGGCGGCCGCCGGATCATTGCCCAGCCGCACGGCCGCGCCGCCGCGTTCGACGATGTCGGCGTCCGGCTCGTAACCGGGCGGCGTGGCAATGCGCAGCGAAAAACCGAACTGTCGGGCCGCGTGGATGTAGGACTGGCACATGTTGTTCCCGTCGCCGATCCAGGCGGCGGTGCAGCCGGCGATGCGGCCGCGGGCCTCGATCCAGGTCTGCATGTCCGCCATCAGCTGGCAGGGGTGGAAGCGGTCGGTCAGGGCGTTGATCACCGGCACGCGCGAGTGCTCGGCAAAACGCTCCAGCAGGGTCTGCGAGTGATTGCGGATCATCACCGCGTCCACCATGCGCGAGATCACCCGCGCGGTGTCCTCGATGGTTTCGCCGCGGCCCAGCTGGGTGTCGCCCGGCGCCAGGAACAGGGCGTGGCCGCCCAGCTGCGCCATGCCGGCCTCGAATGACACCCGGGTGCGGGTCGAGGCCTTCTCGAACAGCATCGCCAGGGTGCGGCCCTGCAGCGTGGGCGTGAGCTGCCCGTTGCGATGGGCATCCTTGAGTTCCACCGCCCGTTCGATGATCCGCTGGAGTTCCTCCGGCCGGAAGTCGTTGAGGGTGAGGAAATGACGTACCGACATGGGGTTACTCCGCGAGAAAGGAGCGGATCAGTTGGGTGACGCGGTCGGCGAGGTCATCGGCCTCCGCGGCGGTGAGAATCAGCGGCGGCAGCAGGCGCACCACCCGTTCGGCGGTGACGTTGAGCAGCACGCCGGCCTTGCGCGCCCGTTCGACCAGGACCGCGCAGGGCCGGTCCAGCTCGATGCCGATCATCAGGCCGCGACCGCGCACGCTGATCAAGCCCTCGCAGTCCGCCAGCCCGTCACGGAAGGCCGTGGCCAGCTGCTCGCCTCGGGCGGCGGCGTTGGCGGTCAGACCCTCTGTCTCGATGGTCGAGATCACCGCCAGGGCGGCGCGGCAGGCCAGCGGATTGCCGCCGAAGGTGGAGCCGTGGCTACCAGGCCCGAACAGGGCCGTCGCCCGGCCGGCCACCAGGGTGGCGCCGATGGGCACGCCGCCGCCCAGCCCCTTGGCCAGACTCACGACATCCGGCTGCACCGCGTCGTGCTGATAGGCGAACCAGTTGCCGGTGCGGCCCACGCCGGTCTGGACCTCGTCGGCCATCAGCAGCCAGCCCTGTTGGTCGCATAACCGGCGCAGGGTCGGCAGGTAACCGGGCGGCGGCACGCGGATGCCGCCTTCGCCCTGGATGGGCTCGACCAGCACCGCGACCACGTTCGGATCGTCGGCGTGAGCCGCAACGGCGTCCGCGTCGCCGTAGGGCACCCGCACGAAGCCCGCCGGCATGGGGCCGAATCCCTTTTGCGCCTTCGGGTTGCCGGTGGCGGCCAGGCTGGCCAGTGTCCGGCCGTGAAACGCGCCCTCCATGACCAGGATGCGCGGTTCCTCGATGCCCTGGCGGTGGCCGTGCAGCCGGGCCAGCTTGATCGCGGCCTCGTTGGCTTCGGCACCGCTGTTGCAGAAGAACACTGCTTCCATACCGGCCAGATCGCACAGGCGGTCGGCCAGCGTTTCCTGATGCGGAATCCGGTAGAGATTGGACGTGTGCAGAATGCCGGCGGCCTGATCCTGCAGCGCCTGCACCATGGCCGGATGGGCATGGCCCAGGGCGCTGACCGCGATGCCGGCCAGGGCGTCCAGATAGCGGTTGCCCGCGGTATCGGTCAGCCACACGCCCTCGCCATGGCTGAATGCCAGGGGCTGGCGGGCGTAGGTCGGGATGAGGTGATCGGGTTCGTTCACGGTGTCTTTAAACGCAAAGGCCCCGCCGCACCAGCGACGGGGCCGATTATCGTCGGAAGCCTCGGCGCCGGCGTTAGCCGACCTGTTCGAACTTCCTGGCAATGCCGTCCCAGTTGACGACGTTCCACCAGGCTTCGACGTACTCCGGCTTGCGATTCTGGTACTTGAGGTAGAAGGCGTGCTCCCACACGTCCAGCCCCATCAGCGGCGTGCCCTGGACGGGCGCAACGTCCATCAGGGGGTTGTCCTGATTCGGGGTCTTGACGATCTCCAGCTTGCCGCCGGTGGGTACCAGCCACACGAAGCCGGAACCGAACAGGCCGGTGGCGGCAGTGGTGAACTGGTCCTTGAACTCGTCGAAGGAACCGAAGGAATCGTCGATGGCGCTGGCCAGCTTGCCGTCGGGCTTGCCGCCGCCGCTGGGCGACATGCTGTCCCAGTAGACGATGTGGTTGTAGTAACCACCGCCCTGGTTGCGAACCGCGTCGCCGTGCTGGCCGGCCTTGGCGAGGATATCCTCGAGCTTCTGATCGGCCAGCGGGGTGTTGTCCACAGCCGCCTTGAACTTGGTCAGGTAGGCGTTGTGGTGCTTGTTGTAATGGATTTCCATGGTCCGACCGTCGATGTGCGGCTCGAGCGAATCGTAGTCATAGGGCAGATCGGGTAGCTCAAAGGCCATGTAATTCCCCTTTGGTTTGATCGACAGAATGTCTCGACTGCGCCCACAATGCTATGGGTGAACGCAGGGATTTCAATGGTGCGCCGGGTCAGACACAGGATTATGACATGAGCCACCCCCGGGTCGGGACCCACTGACGTGACGGCGATCGAGCTCAGCCTGTTCGCGCACCGCATCCGGGCCGTATGCGAGGAAATGGGGGCGGTGCTCCAGCGTGCCGCCTTTTCGCCCAACATCCGCGACCGGCTGGACTTCTCCTGCGCAGTATTCGACGCCAGCGGCTATCTCTCCGCCCAGGCCGCGCATATCCCGGTGCATCTCGGGAGCATGGCCTATGCCATGCGGGGCATCGTCAGCGACCGCGACTGGGCGCCCGGCGACATGCTGGTGCTCAACGATCCATTTCTGGGCGGCACGCATCTGCCGGACGTGACCATGATCGCGCCGCTGTTCGACCGCGGCCGGCTGATCGCATTTGTCGCCAATCGCGCCCATCACGCCGACATCGGCGCCGAATCCCCCGGTTCCATGCCGCTTTCCTCGTCGCTGGACGAGGAGGGGCTGGTGATTGCCCCGACCCGGCTGCTGTGCGATGACACGATAGATGCGGGCGTGTTCGAGCGACTGGTGGCGCCGCTACGCGATGCCACCATCTCGCGCGGTGACTTTTCCGCCCAGATCAGCGCCAACCGGGTGGGATTGCAGCGTCTGCAGGCGCTCATCGACGCCCAGGGGGCGGACGGCTTCCTGCAGGCGCTGACCGATTACAACGAGTACGCCCGCCGGCTGGCGGCCAGCGCGCTGGCGGCGATTCCGGACGGCGACTACCGCTTCACCGATCATCTCGACGACGATGGCCAGGGCAACCGCGACCTGGCCATTGCCTGTCGCATCCGGGCCCGGCAGGGCGCGATGCAGGTGGATTTCACCGGCAGCGCGGGCCAGACCGCGGGCAACGTCAACTGCCCCATCTCGGTTACGGCTGCCGCCACCCTGTATGTCTTTCGCTGCCTGATGCCGGCGGATCTGCCCGGTTGCGCCGGCGCGTTTCACGATATCGATATCTCGGCACCGGCTGGCAGCCTGCTCAATGCGCAGCGGCCGGCGGCGGTGGCGGCCGGTAATGTGGAGACCAGCCAGCGCATCGTCGATGCGGTACTGGGGGCGCTGGCCGAAGCGCTGCCCGAGCGCATTCCCGCCGCCAGCCACGGCGGCATGAATAACCTTGCGATGGGCTGGCACGAGGGCGAGCGGCCCTGGGACTATTACGAAACCATGGGCGGCGGCCTCGGCGGCGGCCCGGTTCGCACGGGCGCCTCGGCAGTACAGGCGCACATGACCAACACCCGCAATACGCCGGTGGAAGTGCTGGAACGGCATTTCCCGGTGCGCGTGCGCCGCTACGAAATCCGCCGCGGCACGGGCGGTGATGGGCGGCACCCCGGCGGCGACGGGCTGCTGCGGGAACTCGAATTCCTGGGCCCGGCCCGTTACACCCTGCTGACCGAGCGGCGCCGGCGCGCCCCCTGGGGCCTGGCCGGCGGTAGCGATGGCGCCGTGGGTGACAATTGCCTCAACGGTCAGGCGCTCCCGGGCAAATGTCAGGGCCGAGTGGGGGCGGGTGACCGGCTGGTCGTGGCCTCGCCGGGTGGCGGCGGCTGGGGCCCGGATGACCACGCTTGCCCGGACGGTGGCGTACAATAGTGGCGTTGGTCCCACGATACGGAAACGACAACCCATGACTGGCGACGCGCTCGAAATCATTCGACAGGAAGTCGAGAACAACCCGGTGGTGCTCTACATGAAGGGCAGCCCGGATTTCCCGCAGTGCGGTTTTTCCGCGCAGGCCGCCGAGGCCCTGAAAATCTGCGGCGTGCCGTTCAAGGCGGTGAACGTGTTCGAGGATGAGGAAATCTATCGCCAGGGGGTGAAGCTCTACTCCAACTGGCCGACGATTCCGCAGCTGTTCGTCAAGGGCGAACTCGTGGGCGGTTCGGACATCATCATCGACCTGTACAAGTCCGGCGAACTGCAGACCATGCTGCAGGAGGCCGCCGACGCGGCCTGATTTCGCACTTCTCGAGGTTACCGAAACCCGCCCGGCCACGTGCCCGGCGGGTTTTTTCGTGAATGCATCCCGGCTTAGCCGACACCCGGCGGTCATGGCGCGGGTGTTAGAATGGCGCACAACAACCCCGCGCGACGATTCATAAACGCCAGGAGGAGTGCGCACGCATGGCCTACAAGCACATCCGCTACCCCGAGTCCGGACACAAGATCACCGTGGAAAACGGGCAGATGCAGATTCCCGACAACCCGATTCTGGGTTATGTCGAGGGTGACGGCATCGGTCCGGACATCACCAAGGCCTGTCTGCGCATCTGGGATGCTGCGGTGGAAAAGGCCTATGGCGGCAAGCGCAAGGTGCACTGGGCCGAACTCTTCATGGGAGAGAAGGCCGCCCGCCTGTATGACGGCGACTATTTCCCGGCGGAAACGCTGGATGCGATCCGCGATCTCTGGGTTGCCATCAAGGGTCCGCTGACCACTCCGGTGGGCGAGGGCTTCCGCTCGCTCAACGTCTCCCTGCGCCAGGCCCTGGATCTATACGCCTGTGTGCGCCCGGTGCGCCACTACGCCGGCGTGCCCAGCCCGCTGAAGGACCCCGGCAAGGTCGACGTGGTGATCTTTCGCGAGAATACCGAGGACGTCTACTGCGGCATCGAGTACCAGTCCGGTACCGAGGAAAACGAGAAGCTGGCCAAATTCCTGCGTGAGGAAATGGGCGCCAGCTTCTTCGACAAGGCCGGTATCGGCATCAAGCCGATCTCCGAGTTCGGTACCAAACGGCTGGTGCGCAAGGCCATCCAGTACGCCATCGACAATGGTCGTGAATCCGTGACGCTTGTCCACAAGGGCAACATCATGAAGTTCACCGAGGGGGCGTTCCGCTCCTGGGGTTACGAGGTGGCGCGCGAGGAGTACCCCCACTGCACCATCACCGAGGACGAGCTCTACTCCGAGTACGGCGGCCGTCAGCCGGAAGGCAAGATCGTCATCAAGGATCGCATCGCCGATATCATCTTCCAGCTGATGCTGCTGCGCCCGGATGATTTCGACGTGCTCGCCACCATGAATCTGAATGGCGACTATCTTTCCGACGCCTGTGCGGCGGAAGTTGGCGGCATCGGCATCGCGCCGGGCGCCAACATGTCCGACAACATCGCGGTGTTCGAGGCTACCCACGGCACCGCGCCCAAGTACGCGGGCCAGAACAAGGTCAACCCCGGGTCGCTGCTGTTCTCGGGCGTGAACATGCTCGAGTACATCGGCTGGCAGGAGGCCGCCGACCTGATCAGCCTGGCCTACCCGGAAGTGCTGGCGGACGGCATCGTCACCTACGACTTCGCCCGCAACATGGAAGGCGCCACCGAGGTCGGCACCAGTGAATTCGCGGATGCCCTGATCGAGCAGATCAAGGGTGGCATCGACCTGGAAACCAAGCGTAAGCAGCGGGCCGAAAAGCTCGCCCGCGAGCGCAAGCAGCGCGAGATCCGGCGCCTGCTGCAGCCGCTGGAGGAGATGATCGCCTCCGGCCGCACGCCGCACACGGTGGGCGACGTGATGACCCGCACCCTGATCACCACCGACGACGCCACCACCGTGCATGACGCCATGCACCAGATGCGCCAGAGCAATGTCAGCTCGCTGGTGGTGGAGCCCAACGCCGATGGGGTGTGGGGCATCATGACCCGGCGTGACATCGTCACCAAGATCGTCAAGGAGAATAAGTCGCCGGTCGACCTGACGGTAGGGCAGATCGCCACTCGGCCGGTGATCACGGTACCGCCGCAGACCCATCTGCACGAGGCCGCCAACGTGATCTCGGAAAAGAACGTCAGCCGCCTGCTGGTGGAAAAGGACGGCGAGATGGTCGGCATCACCACCGAGACCGATATCTTCGGCGCGATCGAGCAGTTCGGGTGGATCCCCGAGCCCGAGTAGGAGCGCGCAAACCACAAAGGACGCCAAGGCTCGCAAAGGGAAAACAATTGAATTGTTTTGCGTCCTTCGCGGTTAAGGCAGATGTCTGATTCAAGTGCCTCAGCCCAGCAGTCGGCGTTCGGCGTCCTGCTGATCGGCGACGAACTGCTTAGCGGCAAGCGCAGCGACAAGCACCAGGCGAAGGTGATCGAACTGCTCGATACGCGGGGTCTCGAGCTGGCCTGGTCGCTGACGGTTGGCGACGATCCCGAACGGCTGACGGACATCCTGCGCTGGACGCTGGATCGTGGCGATGTGGTGTTTTCCTTCGGCGGCATCGGTGCGACGCCGGACGATCGCACGCGCCAGTGTGCCGCCGCCGCGGCCGGTGTGCCGACGGTCATCCACTCCGAGGGGCGGGCCGAACTGGAAGCGGTGTTCGGCGAGCGAACCTATCCCCAGCGCATCGAGATGGTGAACTGGCCCGAGGGCGCCACGCCGATCCCCAATCCAGTCAACCGGGTGCCGGGGTTTTCCTTCCGTGGTCACCATTTCGTGCCGGGTTTCCCCAGCATGGCCTGGCCCATGGTCGAATGGGTGCTGGACACGCGCTACGCGGGGGAAACGCCGGTCGAGCGCCAGGTCGAATTCCGGCTGGAGGCTCGTGATGTGGCGGAGAGCGACCTGATCGAAGCGATGAATGATGTCATCGCGGCCCATCCGGACCTGCGCCTGTCCTGCCTGCCCAATGCCAGTGGCCGACGGAGCATCGAGTTCGGACTGCGCGGAACACCGGGAAATGCGGCAACGGCGTACCACCGGTTTTCGGCGCACCTGGATGCCCTGGGCGTCGTCTGGGTGGCGCTGACCCCACCCGGTGCATGCCCCGACGCTGGTTCGCGTAACATCGAGGCATAAACGCCGCGACACGGCGCGGGAGCCGTCGGCCGATGGGTAGCAACAGCGGGTTATTCGCACGCAATCGCGCGGTGTTGCGGGCGCGGGTGTCACGCACGGCCTATGTGGGGCTGGTGATCGCCGGTCTGGCGGTGCTGGTGGCAACGTTGCTGACCGCATGGCTCGAATCCGGACGGGTTACGCCGGCCACTCTGATGGCGGCGCAGCTGCAGTCGCCGGTCCTCTGGCTGCTCGACCTCATGCCCCTGATATTCGCCTTCTGGGGCCAGTACGTCAGCGTGGTGATGGCCAGCGAGGCTGGCGCCATGGTCATGGATCAGACGGAGTCCCTGCGCGCCCGAACCCAGTACCTGGAAAGCCATGTCGCGCCGTCATCCCTTCACGACGGACTTACCGGTCTGGCCAGCCGCAACGGGTTGCTGACGGCGCTCGAGCAACGGCTGGCTGGCCCCGATCACGACCGCACAACCGTTGGCCTGCTGGTGCTGGACCTGGATGGGTTCCAGGAGATCAACAATGCGTATGGGGCGGCCGCGGGCGACGAGGTGCTGCGGGTCGTGACACGCCGACTGCGCCATGTGGTGCCGGATGGGGCGACGCCGGCGCGGCTGGACGGGGATTGTTTCGCGGTGATGTGGCCCGGCGTGCCGGACCGCGCGCAACTTGGCGATCTTGCCGCCGCGGCCGCCCGCGCGCTGGCCGATCCCTGTGCCGTCGGTGAGAGTCGCCTTAATCTGTTCGCCAGCATGGGAGCGGCCAGCTATCCGGACGACAGTCTGGATGCGCAATCGCTGCTAAGTCATGCCATGGCGGCCATGTATCAGGCCAAGCGGTCCGGCGGACATTTCCTGCTGCATGAAGCCCGGTGCGAGCCCGTTGACCCGCAGATGCTCAGTCTCACCGCGGAGTTGCGTTCGGCCATCGATCGCGATGAACTGATGTTGTTCCTGCAGCCGATCGTCAAGTGCGATACCCGGCAGCTCGTGGGGGCGGAGTGCCTGGTCCGCTGGCGGCATCCGCGACGCGGCCTGTTGCCACCGGGTGACTTCGTTCCCCGGGCAGAACGCAGCGGCCTGATCGTGCCCCTGTCTGATTGGGTGATGCGCGAGGCGCTTGCGATAGCCGCCAGCCTGCAGGGGGCCGGACACCCGCTACGTTTGTCGGTCAACGTATCCCGGCGCGCGATGGTCGAACCCGGGTTCGCCGACGCGGTTTCCCGCTATCTGGCCGCGCATAGCCTGCCTGTCGACCGGCTGTTGCTGGAGATTACGGAGGAAACCCTGATGCTGGACGAACCGGGGAGCCGCGCCGTGATGCAGCAGTTGCGCCACGCCGGCATCGGCGTGGCGATCGATGATTTCGGTACCGGGTATTCCCAACTGGCCTACCTCAAGTCGCTGCCGGTAGGGCAGATCAAGATCGACAAATCCTTCGTCAGGGACGTGACCACCTCGCCCACGGATTTGGCCATCGTGCGCGCGCTGGTGGAACTGGCGCACGCGCTGGGCATCCAGGTCGTGGCCGAGGGTGTCGAGCAGGAAGATCAGGCACAGGTGCTGGAGAGCCTTGGCTGCGATCTGTTGCAGGGGTATCTGATCGGCCGGCCGATGCCGTTCGACGCATTCAGGGCATGGATCGAGAAAACGGAGCGGTCCTACTTGCCGGCAAGCTGAGGCCGCCGCGCGAACACCACCAGACAGGCCGCGGCGATCACCAGCACGGTGCCCGCCAGGCTGAAAATATCGGGAATCTCCGCCCAGATCCACCAGCCCCAGAGTCCGGCGAAAATGACCGCCGCATAGATCAGCGATCCCACATGCGCGGCCGGCGCCACGCTGTAGGCCCGGGTAAGCAGAATCTGGCCCAGGGTGGCAAAGCCGCCGGCTCCCAGCATGGCCAGCCAGGCGCCGGGTGAGGGCGACTGCCAGAGATAGACGGCCGGCCCCAGCGAAATCAGCGTGCCCAGGGTAGTGAAGTAGAACACGATGCGGGTGGCCGGCTCGGTGGTGCTCAGGGCGCGGATGGCCACCATCGCCACCGCCGCGAGGACGCCAGCGGCCAGCCCGATCAGGCCCACCGGCGACACCAGCCCGGCGTCGGGCTTGAGAATCAGCGCTACCCCGACAAAGCCGATCAGTACGGCGGGGGCAATACGCCGGGCCGGGCGTTCGCCCAGCCACAGCCAGGCAATGAAGGGAATGAACAGCGGTTGGCTGTAGTTGAGCAGCACCGCGTTGGCCAGCTGCATACGCGAAATGGCAAAGAAGAAGCAGTACATCGCGGTAAGTCCCGCGGCGGCGCGCAGCAGATGCGCCCAGGGCCGGCGGGTAGCCAGACCCGTGAGGCCCGGCTGCAACAGCCACGGCAGCAGGATCAGCAACCCGAAAGCGTTGCGCAGGAACACCACCATGGGGTTGGGTAACTCGGCTGCCGCCAGCTTGACCAGCGCGCCCATGGTGGCGAAGGCCGCGGCACCGGCCACCGCATAAATGGCGCCGTGCTGCAGGTTCTGGCGCATGAAGGTCGGGGCGAGCCGGCCGCCCGTCCCGGTTACTGCCTGTTTTCGCCGGCCAGATACAGCCAGGTGCCGACCACGGTATCCGGGTTGAGCGACATGCTCTCGATGCCCTGATCCAGCAGCCAGCGGGCCAGGTCGGGATAATCGGATGGACCCTGGCCGCAGATGCCGATGTACTTGCCGGCATCACGGCAGGCGCGGATGGCCCGCTCCAGCATGAACTTGACCGCCGGGTCGCGCTCGTCGAACAGGTGCGAGATCAGCCCGGAATCCCGGTCCAGCCCGAGGGTAAGCTGAGTCATGTCGTTGGAGCCGATGGAGAACCCGTCGAAGTGTTCCAGGAACTGTTCGGCCATGACCGCGTTCGAGGGAAGCTCGCACATCATGATCAGCTTCAGATCATCCTTGCCGCGCTCCAGCCCATGCTCGGCCAGCAGGCGGGTGACGCCCTCGGCTTCGCCCACCGTGCGCACGAAGGGAATCATCACCTGCACATTGGTCAGGCCCATGTCGCCGCGCACCCGCTTGACCGCGGCCAGTTCCAGCTCGAAGCAGGGGCGGAAGTCGTCGGAGAGATAGCGCGAGGCGCCGCGAAAGCCCAGCATCGGGTTTTCCTCGCCGGGTTCATAGGCCTCGCCGCCGATCAGGTTGGCGTACTCGTTGGACTTGAAATCCGACAGCCGCACGATCACCGGCTCCGGCGCGAAGGCCGCGCCGATGGTGGCAATGCCCTCGGCCAGCCGGTCCACATAGAACGCCACCGGGTCTTCATAGCCGGCGATGTGGGCGGTGATGGTCTTCTGCAGGGCCGGCGTCTGCTGGTCGAATTCCAGCAGGGCACGGGGGTGCACGCCGATCATGCGGTTGATGATGAATTCCAGCCGCGCCAGACCCACGCCGCGGTTCGGTGTCATGGCGAAGTCGAAGGCCCGGTCCGGGTTGCCCACGTTCATCATGATCTTGACGCCGATGTCCGGCATCTCGTCGAGCTGGACCTCGTTGATGTCGAAGTCCAGCTCGCCGTCGTAGACGAACCCAGTGTCACCCTCGGCGCAGGACACGGTGACCGGCGTGCCGTCGGCCAGGACTTCGGTGGCATCACCGGTGCCCACCACCGCGGGAATGCCCAGCTCGCGCGCGATGATGGCGGCATGGCAGGTGCGGCCGCCGCGGTTGGTGACGATGGCGGCGGCCCGCTTCATCACCGGTTCCCAGTCCGGATCGGTCATGTCGGTGACCAGCACGTCGCCGGGCTGCACGCGACTCATCTCGCGGATGGAACTGACGTTGCGCACCCGGCCGGCGCCGATGCGCTGGCCGATCGAGCGCCCTTCGGCCAGCACCGGGCCGGTCGCCTTGAGCCGGTAGCGTTCCAGGGTGCTCGCGCCCTGGCGGCTGCGTACCGTCTCTGGCCGCGCCTGCAGGATGTAGAGCTCGCCGGTTTCGCCGTCCTTGCCCCACTCGATGTCCATCGGGCGGCCGTAGTGCTTTTCGATGATCACCGCCTGGCGGGCCAGATCTTCCGCGTCGGCGTCGGTCAGCGAGAACCGCTGCCGATCGGCCTCGTTCACGTCGACGAATTCCGTGCTTTTGCCGTGGCTGGTGTCGTCCGTGTACACCATCTTCAGCGCCTTGCCGCCGAGGATGCGCCGCAGCAGGGCAGGGCGGCCGGCTTCCAGATTGGGCTTGTAGACGTAGAACTCGTCCGGGTTCACGGCCCCCTGGACCACGGCCTCGCCCAGGCCGAAGGAACTGGTGATGAACACCACCTTGTCGAAACCGGATTCGGTATCGATGGTGAACATCACGCCGGAGGCACCGGTGTCGGAGCGCACCATCCGCTGGATGCCGGCGGACAGCGCGACCTGATCGTGGGCGAAGCCCTGATGCACGCGGTAAGAGATGGCGCGGTCGTTGAACAGCGAGGCGAACACGTCCTTGATCGCCAGCATCACGTTGTCCATCCCGCGCACGTTCAGGAAGGTTTCCTGCTGGCCGGCAAAGGAGGCATCGGGCAGATCCTCCGCAGTGGCCGAGGAACGCACCGCCACCGACATCGACTCGTCGTCGCCGGCCAGCTCCTCGTAGGCGGTTTCGATCTGCTCGGCCAGGCCCGGCGGGAAAGGGTGGTCGATTACCCAGCGACGGATGCGCTCGCCGGTTTCGGCCAGGGCGTCGACGTCGTCGGTATCCAGCTCGGCCAGTGCGGCGTTGATGCGTTCGTCGAGCTTGTCATGGGCGAGAAACTCCCGGTAGGCTGCTGCCGTCGTGGCAAACCCGCCCGGCACGTTGACCCCGGCCTCCTTGAGGTGACTGATCATCTCGCCCAGCGAGGCATTCTTGCCGCCGACGGACTCGACGTCGCCCATTCCCAGCTGCGAAAACCAAACAACGTGACGCTGACTCAAAACTCCACCCTCCGCGGGTCGCGATGTGGTCGAAAGGCGCGCATTTTACATGGTCGGCGTCCGGCGCGTCCGGCCGGTACGGCGCGATGAGCGAGGCGGCCGGCAAACGCTGGGTGTTCTTCCTGTCGGATCGCACCGGGATCACGGCCGAAACTCTCGGCGCCACGCTGCTCACCCAGTTCGATGAAGCCGAGTTCAAGCAGTCGACGCTGCCCTTCATCAACTCCGAGGACAAGGCGCGTGCGGCGGTCGAATACATCGATCAGGTAGCCGGCAGCAGCGGCATGAAGCCGATCGTGTTCTCGACCACGGTCAGCGACGAGGTGCGGGTGATCCTGCGGGGTGCCAATGCGTTGTTCCTGGACCTTTTCGATCTGTTCGTGCCGCAGCTGGAGGGCGAACTCAACGTCAAGTCGATGCACCGGGAAGGCCGGGCACACGGCATCGCCGATCGCGATACCTACCAGATCCGCATCGATGCCATGAACTACGCCCTGAACCATGACGACGGCGTGGGCGAGGACGGCTACGAGGATGCCCAGGTGATCCTGATCGCCCCGTCCCGTTGCGGCAAGACGCCGGCCAGCATCTACCTCGCCATGCAGCACGGCGTGTTCGCGGCCAATTATCCGCTGACCCCGGAGGACCTCGAGAACCAACGCCTGCCCCGCATCCTGGAGCCGCATCGCGACAAGCTCTACGGCTTGTCGATCGAGCCCGACCGGCTGCACCACATCCGCAGCGAGCGGCGGCGGGGGAGCCAGTACGCCTCGCTGCCTCAGGTGAGCTTCGAGTTGCGCCAGGCGGAAAGCCTGTACAAGCGGCAACGCATTCCTTCCAGCGACACTACCAACATGTCGATCGAGGAAATCGCCACCATGATCATGCAGGAGAAGGGCATTCGGCGGCGCACGTTCTAGCGCGACCGACGGCAGTCGTTTCCGGTTTCGTGTTTCCAGCCCCGGACGCGACAACGATGTCGGTCGATACCGCGTCGAATGCCGATTTCTCGTGGGTTCGGCACTTGGTCCCCCTTCCCACCTCGCTTATAGTCGTGGCATGAGTCTTAAAACACGACAGCATCTGGTCCGGGCCGCCACGCCGCGCAGCTTCGCGGGGCTGATGGCGCTGTATGAAAGCAACTTCCGTCGCTTCGTGCGGCTGGTCCCGGAAACCGATTTGCCTTTCGAGCAGGCCCGTTCGCGCAGTCCTACCGACCGGGACCTGCACCTGCGGGTGCTCGAGCGCTGCAAGTACACCACCACCGTGCATCTGACCTACTGGTTCGAGGACGGCGCGCCGCAGGCCGACCCCGATCTGCACATTCGTCTGTACCGCGATGCGGGCCTGGCCGAGGCCGTGCACTGCGAGGCGCAGTCCCGCTATGCCGCGTTACCCGGCCTGGACCTGGAGAACGAGCGAGCCCTGCACGCTCAGTGGCCACGCAATCTGCTACTCAACAAGTGGCTGGCGTTTCTGATCCAGCACGGGCACGGGTTCGCGGCCGTCAATCGGCCGCGCCGGCCGATCTAATCCCTCTTTCGGGGCGTCAGCCGGATCCGGGTGGCTTGTCGTCGCCGCTGCGGAATCGCAAACCTACTCGCTCGATGCGTCCGCTGGCTTCCAGCGCGCGAACTCGCAGCAGGATTCGGTCGACGCTGACCGTATCGCCCGCCACGGGTGGTCGATTGAGCCTGGCGCGAATGAACTCGTCGAGTGTTCGCGTCCGGTCCGCCGGATCGAGCTGCAGCGCGTAAATGGTCTCCAGTTCGTGCATGGGCGAATCGCCGCGCAGCATGAAATTGCCGTAGAACCGCCGTGGGCTGAGCCGGCCCTGGCCGCGTTCCATGCGGAAATAGGTAGCCAGCTTATCCGCATGCCGGGCCGGGTGGATGAGATACAGCCGATCACCCGCCTGAAAGCGGAATCCGGCGCCGGGATAGAGAAACCGCCTGCCGCGCAGCACGGCGATACAACGAACCTGTCTGCCGCGCGGCAGGGCGCCGGCGTCGTGGCCTTCGACCCGGCAATGCGGCTCGACGCGGAACAGCGACAGCATGAAGCGAAGCCGGCCGCCGCCTTCCAGCTCGTACTGATCCAGCGCCCGGCCCTGGTCCGGTATTCGCAGCCCCAGCAGTCGCGCGGCGGCCGAGATGGTCGTGCCCTGCAGCAACAGGGACACGATCACCACCGCAAAGGTGATGTCGAACAGAAAGCGGGCGCCGCTGAGCGACGCGATCAGCGGAAAGATCGACAGGATAATGGGCACCGCGCCGCGCAGGCCCACCCAGGCGATGAAAAGCCGCTCCCGCCACGGAAAGTGAAACGGCAACAGGGACAGGAACACCGCGGCCGGACGCGCCACGAATATCAGGAACAGCGCGATCAGCGACGCCGGCAGGGCGTTGTTCCAGAGCTCGCTAGGCGTCACCAGCAGCCCCAGAATCAGGAACATGCCGGCCTGCGCAAGCCAGGCGAGCCCGTCCATTACGCGGAACACGTGCTCGGTCGCGTGATTGGGCCGGTTGCCGACCACGAGGCCGAGCAGATACACGCCGAGAAAGCCGCTGCCGCCGAGCTTGTTGATCGCGGCGAACGTAATCAGCCCGCCGGACAGAATCAGCAGTGCGTACAGACCCTCGACCAGGGCAATCCGGGTCACCAGCCAGGAAAGGGCATACCCAAGCGCTACACCGCCGGCCGCCCCGATGCCGAACTGCAGCAGCAACTGGACGCCCAGACTTTGCCAACTGAAGGGCTGGGTACTGGTCAGCACTTCCAGCAGGAACAGGACCATGAATATCGCCATCGGGTCATTGGTGCCCGATTCGATTTCCAGGGTGGCGGTCACGCGCTGGTTCAGAGAAACCTGGCCCTGGCGCAGCTGCGAGAACACGGCCGCAGCGTCGGTGCTGCCGACAATGCCGCCCAGTAGCAGACCGTATCGCCAGTCCACCCCCAGCAGCCAGGTGATGAACATCCCCGTCAGCCCGGCAGAGGCCATCACGCCGACCGTAGCCAGGGACAGCGCAGGTCGCAGCGCCACGCGAAAGGTGTCGTAACGCGTGCGTAGCCCGCCATCCAGCAGAATCACCGCCAGCGCCAGATTGCCCACCAGAAACGCGACGCTGAAATCGTCGAAATCGATCTGGCCGGGACCATCCTCCCCGGCGAGCATGCCCACGCCAAGAAAGATGAGAAGCAGCGGGAAACCGAAACGGGACAGGGGCGTGGCCACCACGCTCAGGAACAGCAGCAGGCCGGCAAACAGCAGCAGGGTGTTTATCGCATCCATGCCGACATTCTAGCGGCAGGCGTTCGCCCGCCCGGTCGAATCGAATGTTCTGACAGCCGTTCAGGCCGCGAGGGAAAAGCGTGCCAGCTGGCTGGAACTTCCGAAGGCGGGGTGGGACGGCCCGATGTCGGCGAACCGCACGTCGTAGCGCTGGCGCTGCGCCACGCCGGTGCACCATTGCTGGAACTGGGCACGCGTCCACTCGAAGCGATGGTCCGGGCGCCGGCGCTGGCCGGGTGACAGGCCATGCAGCCGGTTGTATTCGCGGTTGGGGGTGGTCATCACCAGCATCCGGGGCCGCAACCGCCCGAACACTGCCTGCTCGACCTGCGGCAGGTGACCAGGGTCGACGTGTTCGATGGTTTCCAGCATCACGCCGGCGTCGACGCGCGGAATCGGCCACATGGCATCGGTGAACGAATGCAGGCACACGTGCAGGTCCGGATCCGGTCGCAGCAGGTCAATGCCGAGAACCATTCTGGCCCGGGCCAGCGCCCGGATATCCGTGTCGACGCCGATCAGGCGGGTGAATTGCCGGTGTTCGCGCAGCCGTTGCAGCAGTTCACCGCGACCGCAGCCGAGATCGGCAACGTGTCGGGCGCCGTCGGCAAGCAGCTCGCGGATGACGGCGTTGAAGCGCGCCTGATGCAGGGCAGTGGCCATGCCTCAGCGGGAGGGAAATCGGGTGCCGGGCATGACGCGATTATCGCCGCTTCGATGCCGTGACGCGAGTGCCCGGCATGGGATCGGTGGGCTGGGCGTAGCAGACAGGCGTCTGCGGTACGCCGAATTTCAGGCTTCCAGCCAGTGCTCCACAGCCAGGCCCGGAACACGCGCAAACGCCGACAGGTTGGCCGTGACCACCGTAAGCCTGAGGCTGACTGCCTGCGCCGCGATCAGCAGGTCGTTGGGGCCGAAGTGCCGAATCATGGTTTCCCGGGAGGTCAGCCAGTCTTCGCTTCAAGGTATTCCGTTGGGTTTACTGGGGCGCTAGCTTCATGCAGGCACAAAAAACCCCGCCGGAGCGGGGGTATTTGGTGGAGGCGGCGGGAATCGAACCCGCGTCCGCAGGAACTCCACCCTCGGATCTACATGCTTATTCCGCCTTTGGTTGTCGGCGAATGCTACCCGGCAGACGGGGAAAACAATCGCTTAGTCCCGTTTACTCTTAACGGGTCCGCCCGGGACGGGGCTTCAACCGCGATCCTGTGAGGTATGACGTTCGAGTCCGGAAGCACAGGCACTTGCCGGGTCGAACGCTAGCGGGTTTTAGGCCGCCAGAGCGTAGTTGTCGTCGTTGGCAACTATCTTTGTTGCAACCGGTTTATCGAGGTGGATTGCAACCTCGGCATGCACCTTGGGTTTTGACACCTGCGTCGAAGCCATGTCGCCCCCGTGAGCACCGAAGATGATAGCAGCTTGCCGTCATCGATGTGCAGTAATCGTGGGGTCGATTGGCGGCGACGCAAGGGATCGGCTCTGCCGCAGATGACGAGGCTCGGGGAGGGTCAGCTCCGCATGATCTGCGCCTTGCGGCGCTGCCAGTCCTGATCCTTCTTGTCCTGGCGCTTGTCGTACTTGGCCTTGCCCTTGGCCAGGGCGATTTCCAGCTTGGCCCGGCCGCGCTTCCAGTAGAGGGCGGTGGGGATCAGGGTGTAGCCGCGCTGCTCGGTGGCGCCGATCAACTGGGCCAGTTCCCGCTCGTGCAGCAGCAGCTTGCGCGTGCGGGTAGGGTCCGGGTCGATGTGGGTGGAGGCGTCGGGCAGCGGATGGATGTGCGAGCCCAGCAACCATGCCTCCGCATCCTTGAGGATGACGTAGGCTTCGGTGATGCGCCCCTTGCCCGCGCGCAGGGCCTTGACCTCCCAGCCGGCAAGAACCAGTCCGGCCTCGTAGCGGTCCTCCAGAAAGAAATCGTGCTTGGCCTTGCGGTTGAGCGCGATGGTCGAGGAGGGCTGTTTGGGGGATTTCGCCTTGCTCATGTGTCGTAGTATAAGTGATTGAAAGTCCGAGTTTTGCGTGAGTCCCTTGGAAGTTAACCCGACGCGCTGGTCGTCGCCCGCCACATTCGTGATGGCGGCGGCCGCGGCCGTGATCGGCCTGGGCAATGTGTGGCGGCTGCCGTTCCTGGCCGGCGAATACGGCGGCGGCGCCTTTCTGCTGGTCTACGGACTGGCGCTGGGCGCCATGGCGCTGCCGCTGCTGGTGGGCGAGCTGATGCTGGGCCGCGGCGCCCGCACCGATCTGGTGGGCATGATCGGCCGCTGGGCGCAGGTGTCGGGGCTTTCCCGGCGCTGGGGCGTGATGGGTTACCTGGCGCTGCTCGGGGCGGTGATGGTGTTGTCCTATTACAGCGTGATCGCCGGCTGGAGTATGGCCTACCTGTTGCGGTCCGCCGCGGGGCTGCTGGAAGGCCTGGACCGCAGCGGTCTGCGGGCCGGTTTCGTTGAACTGGCGGGTGATCCGGAAAAGGGGCTGGGTTGGCACACGCTGTTCATGGTGGCGGCGGCCGTGTGCGTGGCGCAGGGTTTGCGCCGGGGGATTGAATCTACCGCCCGCTGGATGCTGATCGCCGCGGTGCTGGCGCTGCTGGCATTGCTGGCCATGGCGGCCGGGGAGGGGTTCCCGGCCGCGGTCGAGTATCTGTTCCGGCCCGATTTCGCGGCTCTGGGCTGGCGCGGGGTCATCGATGCCTTTCATCAGGCCTTCTTCAGCCTGAGCCTCGGGGTCGGGGTGATGCTGGCCTACGGGGCCTATCTGCCCGACGGCTCGTCGCTGGTCCGGGTCAGTCTGGCGGTGATGCTGCTGGATACCGCGTTCGCGCTGATTGCTGGGCTGGCGATCGTGTCACTGATACTGGGTGCCGGCATGGCGCCGGAAAGCGGTCTGCCGCTGGTGTTCGAACTGCTGCCGGCGGCGGGCGGCGGTGGCTGGAGCGTGACCCTGTTCTTTTTCATGCTGATGCTGGTCACGCTGACCAGCGCGGTCGGACTGCTGGAGCCGCTGGTGGTCTGGCTGATGGCGCGCCTGCAGGTATCGCGGGTGGTCGCTGCCTGCGGCGCGGGGATGGTGGTGTGGTTCATCGGCCTGGGCACGCTGCTGTCGTTCAACGTGCTGGCGGATATCCGGCTGCTGGATCGCACGCTGTTCGACTGGCTGTCGATGATCAGTTCGCGTTTCCTGTTGCCGGCCTTCGGGCTGCTGCTGTGCGTGTTCATCGGCCGGTTCCTGCCGATCACCGCGCTGCGCGAGGCCTGGGCGGGTAAGCCCTGGTTCGGACTCTGGCACTGGTTGCTGCGCTACCCGACCCGTATCGGCCTGATCGCGGTGCTGCTGCATTCCCTGGGGGTGTTCGAATTTCTGGAGCGGCTGTGGAGCACGAACTGAACGTCGAGGTCGCGTTCGCGCGCCCCGGCGTGCAGACCCTGCGCGCCGTTCGACTGCCGGCCGGCCGCACCGCGGCGGAGGCGGTGGAAGCCTCGGGGATTCTCGAAATGCACCCGGAAATCGACTGGCCGGGGGCCCCGCTGGGCGTATTCGGGCGTCGGGTGGCAGCAGATCAGCCGCTGCGCGACGGCGATCGGGTGGAGATTTACCGGCCGCTCACGGCTGATCCCAAGGAACAGCGCCGGCGGCGGGCCGGGCGGTAGCCGCTAGGGCGCCCGTGGCGTCTGCTGGCCGCCGCTGTTATCGATGAGCGGTGGCTCTTCGAGATCGTCCGGATCCTCGTCGATCTGCTGCTGCTCTTCCGGCAGCAGTGCTTCGTAGCTTTCGTCGCCGTCGATGCTGGCAAGGGCGCCATCGCTGAACTGCAGGCTCAGCTTGCTTTCACGGGCCTTGCCGCGGGTGTTGCGGTAGTAGAAAAGGTAGTCCCAGCGATTTGGCTCGAAGTTGCTGACCACCAGCGGCGTGCCCAGCAGGTAGCGGACCTGCGGTGGCGTCATGCCGAGTTCCAGCTGCTGCACCTTGTCCTGCGTCACCACGTTGCCCTGCAGGACGGGCACTCGGTAATAGCTCGGCAGGGAGCAGCCGGCCAGCGACACAAGGGCGAGCAGGATCAGGACGCGTTTCATGATTATCCGCAACAGGAAAACGCCGGCACTATAAGTCACCGTTGCCGGTGCAGCAATCCACGCCCTCAGGACTCCGCGTTATCGCGCATTTCCCGCGCATGCTCGAGGGTGCGCTCGGTAATTTCCAGACCACCGAGCATGCGGGCCAGCTCGTCGATGCGGGCATCGTCGTCCAGCAGGCCGATGTCCGTGCGGGTGTGTCCGTCGATCACCTGCTTGGCCACCTGCAGATGATGCCGGGCCTGAGCCGCCACCTGCGGCAAGTGTGTGACACAAAGAACCTGCCCCTGGTCCGCCAGCCGGCGCAGGCAGCGTCCCACGATTTCCGCCACGCCGCCGCCGATACCGGCGTCGACCTCGTCGAACACCAGCGTGGGAATGGGGGTGCCGCCCACCGCGGCCATCTGGATGGCCAGGCTGATGCGGGACAGCTCGCCACCCGATGCAACCCGCTCCAGCGGCCGTGGCGCCTGGCCGGGGTTGGCGCTGACCCGGAACTGGATACGATCGTGACCGTGGGCCGACACTGCTGCCTCCGGCCGGGCTTCCACGTCGATCTCGAACCGGCCGGCCGGCATGCCCAGATCCCGCAGACCGTCGGTGACGGCCGCGGCGAGCGTGCCGGCAGCCTCGGTGCGGGCCTGGTGCAGCTGGCCGGCGGCGTCGGCGTACTCCGCCTGTAGCTGATCCCGCCGGGTCTGCAACTCGGCCAGCCGGGCCCGGCCGCCTTCGAGTCGTTCGAGTGCGTTGGTCAGTTCGTCGAGCTGGGCCGGCAGTTCCGCCGGTCGGCAATGATGCTTGCGGGCCAGGTCCTGGATTGCCTCCATCCGGGCCTCCACGGTGGCCAGGCGTTCGGGGTCGAGGGCGATGCTGTCCAGCTGGCGGCGCAGGTCGTCGGCGGCTTCCTGCGCCTGGATGCGGGCCCCCGAGATCAGTTCGGTCGGGCCGGCGAAGCCTTCGTCCAGCGCGGCCAGGTCGCCCAGCTGGCGTTCGGCCTGACCGAGCCGGTCGATGGCGCTGGCGGTATCGTCGTCGGTCAGTAGTGCCAGCAGCGACTGGCCGTCGCGCAGCAATTGTTCGGCGTTGGCCAGGCGTTTGTGTTCGGCGGTGAGCGTCTCCCATTCATCCGGCATAGGCGCCAGTGCCTGCAATTCATCTACCTGGAACTGCAGCAACTCCAGTCGCGACTGGCCGGCATCGTCGGTGGCGTCCAGCTCGCGGATGTCGCGCTCGCAGGCCTGAAGGTCGCGCACCAGCTCACCCAGCGCCGACAGTTGCGGGGCGAGGCGGCCATGCTCGTCCAGCAGATCGCGCTGTGCGCCGGGCCGCAGCAGGCTCTGGTGGGCGTGCTGACCGTGGATGTCGACGAGGTGCTCGCCCAGTTCGCGCAGGTCACGCCCGGCGGCGGGGGAGCCGTTGATCCAGTGGCGGCTGCGGCCTTCCCGGGAGACCACGCGCCGGATCAGGCAGTCGGATTCATCGGCGAGTTCGCGTTCGGCCAGCCAGGCCCGTGCGGCCGGGGCGTCGGCCAGATCGAAGATGGCGCTGATCTCGGCCCGTTCGCGGCCGTCGCGCACGGCGCTGGCGTCGGCGCGGTCGCCCAGGAGCAGGCCCAGGGCGTCTATTAGAATTGACTTGCCGGCCCCGGTTTCGCCGGAGAGGACGGTCATGCCCGCGCCCAGGCTGAGTTGCAGGTCATCGATGATCGCGAAGTCGCGTATCGCCAGCTCGCTGAGCATGGTGGCGGGTCAGTGGCCGGGCAGGGGATCGCGCTGGCCGCGGCCCCATTGCAGCTTGTTGCGCAGGATATTGTAGTAATCGTAGTCGGGCGGGTGGATCAGGGTGAGTTCGCGATCGGCCCGGGCCACGGTTACCCGGTCCCCGGGCACCAGCGTTTCGCTTTCCTGGCCGTCGACGGTAAACAGCGCCTGGGAGCGGTTGGTGGCGCCGATCACGATGCCGACCTCGTGTTGCCCGTCAATCACCAGTGGCCGGTCCGACAGGGTGTGCGGACAGATCGGTACCAGCGCCAGGGCGTTCAGACCGGGGTGCAGCACGGGCCCGCCGCCGGACAGCGCGTAGGCGGTGGAGCCGGTGGGCGTGGCCACGATCAGCCCATCCGCGCGGTGACGGCTGATGAAGTTGCCGTCCATGAAGGTGTCGAATTCCAGCACCCGGGCGAACTCGGCGTTGCGGATGACCACGTCGTTGAGCGCTAGGAACGGACCGGCGCACGAACCGTCTGTATGTTCGACCCGGGCGGTGAGCAGCAGCCGGCGATCCCGCACGAAATCGCCCGCCATCACCTGATCCAGGGTGCGTTCCATCTGTTCCGGCAGGATGTCCACCAGAAATCCCAGCCGGCCGAGATTGATGCCCAGCAGCGGCGTGTCGTGCAGCGCCACGGCACGGCCGGCGTCGAGCAGGGTGCCGTCGCCGCCGACCACCATGACCAGGTCGCAGGCTTCGCCGATGGCATGGCGGTCCACCACGTCGCCGGACCAGTCGGGCAGGTGATGGGCGGTGGCGGCATCTACCACCACCTGGCGGTCGCGGTCGCGGATCGCCTGCGCAACCCGCCGCACGGTATCGGCAACGCCTGGGTCACCGCGTTTGCCGACAATGCCGATGACCGGAAATGGTTGCGCCATGCAGTTTCCTCGGCGGCGGACCGGACCGGCCGGCCGCGCGCCTTGACAGCCCACGGGGGCGGCTGCAGTCTCCAGTCGTGCCCGCCTGACCCGATTGATACCCGGAGCGCATTCTGCCTGCATGACCGGCGAAACGGAACACGAACAGCTTGACGACCGCGCCCGGGCATTGCTCAAGACGCTGGTCGAGCGCTATATCCACGACGGTCAGCCGGTGGGTTCCCGGCTGCTGGCACGCTCCTCCGGCCTTCAGGTCAGCGCGGCCACGGTGCGCAACGTGATGGCCGATCTCGAGGACATGGGCTTCGTGGCCTCGCCCCATACCTCCGCCGGCCGCATTCCCACGGTCCGCGGCTATCGGTTGTTCGTCGACGCGCTGCTGGCGCCCGAGCCGCTGGCCGAGCGCGAACTCGATGACATCGAACAGCAGTTGCGTACCCATGTCCGGGACGGCGACGACGTGCTGGCCTCGGCCTCGCGTCTGCTGTCGTCGCTGTCGGACATGACCGGCATCGTCACCGTGCCGCGCACCGACACCGCCAGCCTGCGGCAGATCGAGTTTCTGCCGCTGTCGGACCGGCGGGTGCTGGCGATTCTGGTGATCAACCAGCGCGAGGTACAGAACCGCATCCTGCAGACCGAACGCGACTACTCGCGCCGCGAGCTCGAACGGGCGGCGGCGATTCTCAATGAACGCTATGCCGGCAAGCCGCTGCTGCAGATCCGGCGGGCCCTGATGCGGGACATGCACGAGGCCCAGGATGACGTGAACCAGGGCCTGCTCAATGCCCTGAACATCGCGCAGAGTGCCTTCGGCGGCAGCACCGCCGATCGCGGTGACTACCGGATGGCCGGGGAAAGCAATCTCATGGGCTTCCCGGAGTTCGCCGAGGTCGATCGCTTGCGGCGGCTGTTCGACGCTTTCGAACGCAAACGGGATCTGCTGTCGCTGTTCGATGACTGCCTGTCGGCGGACGGCGTGCGGATATTCATCGGTGATGAATCCGGCTACCGGGTGCTGGATGAGTGCAGCGTGGTGTCGGCGGCCTACACCGTGGACGGCGACGTGGTGGGCACGCTGGGGGTGATCGGCCCCACCCGCATGGCCTACAACCGCATCATCCCGCTGGTGGACGCCACGGCCAGCCTGCTGGGCACGGCCTTGAAAAGAGCCAACTGACCCCTATCTAGCGCCGAGTAACGGGCGACACACCGCCCGCCCAATCCACCATCCAAGGCGCTAGGAGCAGCATGAGCGAACAGCAACGCCAGTCCGGCCCGCAGCCGGACGACGAGCCGGCACAGCCGACGCCACCGGAAAACGAGCAGGCCGCCGACGCCGGCCAGGCACCCGCAGACGACGATGCGACCCTGCACGAACTCCGCGAGGAAGCCGAGCGTTGCCGGGAACAGGCTCTGCGCGCCCATGCCGAGCTGGAAAACGTGCGCAAGCGGGCCGAACGCGACGTGGCCAATGCACACAAGTTCGCGCTGGAGCGCTTTGCCGGCGAGTTGCTCGGCGTGCGCGACAGCCTGGAGATGGGCCTGTCGGCGGCCGAGGACGACGGCGCCGACGCGACCAAGCTGCACGAGGGCATGGAGCTCACCCGTCGCATGCTGGCGCAGGCGATGGAGAAGTTCGGCGTCGAGGCGGTGAATCCCGAGGGCGAAGCCTTCAACCCCGATTTCCACGAAGCCATTTCCACCCAGCCGACCAGTGATGTGGCACCCAACACCGTGGTGCAGGTGGTCCAGCGCGGTTACCTGCTCAACGGCCGGGTGCTGCGGCCGGCGATGGTGGTGGTCAGCAAGGCCGCCGACGGCGATGCCGGGCAGGGTGCTTGAAAAGCCCGCCGCGGCCCCAACCATTGCGGTTAATCAGCAATTTGCGCCATTCGACTCATAACGGATCAAACAGGTAGACATCATGGGCAAGATTATTGGCATCGACCTGGGCACGACCAACTCATGCGTTGCCGTGCTCGAGGGCGACAAGGCGAAGGTCATCGAGAACGCCGAGGGCGAGCGCACCACGCCGAGCGTGGTGGCGTACACCGATGACGACCAGATTATCGTGGGCCGTCCGGCCAAGCGTCAGGCGGTCACCAACCCCACCGACACGTTGTACGCGATCAAGCGTCTGATCGGCCGCACCTTCGATGACCCCACCACCCAGCGGGACATCGACATCGTGCCCTACAACATCGTCAAGGCCGACAACGGCGATGCCTGGGTCGAGGCCCGCGGCAACAAGATGGCGCCGCCGGAAGTCTCGGCCAAGGTGCTGCAGAAGATGAAGTCCACCGCCGAGGACTATCTCGGCGAGAAGGTGACCGAGGCCGTGATCACGGTCCCGGCCTACTTCAATGACTCGCAGCGCCAGGCGACCAAGGACGCCGGCCGCATCGCCGGGCTCGAGGTCAAGCGCATCATCAACGAGCCGACCGCGGCCGCGCTGGCCTACGGCATGGACAAGAAGGGCGACAAGAAGATCGCGGTCTACGACCTGGGCGGCGGCACCTTCGACATCTCCATCATCGAGGTGGCGGAAGTCGACGGTGAGCACCAGTTCGAGGTGCATGCCACCAACGGCGACACCTTCCTGGGTGGCGAGGACTTCGACATGGCGGTGATCGACCACATCGCCGACGAGTTCCAGAAGGAGCAGGGCGTGGACCTGCGCAAGGACAAGCTGGCCCTGCAGCGCCTCAAGGAGGCCGCCGAGAAGGCGAAGATCGAGCTGTCCTCGACCCAGCAGACCGAGATCAACCTTCCGTATGTCACGGCCGACCAGGCCGGCCCCAAGCATCTCAACATGAAGATGACCCGGGCCAAGCTCGAATCGCTGGTCGACGATCTCATCCAGCGCACCGTCGGCCCCTGCAAGACCGCCCTCAAGGATTCCGGCATGTCGGCCTCCGACATCGACGAGGTGATCCTGGTCGGCGGCCAGACCCGCATGCCCGCGGTGCAGGAAGCCGTGACCAAGATCTTCGGTAAGGAAGCCCGCAAGGACGTCAACCCGGACGAGGCGGTGGCCGTGGGTGCCGCGATTCAGGGTTCGGTGCTCTCGGGCGACACCAAGGACGTGCTGCTGCTCGACGTGACCCCGCTGAGCCTGGGTATCGAAACGCTCGGCGGCAAGATGACCAAGCTGATCGAGAAGAATTCGACCATTCCGACCCGCAAGTCGGAAACGTTCACCACCGCTGACGACAACCAGCAGGCGGTGACCGTGCACGTGCTGCAGGGCGAGCGCGAGATGTCCAGCGCCAACAAGTCGCTGGGCCGCTTCGACCTGGCGGACATCCCGTCCGCGCCGCGCGGCACGCCACAGATCGAGGTGACCTTCGATATCGACGCCAACGGTATCCTCAACGTGTCGGCCAAGGACAAGGCCACCGGCAAGGAACAGTCGATCGTGATCAAGGCGTCCTCGGGCCTGTCGGACGAGGAAATCGAGAAGATGGTCAAGGATGCCGAGGAGCATGCCGAGGACGATCGCAAGTTCAACGAGCTGATCAACGCCCGCAACCAGGCCGACGGTCTGATCCACGGCGTCGAGAAGAGCCTCAAGGATCTCGGCGACAAGGTCACCGACGACGAGAAGAAGCCGATCGAGGAGGCCATCAGCGAGCTGCGTGAAGTGCTCGACGGCGATGACAAGGACGCCATCGACGAGAAGACGCAGAAGCTCTCCGAGGCCTCGAGCTCGGTGCTGGAAAAGGCCTATGCCGAGGCCGCCGGCGGCGAGCAGGCCGAGGGACAGGACGCCGAGGCCGGCAAGACCGGCTCCTCCGATTCCGAGGACGTCGTCGATGCCGAGTTCGAGGAAGTGGACGAGGAAAAGAAATCCGGCACCAACAACTGATGTGATTCGGGATTCGCGATTGCCCACCGGTCGCCCGCATCCCGGGTGGTCGGGGCAAACCGCGAATCGGTGCCCTCCGGGCGGATAGCCCGGATCGAGTCGGCAGCCGGCAACGGCTGCCGACTTCGTTGTTAGAAACCCATTACCGACCACGGCCCGACAATGAGCAAACGCGACTACTACGAGGTTCTCGGGGTCTCCCGGGATGCTTCCGAAGCCGACATCAAGAAGGCCTATCGCCGGCTGGCGATGAAGAATCATCCGGATCGCAATCCGGATGACGCGGAAGCCGAAGCCCGATTCAAGGAAGCCTCCGAAGCCTACGAAGTGCTCTCGGATGCCAGCAAGCGTCAGGCCTATGACCAGTTCGGCCACGCCGGCCTGGGCGGCGCGGCCGGGGGCGGCGGTGCCGGCGGCGGCTTCGGCGACATCTTCGGCGATATCTTCTCTGATATCTTCGGCGGCGGCATGGGCGGCGGCCGGTCGCGCGCGGCGCGCGGCGCCGATCTGCGCTATGACCTGAGTCTGGATCTGGAAACCGCCGTGGCTGGCGACGAGGTCAAGATCCGCATTCCCACCCTTGAAGAGTGCGAGCACTGTGACGGGGACGGGGCGGAACCCGGCTCCGACAAGCTGCGCTGTGGCACCTGTGGCGGCGTGGGTCAGGTGCGGTTGCAGCAGGGCTTCCTGTCGATTCAGCAGCCCTGCCCGGATTGCCGCGGCCGCGGCACGGTGATCAACAACCCCTGCATGCGCTGCCGCGGGGAAGGGCGCACCCAGAGTCAGAAGAACCTGTCGGTGAAAGTACCGCCCGGCGTGGACAACGGCGATCGCATCCGCCTGTCCGGCGAGGGCGAACCCGGCGACATGGGCGGCCCGCCGGGCGATCTTTACGTGCAGATCAACGTCAAGCCGCATGATCTGTTCACCCGCGACGGCAACGACCTGCGTTGTACCGTCCCGCTGAACATGGTTACCGCGGCGCTGGGCGGCGAAATCGATGTGCCGACGCTGGCGGGCAAGGTCAGCCTGCGGATTCCGCCGGAAACCCAGAGCGGCCGGGTATTCCGGCTCAAGAGCAAGGGCGTGAAATCGGTGCGGGCTTCGGCCCCGGGCGACCTGTTGTGCAAGGTGGCGGTGGAAACGCCGGTGAACCTCACCAAGCACCAGAAGGAGCTGATGGAAGAGCTGGCCGCCAGCCTCGACAAGGGCGGCTCCCGCCACAACCCGGAATCCAGCTCCTGGCTGGACAAGGCCAAGCGCTTCTTCGAAGAGCACCTGGGGTAGAAGATGAAGAGGTAACCGCAGATTTCGCAGATGGACGCAGATTGGATGGCGGGAAATGCCTGAACTTGACGCCTATTGCTTCCGCGGGTTTTCCGCCTCCGGTTGCCGGGGCGTGGCGACTGCCACTGACGCAATCAGAAATCTGTGTAAATCTGCGAAATCTGCGGTTCCTGTCTTCCCCATTTACCTGTCTGGAATGCCCGAATGAGTCACATTAAAGTCGCGATCAATGGCGCCGGCGGCCGCATGGGCCGCAATCTGGTGAGCGCCTGTGTGGCGGCCGACGGGCTGAGCCTGAGCGCGGCGTTCGAGGCCGCGGATTCGCCCTTCATCGGGACCGACGCCGGGAGTCTGGCGGGCGAGCAGGCCCTGGACGTGGCGATTGCCGCGGCCGATACCCGGCGTGATCATGCCTTCGACGTGCTGGTGGATTTCACCCGGCCTGAGCCGTCGCTGATCGCGCTGGCGGATTGCCGTGCCATGGGGGCGGCGATGGTGATCGGCACCACCGGCTTCGACGAGGCCCAGATCGCCGAGATCGACGCCGCCGCCGGCGACATCCCGCTGGTATTCGCCCCGAACATGAGTGCCGGGGTCAATCTGACCCTGAAGCTGCTCGAGATGGCCGCTCGGGCGCTGGGTGACACGGTCGACATCGAGATCATCGAGGCCCATCACCGCCACAAGGTCGATGCCCCCTCCGGCACCGCGCTGAAGATGGGCGAAGTGGTTGCGGAGGCCCTGGGTCGGAAGCTCGATGACTGTGCGGTGTACGGCCGCGAGGGTCATACCGGTGAACGGGATCGCAAGACCATCGGTTTCGAGACCATCCGCGCCGGCGACATCGTGGGCGAGCACACGGTGCTGTTCGCCGGCGACGGCGAGCGCCTGGAGATCAGCCACAAGGCCTCCAGCCGGACCACCTTTGCCAGTGGGGCAATGCGGGCGGCCGCCTGGGTGGCGGGCCGCGCACCGGGCCGTTACGACATGCCGGATGTGCTCGGTCTGAGATAGATCGGGCCGGTATCCGGTCTGCCATCGGTAAAAGTCGGAAAAGGGGAGGCCATAACCATGCCCATGCGATTCGTCGCCATTCTGCTGGCGCTGACCCTGTCGGGCACCGCGGCGGCGGTCTGTCCCGGGCCCGTGGCGGTGCAGGTTCTGGGCTCCGGCGGGCCGATTGCCGACGACGGCCGGGCTTCCAGCGGTTATCTGGTCTGGATCGAGGGCCGAGCCCGCCTGCTGGTGGATGCCGGCAGCGGCACCGCCCGCCAGTTCGGTCTGGCCGGGGCGAGCATGGATGATCTCGATGTGATCGCGCTGACCCATCTGCATACCGATCACAGCAATGATCTGCCGGCCTACCTCAAGACCGCCTCCTTCAGCGAGCGCGGGCGGGCACTGGCACTGATCGGCCCCGACGGCAACGACGGGTTTCCGGGCCTTCGGGCGTTCACGCAAAGCCTGCTGGACGACACCGACGGGCCCTACCGCTACCTCTCGGCCTATCTCGAGGACGACGGCGGCCGGCTGTTTCCGCTGGACCGGATCGAAGTGGATCATGGCCTGCGCGAGCCCCGGACGGTGTGGAAGAACGATCGCCTGCGGGTGGACGCGATCGGCGTGACGCACGGGCCGGTACCGGCGCTCGGGTATCGGGTAAGCGTCGGTGATCGCACGATTGCCTTCAGCGGCGACCAGAACAGCGACAATCCCGCATTCGCGGCGATGATCGAGGGCGTCGACCTGCTGGTCATGCACCACGCCATCCCCGAGGACGCCGGCCGGGTTGCGCGCAATCTGCACGCCACGCCATCCGCCATCGGCGAACTCGCCCGCGATGCCGGCGTCGGCAAGCTGGTGCTGTCCCATCTGATGCGGCGCAGCCTCGATCACCTGGCGGCCAGTCGCGCCGCCATCGCCGAACACTACGATGGCGCGACCCTGGTCGCCGAGGACGGCCTCTGTCTGCAGCCCTGATTCCGGGCGCTATCCGGCAGACAGTTAGACGCTGGCCGGCTCGCCCGCTATAATCCGCGCCGCTCGCTCTGAGGCCGTCACCGGCCCGACCCGCGAGTCCCCTGAAGCGCCATCGGGAGATCTGCTTGCGTCCACCGGCACTGCTCGCACTCGCGGACGGCAGCCTTTTCCACGGGCTTGCCATCGGTTCACAAGGCATTTCCAGTGGTGAGGTGGTCTTCAATACCGCGATGACCGGCTACCAGGAAATCCTCACGGACCCCTCGTACCGCCGTCAGATGGTGACTCTGACCTATCCCCATGTCGGGAACGTCGGCGTGAATGCCGACGACACCGAATCCGGGAACGTTCAGGCGGCCGGCCTGATCCTGCGCGAAGTACCGCGCGCGCCCAGCAACTGGCGCAGCCAGGGCAGCCTGATCGACTACCTGGAAGCGAAGGGGCTGGTCGCCATCGGCGATATCGACACCCGCCGTCTGACCCGGCTGCTGCGGGAGAAGGGCGCCCAGAACGGCTGCATCATGGCCGGCGACGTGGACGCCGACGAGGCGCTGCGCGTGGCGCGCGAATTCCCCGGGCTCAAGGGCATGGACCTGGCGGCGGAAGCCGGTACCGCCAGCACCTACGCCTGGTCGGAACCGAGCTGGACCCGGAGCGCTCCGGCGGCAGCCCATCACGTCGCCGTCTACGATTACGGCGTGAAGCACAACATCCTGCGCCGGCTGGTCGATTACGGCTGCCGCGTCACGGTGGTGCCGCCGCGCATGCCGGTGGACGAAGTGCTGGCGCTGGACATCGACGGGGTGGTGCTTTCCAACGGGCCGGGTGATCCGGACCCCTGCGACTACGCCATCGCCAGCGCGCGAACCCTGATCGAACGCCGGATTCCCACCCTCGGCATCTGCCTGGGCCATCAGATCCTGGGCCTGGCCGCCGGTGCGCGTACCGTGAAAATGAAGTTCGGCCACCACGGCGCCAACCATCCCGTTCAGGACCTGGAAACCGGCGCGGTGATGATCTCCAGCCAGAACCACGGGTTCGCGGTGGACGAGGCCAGCCTGCCCGAGGGCGTGCGCGCCAGCTACCGCTCCCTGTTTGACCACAGCCTGCAGGGCATCGCGCTGGCCGATGCCCCGGCATTCTCCTTCCAGGGCCACCCCGAGGCCAGCCCCGGGCCGCATGATGTCGCGCCGCTATTCGGAAAATTCATTCGTCTGATGGAAACCGCGAAGTCATGATCCGCAGATTTCGCAGATTGCACAGATTCGGGTGGCTGCATGAATCACGGTTCGGCGGGCGAAATGCAGTTTTCGGTATACCTGGCTGGTGCCGACGGGCGACACCAGTGGTAGACACAAGTGGGCTGAATCCCGGTATTAACCGTTATTCCGTCTCTGACCAATCAGCGCAATCTGCGTAATCTGCGTAATCTGCGGATAGTTCCAACGAATGCCCAAACGCACCGACATCAAGAGCATCCTCATCATCGGCGCCGGCCCGATCGTGATCGGGCAGGCCTGCGAGTTCGATTACTCTGGCGCCCAGGCCTGCAAGGCGCTCACCGAGGAGGGCTTCCGGGTCATCCTGGTGAATTCGAACCCGGCCACGATCATGACCGATCCGGATTCCGCGGATACGGTCTACATCGAGCCGATCCAGTGGCAGACCGTGGCGCGGATCATCGAGGAGGAAAAGCCCGATGCGCTGTTGCCCACGATGGGCGGACAGACGGCACTCAATTGTGCCCTGGACCTGTGGCGCGAGGGCGTGCTCGACAAGCACGGGGTGGAGCTGATCGGTGCGTCGCAGGACGCCATCGACATGGCCGAGGATCGCGAACGCTTCCGCGAAGCGATGCACGAGATCGGCCTGGATACCCCGGATTCCGCGCTGGCACACAGCATGGAAGAAGCCACGGCGGCCCAGGCCAGGCTCGGCTTTCCCATCATCGTGCGGCCCTCGTTCACCATGGGCGGGACCGGCGGCGGGATCGCGTACAACCGTGAGGAATTCGACGATATTGTCAGCCGTGGCATCGAGTTGTCACCGACTAATGAAGTATTGCTCGAAGAATCGGTGCTGGGCTGGAAGGAATACGAGATGGAGGTGATCCGCGACCACGCGGACAACTGCATCATCGTCTGCTCGATCGAGAACTTCGATCCCATGGGCGTGCACACCGGTGACTCGATCACCGTGGCCCCGGCCCAGACGCTGACCGACAAGGAATACCAGCGCATGCGGGATGCCTCGCTGGCCTGCCTGCGCAAGATCGGGGTGGATACCGGTGGTTCCAACGTCCAGTTCGGGGTCGATCCGGCTACCGGCCGGATGGTGGTGATCGAGATGAACCCGCGGGTGTCGCGCTCGTCCGCGCTGGCGTCCAAGGCCACTGGCTTCCCCATTGCCAAGGTGGCCGCCAAGCTGGCGGTGGGCTACACGCTGGACGAACTGCGCAACGAGATCACCGGCGGACTCAGCCCGGCTTCGTTCGAGCCCAGCATCGATTACGTGGTCACCAAGATTCCGCGCTTCACCTTCGAGAAATTCCCCACCGCCGACGACCGCCTCACCACCCAGATGAAATCCGTGGGCGAGGCCATGGCCATCGGCCGCAATTTCCAGGAATCGCTGCACAAGGCCATGCGCAGCCTGGAGATCGGCTCCGACGGGTTCGAGCAGAAGCTGGCGGATTATGATTCCGCCGAAGCGCTGACCACCCTTCGCAACGAACTCACCACCCCGCGTGCCGATCGTCTGTGGTACGTGGGCGAGGCCTTTCGCGCCGGGATGACGGTGGCGGAGGTATTCGAACTCACCTGGATCGATCCCTGGTTCCTAGACCAGATCGCCGAACTGATCGAGATGGAAGGCGAACTTGCCGGCCGCGCCCTGAGCGACCTGGACGCCGGCGAGCTGCGCCGCTACAAGCGGGCCGGCTTTTCCGATCGGCGTCTGGCGCGGTTGCTGGATAGCGGGGAGTTCGCGGTGCGCGACGCGCGGCTGGCCCACGGGGTGACCCCGGTGTTCAAGCGGGTGGATTCCTGCGCCGCGGAATTTCCCACCGCCACCGCCTATCAGTATTCATCCTACGATGAAGAATGCGAGGCCAACCCCTCGGATAGAAAGAAGATCATGGTCCTGGGCGGCGGCCCGAACCGGATCGGGCAGGGCATCGAATTCGACTATTGCTGCGTGCATGCCGCGCTCGCGATGCGCGAGGATGGTTACGAGACCATCATGGTCAACTGCAATCCGGAAACCGTGTCCACCGATTACGACACCTCGGACCGGCTCTACTTCGAGCCGCTGACGTTCGAGGACGTCATGTCCGTGATCGATGTCGAGAAGCCCGAAGGCGTGATCGTGCAGTACGGCGGGCAGACGCCGCTGAAACTGGCGCGCCGCCTGGAGGCGGCCGGGGCGCCCATCATCGGCACCACACCGGATTCCATCGACCTGGCCGAGGACCGCGACCGGTTCCTCAATCTGGTCAACAAGCTCGGGCTCAAGCAGCCGGCCAACCGCACCGCGCGTTCGGAAGCCGAGGCGATGGAACTGGCCGAGGAAGTCGGTTACCCGATGGTGGTGCGGCCCTCCTACGTGCTGGGCGGCCGGGCCATGGAGATCGTGTTTGGTCCCGAGGATCTGGCGCGTTACATGGCGGTCGCCGTACATGTGTCCGAAGATGCGCCGGTGCTGCTGGACCGTTTCCTAGACGACGCCATCGAACTGGATGTGGACGCCATCTGCGACGGCCACCGCACCTTCATCGGCGGGGTGATGGAGCACATCGAGCAGGCCGGGGTGCATTCCGGTGATTCCGCCTGTTCCCTGCCGCCCTACAGCCTGTCGGGCGAAGTGCTCGACGAGATACGCGCCCAGACCGCGGCCCTGGCCCGCGGGCTGGAAGTGGTAGGGCTAATGAACGTGCAGTTCGCGGTGAAGAACGGTGACGTCTATCTGCTGGAGGTGAACCCGCGCGCCTCGCGCACGGTGCCGTTCGTGTCCAAGGCCACCGGCCTGCCGCTGGCCAAGATCGCCGCCCGCTGCATGGCCGGCCGGTCGCTGGATGATCAGGGCATTGGCGAGGAGCGCATACCGGACTACTTCTCGGTGAAGGAAGCGGTGTTCCCGTTCACCAAGTTCCCCAGCGTGGATCCGTTGCTGGGGCCGGAAATGAAATCCACCGGCGAGGTGATGGGGGTGGGTTACTCCTTCGGCGAGGCGTTTGCCAAGTCCCAGCTCGCGGCCGGCGCCGGCCTGCCGCGCAGCGGTACCGCACTGATCACCGTGCGCGAGGCCGACAAGGCCCATGTGGCCGCGCTGGCGGCCCAGCTGGCGGAAGCCGGATTCAGTCTGGTGGCGACCCGCGGCACGGCGGCCACGCTGCAGGCGGCCGGCATCGAGGTGCGGACGGTGAACAAGGTCAAGGAAGGGCGGCCGCACATCGTGGACATGATCAAGAACGACGAAATCCAGTTCATCGTCAACACTACCGAAGGCAAGCGTGCGATCGAGGAGTCCCAATCCATCCGCACCACCGCCCTGCGTTACAAGGTGGCGTATTTCACCACCATCGCGGGTGCAAAAGCGTCGTGTAACGCATTGACATATCTCGAAAATATGTCGGTTCACCCATTGCGGTCGCTGCACGCGTCGCTGCGCCCGGCGGGCACGGCCTAGGCAAAACCGTTATACTGCGCATCGGTTTTAAGCGCTTTTCAACGCCATTTCCAATCCGATAGAGCAATCTGAGAACGACGGGGTCATCTTCCGTTCCCCGGCCCTCGACGACGGTGCCGCCATCTGGCAGCTGGTCGTCGACACCGGCGTTCTCGACGCCAACTCGCCGTACGCCTACCTCCTGGTCGCCGAGCATTTCGCTGCTACCAGCGTGGTGGCCGAACTCGACGGCCGCGTCGTCGGCTTCATCTCCGCCTACTGCCCGCCGGACAAGACGGATACCGTGTTCGTGTGGCAGGTCGGTGTGGCCGAAGCCGGACGCGGGCGCGGCATCGCCACCCGCATGCTGCAGGACATCGTGCTGCGTCCGGCCTGTGACGGCGTGTCGTATCTCGACACCACGATCGGCCCGAGCAACGACGCTTCGATGGCGCTGTTCCGCGGTTTTGCCCGGCGCATGAATGCCGACGTCAACGAAACCGAACTGTTCCCGGCCGCGGCATTCCCCGGCGATGGCGAGCACGAACCCGAAATCCTCTTCCGCATCGGCCCGTTCGATCGCGAGGCCGCCCAAGCCTGATCGGCGTCACGCCCAGGAGTCATCATGGAATACATCAATCGTCTCGAATCCGAAGTTCGCGGCTACGTCCGCTCGTTTCCCACGGTATTCACCACCGCCAAGGGCGAGCTGCTCGACGATGCCGAGGGCCGGCAGTACATCGATTTCTTCAGCGGGGCGGGCGCGCTCAACTACGGGCACAACGACGAGGTCATGAAGGCGGCGCTGCTGGAGTACATCCACTCGGATGCCATTACCCACTCGCTGGACATGGCCTCGCAGGCCAAGGAAGATTTCATCGCCACCTTCGAAGAAGTGGTGATGAAGCCGCGCAACATGGAGTACAAGCTCCAGTTCCCGGGGCCCACGGGCACCAACGCGGTGGAAGCGGCCCTCAAGCTGGCCCGCAAGGTCAAGGGCCGCGACCGGGTGCTGTTCTTCACCAACGCGTACCACGGCATGACGCTGGGCGCGCTGGCCGTCACCGGCAACAGTTCCAAGCGCGGCGGCGCCGGGGTGCCGTTGAACAATTCCTCGCCGCTGCCGTTCTGCGAGTATTTCGGCGCGGGACGCGACACCGCGGACGATCTGCGCATGCTGCTGGAAAACAGCTCCAGCGGCTTCGACAAGCCGGCCGCGATCATTCTGGAAACGGTGCAGGGCGAGGGCGGTATCAACGTGGCCAGCAACGAGTGGCTGCAGAAGATCGAGGCCCTCTGCCACGAGCACGACATGCTGTTGATCGTGGACGACATCCAGGCCGGCATCGGCCGTACCGGGCCGCTGTTCTCGTTCGAGCCCTCGGGTATCAAGCCCGACATCATCACCATTTCCAAGTCGCTGTCCGGCTTCGGGCTGCCGCTGGCGCTGACCATGATCCGTCCGGACCTGGACATCTGGAAGCCGGGCGAGCACAACGGCACTTTCCGCGGCAACTGCCACGCCTTCATCACGTCCTCGGCCGCGCTCAACCACTACTGGCGCGATGATGCGCTGGAGAAGAGCGTGCTGGCCAAGGGCGAACGGGTGCAGGAGCGACTGCGCGCCATCGTGAAGGCGCGGCCCGGGCTGGATGCCGAGGTGCGCGGACGCGGCCTGTTCATCGGCATGGACTGCAAGACCGAGGGCCTGGCCGATGCCATCGGCGAACACTGCTTCCAGCTAGGCCTGATCGCCGAGACCGCCGGCCCGGACGACAACGTACTCAAGGTGATGCCGCCGCTGATCATCAGCGACGACAACCTCGCGCGCGGGCTCGACCTGCTGGAACAGGCGGTGGATGCCGCGCTGCAGGATCACGGCCTGCTGCAGGGCGTGGCCTGATCGCCAACCTCATCTCGCCGGCTGCCCGTGACGGGCGGCCGGTGACCTCGACTGCCCTCGACATTCAGGAGTCTTGCCGATGAAGATCGTGCGCCTCGAAGACCTCAAAGGCACCGACCAGGAAGTGGTCAGTCCCGCCGGCTGGACCAGCGTTCGGTTCATCCTGAAGAAGGACGGCATGGGCTTTTCCATGCACGAGACCACCTTCCCGCCGGGCCTCGAGTTCGACATGTGGTACAAGCACCACCTTGAAGCGGTGTACTGCTACCAGGGCCGCGGCATCCTGACCAACCGGGATACCGGCGAACAGTTCGACATCGTGCCGGGCACGCTCTACGCCCTGGACAACCACGATCGCCACACGCTCAAGGCGATCGAGGAACTCAAGCTGGTGTGCACCTTCAATCCGCCCGTGTCCGGGCGCGAGATTCACGACGAGGATGGGGCCTACCTGCCCGACACGGATTAGTCCCCGGGGGTAATGTAAGGCCGGATCGCATCGCGCACCCGCCTGGCGATGGTTTCGTCGTCGGCCTCCGCGATCTCCTCGGCCAGGCCGAACAGCCGCGCAAAGCGCGACTGGCCGTCTACCTCCCGCCGAATCTCGAGCACCTCGTGCTGTTGTTGCAGACGGCGCCACTCGGCTCGGATCGCCGCCCAGACCGCCGACTGGCGGTCCCAGAGCTCGCGGCCGGGTGTCATGTCGAATCCCTCGATTCGCTGATAGCGGTTCAGTCCGGTTTCGGCGGCAATCGCCTGCCGATCGCCGTTGTCGTCGCGGCGCAGTTTGTGATTCTCCTGGGCGTGCAGCCAGCCGGTGGGCGTCAGGGTAATGCGGTGCCGGCCGGCGAGGATGTCGTAGTCGTCGCGCACGCTGTGCTCGCGCCGGGGGAGGGGGCGGGCGAATGAGTCGCTCTGCCAGTACGAGGCGCCGGCCTCGTGCTGCCAGCGGCCCAGGGCCTCGTAACGCGGGGCATCGTCCACTTGATACACCGCCTGTTTCCAGACGCCCTCGGGGTCATCCACCGGCTCACTGACCCAGCGCCGGTCGCCCTGATACCGCCAGATCCGCTCGGGCTGCCAGTGCCAGTCCTGGCGCCAGTGCTTGGTGACCATCGGGTCGCTGATGTCGCCGTCGTCGTCGACGAACCGCATCACCAGGACGTGCTGCAGGCGGATCCGATCGGGGGAATCCTCCAGCACGAATACGTATTCCGTGGCCCAGGACCGATAGGGCTGGTCGTCGCGCGCCAGGTCAGGCACCAGCGTGGCCGTTTCCACGAACTCGAAGGTAGTCTTGAATTCGCCGGCCAGGGCCAGAATGGCACGCCGGTCGCGCTGTTTGGCGGTCAGGTCCGCGGCCCGCACGGCATCAAAGCGCGGGTCGGGCGCGGCGGCCATGTCCACCGGCGCGCCGCGGGTGGTGCCGCCGCGGGGTTCGGGCGCGTCGGCGCCATCGAAGCCGTAGCTGAACACGTAGCCCTCCGCGAATGCCGCCATCGGCAGACAGCAGACGAAAAGCAGACAACAACCGGGAATGCGCATGACGGACAGGCCTCCGAGCGTGGTCAATACAGCAGGTTGGGCAGGAACAGCGCAATCGACGGAAACGCGATCAGCAGCACCGTGGCCATGGCCAGGATCGCGATGAACGGCGGCGTGCCCCGGATCACGTCCAGATAGGGTCGCCGGAAGATCGCGATGGCGGTGAAGATGTCGCAACCGAAGGGTGGCGTTGCCGACCCGATGGCCGCCTGCAATACAACCAGGGTGCCTACGTGGACCGGGTCCAGCCCGGATGCGGCGATCAGCGGCGCGAAAATCGGCGTGAGCACCAGAATCACCACGATCGGGTCCACGAACATGCAACCCACGAAATAGGCCAGACAGATCACCGCCAGCGCCAGCCACGGGCTGTCGCCGGCCGCGCTGATGAAATCCCCGAGCACCATGTCCGGAATGCCGGCGAAGGAGATCATCCAGGAAAACGCCGCCCCCGCCGCCACCAGGATGAATACCACCGAGGTGATCAGCCCGGTGGACAGGGCAATGCCGGGAATCTCGGACAGGCGCACTGCCCGGAACACGCCCACCTCCAGAATAAGCGCGTACAGCACCGACACCGCCGCAGCCTCGGTGGGGGAAAAGTATCCGGAATAGATGCCGCCGACCACGATCACCGGAAACCCCAGCGGCAGACTGGCCCAGCGCAGCGCCCGCAGCCGGTCGCCCCAGCCGGCCCGGGGTTCGCGGGGAATGTTCTGTCGGCGAGCGGCCAACCAGCAGTAGAGCGAGAACAATGCCAGCACCAGCAGGCCCGGTCCGATGCCGGCGATGAACAACTCGCCCACCGACACCCCGGCCACCACCCCGTAGATGATCATGCCGATCGAGGGCGGAATCAGCAGGGCAATGTCCGAGCTGTTGATGATCAGCGCCATCACGAAGCTGTCGCGATAGCCGGCCTTGAGCAGCCGCGGCCGCAGCGGTGCGCCCATGGCGACCACGGTGGCCTGAGTCGACCCGGAGACCGCGCCGAACAGGGTGCAGCTGGCGGCGGTGGTGATCGGCAACCCCCCGCGCAGGTGGCGAACGAAGGTATCCACCAGATCCAGCAGGCGATTGGCGGTATGGCCCTTGGTCATGATGTCGGCGGCGAGAATGAACATCGGCACCGCGGTGAGCACCACCGGCTGCACGCCGCCCACCATCTGCTGCACCAGCAGCGCCGGCTGAATACCGGAAAAGAACCCGAACAGCAGCGCCAGCGCCGCCCCGGCCAGCGGCACCATCATCGGAAAACCCAGCGCCAGCAGCACCAGCATCACCGTGACCACCAGAATCAGCATGACGCGGACTCCGGTTCCGCCTCGTGATAGACATCCGGCTCGGTGAACGACAGCCAGGTGCCTTCGGTGGTCAGGTTGCGCCAGACCGTTAGCAGATACTGCACGGCGCCCAGCAACAAGCCGATCGGCACCGATAGCTGGATCAGGAACAGTGGCACCCGCAGGGCCGGGGTGACCGTGCCGGATTGATAAAGCTGCTGCACGTGGGCGACGGCGAACCAGGCAAGCATCAGCAGCAGGACTGCGGTTCCCGCCGCGATCACTACCATCAGGGTCTTGCGCGCCCGTCCGCCGAGCTGGTCATAAAACGCCGACATGCGGATGTGGCGGGCCCGGCGCACGCCGTAGCCCAGTCCCATGAAGGTCACCAGCACGATCAGCCCCTGATTGGCTTCCTCGGCGAACGACATGCTGCCGCCCAGCAGGTTGCGGCTGATCACGTTGGCGATGTTGAGCAGGGCCATCGCCAGGATGCCGCCCACCAGAATGCCCTGTTCCAGGCGCTCCACGGCACGGTCGAGCAGGCGGAGCGGGGCGAATCCCCGCGCGGATGTTGTCATCGGGCTCGTCGTGATGGGTTACCGCACAAGCCTAACCGGCCGGGGACCGGTTTGCGCAAATCCGGCGCCCGGATTGACGCCGGATGCTGGGTGGGGTTGACTGTGCGCCGCTTTACCTGCGGCCGTGCCCGCGCCGACAAGGAACCCGCGTGACCCAGCGACAGGCGCTTCTCCTGATCAACCCCCACAGCCGCAGCGGCTCGCAAGATGCCGAGACTTTAATCACGCGTCTGCAGCAGGCGGGGCTGGGAGTGACCCGGGTTACGCCGGACGGGCCGGATCATATTGCCGCCGTGATCCGTGAGCATCAGGGCCGCGTCGACCGGGTGATTGTCGGCGGCGGCGACGGCACCATCAACGCCGCGCTGCCCGGCATTGCGGCCAGCGAGCTGCCCATGGGCGTGCTGCCGCTGGGCACCGCCAACGACTTCGCCCGCTCGCTGGGCGTACCGCTTGACCCGGCCGCCGCCTGCGACGTGATTGCCGCGGATCACGTCCGCCGCATCGACCTGGGTGAGTGCAACGGCCGCTACTTCGTCAACGTGGCCCATATCGGGTTCGCGGTGGAGGTTGCGCGCCGCTCCGACGGTGACACCAAGAAACTGATGGGACCGCTGGCCTATCCCTATGCCGCCTGGACCGCGTTTCGCACCCGACGGCGCTTCAGGGTGGAAATCCGCGGCGACGACGGCCCCTGGCGACGGCTGAAAGCCATTCAGGTATCCGTGGGTAACGGACGATTCTATGGCGGCGGCATTCCGATCGCCGAGGACGCCGCCATCGATGATGGCCGGCTCGATCTCTACGCCATTCCCGCCCACCGGGACGGATCCCTGCTGGCGATGATTCCGGCCCTGCGGGTCGGGCGCACCCGCGGCCACGACCAGATCGAAACCCTGGCCGCCACCCGCATCGAAGTGCGCACGCGGCAACCGAAGACCATCGCGGTGGACGGCGAACCGGGCGGCAAGACGCCGGCCAGCTTTCGCGTGCATCCGGGGTTGCTGGCGGTTTACGCCCCGCCCGTGGACTGATTCGCCATTTCCGCCAGACCGGCTTCCCGGGTGACCCGGCCGACGTAGCCGAGTTCGCGGCGGGCCAGCGAGTCATCGATGGTCACCGGCGAGCCGAAAAGCGTCACCAGCAGCCGGCTGACCGGCGGGGGACTGGCCAGGCCCAGCGTGTTCCAGATGGTGTCGCAGGCATTGGCTGCCGCTTTCGCCACCGGCCGCGGGATGGAACGGGCGGGCGGTGCGACGCCCAGGGTCGCCAGTTCCGCGGTGAGAAAATCGCGATAGCGGGCCGGCTCGCCGTCGGTGGCGAAGTAGCAGCCGCCCGGGCGGCCTTTTTCCGCGGCCAGCAGCAGGACTTCGCAGAGATTGCGCACGTGGGTGGTGGCGCGCGGATAGTCGCCGCCGCCAATCCACATGAAGCGCCCGCTGGCCACCGCGGCCGCGATCTTGGGCAGCACCGAGGTATCTCCGGCGCCCCACACCGAGGTGGGCCGCACGATCACGGTTTCCAGCCCGTGGTCTGCATTGGCAGCTTCCACCGCCGCCTCGGCCCGGGCCTTGGTGCGCGGATAGCGGGGCAGGGGGTTGTCCGGCCGCGGCCAGGTTTCATCGGCGTTGTGCAGATGACTGCCGTCGGCGAGCACGGCCTCGGTGGAAACATGAATCAGCCGCCTGACGCCGGCCTCCGCCGCCGCGGCCAGAACCGCCTTCGTGCCGTCCACATTGATGTACTCGTAGTGGGCGGGATCGCCCCATTCCTCCACCTTGGCGGCGGCATGGAACACCCAGTCGCAGCCGGTCATGCCACGTGTCATCGCGGCCCGGTCGTGCAGATCGCCGCGCACGGGTTCGGCCCCTGCCGCCGTGACCGCGTCCGCGGCGGTATCCGAGCGCGCCAGGGCGCGCACGGAACAGCCCGCATCGATCAGGGCACGGATCAGATTGCGGCCGATGAAGCCGCTGCCGCCGGTGACGAAGGCGTATCGGGTCATGGTGGTGTCCTTACCATTTGAACATCGGGGCCGGCTGCAGCGGATGGCGCACGATGTGAGCCCCGAACAGGCGGATCAACCGGCGATGGAAGCGGTGATAGGGCAGTTCGGCAACCAGTGCCCGGTAGTCGCGACGGGGAATGCCGAAACGGATCAGGCCGAGGCTGACGTCGATCAGGTCCGCCCGCCGGAACGGCTCGGTCAGGGTGGCGTGTTTGTCGCGGCAGCCGCGCACCCGGTGGTGATTGCGGATCACCGCGGCCACGGCATCGCCGCGCTGGCTGTCGTCATGATCCGCCAGCCACGCCCGGGCCCGGTCGACGGACGGCTCCAGGTAATCCAGCGTGCCGTCGCTCCAGATGCCCAGGTCATGGAAGGCGGCCGCAACCGCCAGGCTGCGGCGCTGGTCGTCGTCGAACTCATCCAGCCGGAGGGTCAGGGCCAGCACCCGCTGCGCATGGTTGCGGTAGGCCGTAAAGGCGTCCCCCAGAGCCGGCCGCCAGGCATCCAGGATCTCGTCGATCAGCGGATCGATGCGGCCGGTGTTGTCGTTCATGTCAGCAGCCCGCCGATGAAGGCACCGATCAGCAACGGCACCATCTGGACCGCGATCAGCACGAACACCCCGGCCCCGGCGATCAGCCCGATGACCGGCAGGCCGGTCAGCGCCGTGCCCATCAGGAACAGCAGGCCGGACAGCGCCAGCGCCGGAAGCACCGCGGCCAGTAGCCCGGCGCCGACACCACCGGCCGTGCGGCCGCCGACGATGCCCGCCAGCAGCGGGCCGAGCAGGGGCAGCCAGAACAGCAGGAGCGAAATCACTGCCATCCAGATCATGCCCATGAGGATGCTGCCTTCGTTGTCCGCCATGTCGCTGTCTCCTTCGCAATTTATTCAGCCCGGGCACCTTAGCCGGTTGCCTGACGGGGTGCCAGCGCTTTTCCGCGTGCCGGCCTACTGGCATCATTGTCGCCAATTCGCGGCTCGAACAACGTGCATGAACCCCTATAACGAAAAGGATTATCAGCGTCCCGCCCTGGACACGCCGGATGACGCCCGCCAGCTGTTGCTACATTCCTGCTGTGCCCCCTGCGCCGGCGAAGTGATGGAGGCGGTGAAGGCGTCGGGCATCGATTTCACCGTGTATTTCTACAACCCGAACATCCATCCCCGCAGCGAGTACGAGCAGCGCAAGGACGAGAACATCCGCTTCTGCGAGGCCCTCGACGTGCCCTTCGTGGATGGTGACTACGACACCGACAACTGGTTCGACCGCATCCAGGGCCTGGAGCAGGAACCGGAACGGGGCCGGCGCTGTACCGTCTGCTTCGACATGCGCTTCGAACGCACCGCCCTGTATGCCCACGAGCACGGCTTTCCGCTGATCTCCAGCACCCTGGGTATTTCACGCTGGAAGAACATGCAGCAGATCAACCAGTCAGGCGTACGGGCAGCCTCGCGCTACGGCCAGGTGGACTACTGGACCTTCAACTGGCGCAAGAAGGGTGGGTCGCAGCGCATGATCGAGATCGCCAAGCGCGAGGCGTTCTATCAGCAGGAATACTGCGGCTGCGTGTACTCCCTGCGCGACACCAACCGCCACCGGCTGGCATCGGGGCGCGAGCGCATCCAGAAAGGGGTGAAGTTCTACGGTCGCGACGAGATCGGCCGCAACTGAGGCGGAGCCGCCTTGATGACGGGCGGGTTGGCCGGCGTTACAAACGCGCAAAAAAGAGCCCGCGACCAATAGGCGACCGCGGGCGAGCGAGGGACAGACAGGTAAGTCGGTGAATGCCGGCTGCGGCAGGCGCCGCGCACCGGCATCCAGGTGGCGCGTTTAGCGCATACCCTCGATCTTCTGCGCCAGCTGCGGATCGCTCTGCGCCGCCTGGGCAATCGCGTTGTAGGTGGACGGGTCGAGGCCGGCATCATTCACGGCCTGGACCATCTCCTGATTGGCCTCCTGGCGCATGCTGGCCTGGGCTTCAGGGTCGTCCGCGTTCTGCATCTTCTTCTGGTAATCCTGGCTGATGGTGCTCACTTCGGACTGGGCCTCCACGAAGGACTCGAGTTCAGCCTTTTCGAAGTCCTTGGCCTGGGGCGCCTGCTGCTGCGCCGGCTCCTGCTGTGCCACGGCGATACCGCTCACACCCAGGCCGAGGGCGGTGGCCAGTGCCATATTGCGGATCATGCGATTGTTGGAAGTCATGGATTAACTCTCCAGTTGAAAATTGCGACCCGCCACGAGGCGTGGTCACGAGAACAACAGGACGGATGCCGGATCGGTTCCCGGTGATTTAAATGGAACCCAACCGGCCCCATGACTGTTGTTACGCACAGTGTTCGCCACAGGAAATGCAGGGCCGTGACATTCGAGCAACGACTGGCGACCGAGATCCCGCACCTGCGCCGCTATGCGCGCGGCCTGTGCGGGGATCCATCGGCCGCGGACGACCTGGTCCAGGATTGCCTGGAGCGGGCCATGCGCAAGGGCCATCTCTGGCAGCCGATCGGTCGCCTGCGGTCCTGGCTGTTCAAGCTGTTGTACCGGCTCTATCTCAACAGCCGCCAGACCGCGACCGCGCGTCGCGAAAGCACGCACCCGGACCCGGCCCGTGACCAGCAGGTCTGGCCAACCGGTGAGATGGACGTGCGTTGCCGCCAGGTTCTGGCGCTGGTGGATCGGCTGCCGGCACCGCAGCGCGATGCCCTGCTGCTGATGGCGCTGGAACAGCCCAGTTATCGGGATGCGGCCAGGATTCTGGGCATCCGCGTGGGCACGCTGCGGTCGCGCCTGGCGCGGGGCCGGGAAGCGCTGCGCGACATGCAGGATCAGCGCGAGGCACCTCGCGCACTGCGGAGGGTCAAGTGATGCGTACCAGGGACAACATCAGCGACGAGGAGCTCAGCGCCTTTGCCGACGGCCATCTGCCGCAGCGGCGGGCAGCAGAGGTTGCGGCCTATCTGCGCCGGGATCCCTCGGCGCAGGCGCAGGTCAATGCCTATATCGACCAGGACCGGCTGATCGCCCGGTCGTTCGCCGACGCCCTCGAGGCGCCGGTGCCGGCCCGGATGCAGCCGGCCGGCCCGGTTGGTGACAAACGCCGCTTGCCGAGGTCCGGGCTGGCCGCGGCCGCATTGCTGTTGCTGACCGCGACGGTGGTCTTCTGGTCGCTGTCGGAGTCCGGGCAGCCGGCGCTCACGCAGGTAGCGCTGGATTCGTTCCGGGAGTCGCCCTCGGTGTCGGCAGATGCCGGCCCGCGGCCGGATTTCGAACCCATCGGTTTCGAGTTCGCGGGAGCCCGGATGCTGGGTGCCGCCAGTGTCACCGAGTATCGCTTCCGCAACGCCTCGGGTCAGCGGGTCGGGCTGTATGTGGCACCGCGTGACAATGTCGACGCGGCCGCCTACCGCGTGCTCCGGGGCGAGGGGCTGAACGTCGTCACCTGGCAGTCGGCCGGCGAGCAATACGCGCTGGTGGGCGAACAGGACGTCGCCGGACTCACCACCCTGGCGGTTAACTCGCGTCGGCCGTCGTCGACCCGACCCATCCAGGTGGCGGGGCCGGATCAGCCGACGCCGGCTGGTGCGGCACCCGCGCCAGCGGCCGGGCCGCAGGCGGTCCCGTCGGCGGAAGCGCGGGACGCGGTCATCAGTACCGTCGACGACCCCGGCTAGCACGCGAACGCCGAATCGGACAGCTGCTCACACGGCCAGCCCGGGCTGACGGTATAATCGGTACCGTCATGGTCTTTTTTAACCTCCGGACATGAGTGAGTCCCTGGCCGAGGGCGAACGCCGCCCGGCGCGTGGCGGTTTGCGTCTGGAAGTGCGCCGCAAGCAGCGGGCCACGCTGGTAGGCGCGGCGGTCAACCTGCCGCTGGGGCTGCTCAAGCTGGTAGCGGGTTACTTCGGCCGCTCGGAGGCGCTGATTGCCGACGGCGTTCACTCGCTGTCCGATCTGGTCAGCGACGCGGTGGTGCTGGCGGCCATTCGGGTCGGCGCCAAGTCGGCCGACCATGACCACCCCTACGGTCACGCCCGCATCGAAACGGTGGCCACGGCGTTCGTGGGCATGCTGCTGATCGTCACCGCCGGATTCATTGCCTGGAACGCGGGTGTGGTGTTGCTGGGTGGCGCCACACCCGTGGTGCCGGGCTGGCCGGCGCTGGCCGCGGCCATTGCCTCGCTGATCCTCAAGGAAGCCCTGTTCTGGTACACGCGTCATCAGGCCCGCCGGACACGTTCGCTGCTGCTGGAGGCTAATGCCTGGCATCACCGGTCGGACGCGGCGTCGTCGGTGGTCGCGGTGGTAGCGGTGGCCGGCAGCATGGCCGGGATGCCGTTGCTGGATGCGGTCGGAGCGGTGCTGATTGCCACCATGCTGGCGGCGTTCGGCTGGCGCTACGGCTGGCAGAGCCTGCGCGAACTGGTGGATACCGGCCTGGCCCCGGATCGGCTGTCGGTGGTGCGGGATCACATCGGTGACGTCCCCGGCGTACGGCGGATGCGCCGCCTGCGCACCCGAACGATGGGTGGCCACGCCGCCTATGCCGATGTGGGCGTGATGGTGGACCCGTACATCAGCCTGAGCGAGGCCCACCGCATCAGTGAGGAGATCAGCGATCGGCTGGTTTCCCATGTCGACGAGATCGCCGACATCTGCATCCATATCGAGCCCGATGGCCACGAGGATGCCCCGGCCGCGTTCGATCTGCCCCTGCGCACCGAATTGATGACGGGGCTGCGCGCGGCCTGGGCTGACCTGCCGATCGCTGGCCACATCGAGCGGGTGACGCTGCACTATCTCAACGATGCGGTCGACGTCGAAGTGCTGCTGCCCTTCGAACAGGTGGAGCTGGTGGGTAGCGTGGCCATGGTGCGCAGCCGCTTCGCGGCCGTTGCCCGGGAAGTGCCCGGCGTGCGCGCCATTCGTCCGCTGTTTCGCTAGCACCGGATTCGCCGCGCAAGCGGAGCGCCTCGCGGTCGGTCAACTCCGGGTCGTTACACGATTTCCGGAGCCACACCATGACTCGTTCCAGTTCCCGCCTGCTCGGCCGTCTCACGCTGGCCGGCCTCACGGTTGCGGCGACCGCGGCCACGCCATTGTTCGCGGTGGAAGAGATACCGCCACCGCGCGCCAACGCTGACCAGTTGGATACCGCGGATACCGACGACCACACCCCGCGCTTCGGCGATGGCCGGGCGCCGCGTTCGAAACACGGCGACTACGACGGCTACAAGGACGCCGAGGAATACTGCGCCCACAACCTGTCGCAGTAGGTTACTCGGGCGCGGGCTCGTCAAGCAGCCGCTCGATGCGATGCCGGATCTTGCGGGCCTGGGCGGAACCGGCGTGGGTTTCGCCGATATAGAGCGCCTGTAACCGCCCCTGTTTGTCGATCAGATAGTACGCGGGCCAGTAGCGGTTGTTCATGGCCTGCCAGTAGGAGTGATCGTTGTCGATCATGATCGGGTGGTGCAGCCCGAAGTGATCGGCCCGCTCCCGGATGCGTGCCCGGTCCTTTTCCGCCTCGAACTCGGGGGTGTGCACCCCGATTACCGTGAACGGCCGATCGGAAAGCGCTTTCTCCAGCGCGGTCAGCCAGGGAAAGGAGCGGTAGCAGTTCCAGCACATGAAGGTCCAGAAATCCAGCAGCACCACCCGGCCCCGCAGGTCCGCCCAGGTCAGCGGGTCGCTGTTGAGCCAGTCGCGGGGTGCGGTGTGGGTGAAGGCCGGGGCGGGCGAATACCGGTCGGTGCCGGCCGCGGGTGCGGCGTGTACCGCCGCGCTGGCGGTGGCGCCAAGCAGGGTCAGGGCCAGTATTAGGGGGAGTGATCGTTTCATCATGCGTTTCCGGTTTGCGCGGTCTCTAGGGGACCGGCACCTGCATCATCGTCTCGCGGCCCGGCATGACGATCGGTTCGCTGGATTACTGGACCCGGCTGTCTTATTTCGGTAACAACGGGGCCGGGGCAACCATCCGACCACAATCGCGAATGCGGTGACGACGTGCGGAGGCGAGGTATGCGGGGACTGATTCCGTGGGGGCTGACCGGGGTGATGGCGGCCATGGCGGTGGCCGGCTGGACGTTCTTCCATTTCGAGCGCGAATCACTCCAGGACACCCGGTCGCAGGCCCAGGCCCGGCAGGCCGAACTCGAGGCATCGCTGACCGCGCGCGAACAGGCGCTGCAGGAGCGGCAGGCGACCATCGATCGCGTCGAGCAGGAGTTGGCCGAACGCGAGGCGACCCTGAAAGAGCGCACCCGGACGCTTCGCACGGTGGACGAGGAACTCGAGGCCGCCGAGTGGCGTCAGGAACGTCTGCGTTCCCGGCTGGACAACCGCGACGAGCGGCTGAACGAGGTGACGTCCGTGGCCAGCGAACGCGAACGGGAGCTCGAGGTTCAGCGAGATCTCAATACCCGGCTGGAGCAGGAGTACGAGGCGCTGGCAGCCCGCAGCCGCGAGCTCGCTGATGAACTCGACACCGTCAGCGAGCAGCGTGACGAATTCCAGAGCGAACTCAGCGACGTGCTGGACGTGCGCGAACAGCTGCGCATGGAGCTGGACACCATCGTGGCCGAACGCGCCGAACTGGCCGACCAGCTGGAAAGCAACCGCGAGGCGCGGACCTCGCTGTCCGAGCGGCTGGCGGCGGTCAACGAGCGCATCGACAACCAGTCGTCGGAACTCGAAATCACCGAGGCGGAGCGCGCCGCGCTGGCCGAGGAACGCGAGGCCCTGGCAGCGGAGCTGACAACCGCCGAGCAGGCCCGGTCGAAGTTGCGCGACGAGGTGGCGGCAACCGACGAGGCGATCCGCACCAAGGAGGACGAGGTGGCACAGGTCCGTGAACGGGCCGCCTCGCTGGAAAGCGAACTGGATTCGGCGAACCAGTCGGTCACCTCGCTGGAACAGCGTATCGAGACCCTGCGGGAGGAGCGCGAAGCCGAGAAGGTTCGTTTCGATCGCCAGCGTCGGGAACTCAAGGCGGAACTGGAACGCCGGGATGTCACCATCGACCGGCTGCAGGAACGGCTCACGGTGGTGCGCCTGGGCGCGGACCTGCTGTTCAGTTCCGGTGCCGCGCGGCTCAAGGACAGCGGCGCCGAGACCCTGGGCCGGATCGCCTACATCTTCGAGAACTACCCGGAACGCATCATCCGGATCGTCGGCCACAGCGACGATCTGGGCATTAGCAAATGGCTGCGCTGGCGGTTTCCCAGCAACTGGGAGTTGTCATCGGCTCGGGCGGCGAGTGCGGCCCGTTTCCTGATCGACGAGGCCGGCATCGACCCGGCGCGCATTCACGTGGTCGGCCGCAGTCATTACGAGCCGGTCGCCGACAACGACACAGCCGAGGGCCGGGCGGAAAACCGGCGGCTTGAGATCCAGTTGCTGCCGCCCGACTACGGTCGGCATGTGGTTGACTGAATCGGACGAGCGGGTGGGCCGCTAATAGGCGAAATCGGTGTAAACCGGCGCCACCGACTGATGCCAGCGGCCGTGGTAGCGTTCCAGCAGTTCCTCCGCCGGCGTGCGCCCGGTTTCGGCGATTTCCGCGATCTGGTCGAGATAGCCGGTTTCGTCATCCCCGTTGGCGTCGAGGTAGCCGCGGGCCCGCAGCCCGTCGGTGGCGATGGCCACCACGTCCTTGGCCAGGCTCTGGAGCGTGGTGTTGCGAAACGGGGTCTTCAGGGCGGTACGCGGCACTTCATCCCGCAGGCGCTGACGTTCCTCGTTGGTCCAGTCCCGCACCAGCGACCAGGCCGCTTCCAGCGCGGCGTCGTCGTAGCACAGCCCGGCCCACAGCGCGGGCAGGGCGCACAGCCGGCGCCAGGGGCCGCCGTCGGCGCCGCGCATTTCCATGAACTTCTTCACCCGCACCTCGGGGAAGATGGTGGTCAGGTGGTCGTCCCAGTCGCCGATGGTGGGAATCTCGCCGGGCAGCGCCGGCAGCTTGCCGGCGAGGAAATCACGGAATGACTGACCCGAGGCGTCGATATAGCGGCCGTCGCGAACGACGAAGTACATGGGCACATCGAGGGCGTAGTCGGCATAGCGCTCGAAGCCCATGCCGTCGGCGAACACCCAGGGCAGCATGCCGCTGCGGTCGGGATCGGTATCGGTCCATATCTGGCTGCGGTAGGACAGATAGCCGTTGGGCCGGCCCTCGGTGAACGGCGAGTTGGCAAACAGGGCGGTGGCGATGGGCTGCAGCGCCAATCCCACCCGCAGCTTCTTCACCATGTGCGCTTCGTCGCCGTAGTCCAGATTCACCTGGACGGTGGCGGTGCGCAGCATCATGTCCAGGCCGAGATTGCCGCGCTTGGGCATGTACTCGCGCATGATCCGGTAGCGGGACTTGGGCATCCAGGGCATGTCCTCGCGCCGGCCGGTGGGCACGAAACCCAGGCCCAGCATGCCGAGCCCCAGTTCGGCGGCCACCGCCTTGACCTGCCGCAGATGCTCGTGCACCTCGTTGCAGGCTTCGTGGATGGTGAATAGCGGTTCCCCCGCCAGTTCCAGTTGGCCGCCGGGTTCCAGCGTGATGTGGCAGCCGTTGGAGGCCAGCGCCACGGTGTGGCCGTCCTCCTCGATGGGCGACCAGCCGAAGCGTTGCAGACCGGCCAGGAACGCGCCGATGCCCTGTTCGCCCTCGTAGGGCACTGCGGCGTGATCCGCCAGTCGGAACACGAATTTTTCGTGCTCGGTGCCCAGGCGCCAGTTATCCCGCGGCTTGCAGGCGGCCTCGAAGTATTCGATCAGCTGGCGGCGGTCGGTGATCGGCTCGCCGCCGGACTGTGAGGGTGCGGACATCGCGCACTCCGGGATTGACGGAGCGCAGAAACTAGCATGGTTTCCCGGGTCCGGCCTAAGGTAATCGACGTTGCCGAAACCGGCCGGCGCAGGGTGCGGCGCTGCCGTGCCCCGGCAGCTCGTGCTAACGTTTTCGTCGGTCCGGCAGTGCTGTGGCAGGGCCATCCATTCAATGATCACCGGGAGCCTGGCTATGCGGTTTCGATGCGTGACGCTGCTGTTGCTGGCAGGCCTGGCCGGCTGCGGCGATGGCGGTGACGCTGGCGAAGTCTGGCGCTTCGCGCTCGAGGAAGTCGAGGGCAGCGTGCAGTGGGCCTATGCCCGCGAATTCAAGTCGATGGTGGAGGCGCGTACCGATGGCGAGGTCACGGTCCGGATTCACCCCTACGGCAGCCTCGGCACCTCCGCCGACCTCACCCAGCAGGTGCGGCAGGGAGCGTTGCAGTTCACATTCGCGTCCCCGGGGCATCTGGGCTCGGTGGTGCCGGAGGTACAGTTACTCACGCTGCATTTCATTCTGTCCGACGACAACCGCGTCAACCATGAGGTGCTTACCGGCAACCAGCGCTTCAACGAGCTGCTCGACGAGGCCTATCGCGAGCGCGGGCTGACGCTGTACTCGATCGTGCCCGAGGGCTGGATGGTGTGGACCGCGGGCAAGCCGCTGCGCAATCCGGCGGATTTCGATGGGGTCAAGATCCGGACCATGGTGTCGCCGTTGCTGCTGTCCTCGTACAAGGCCTATGGGGCCAAGCCGTCACCGATGCCTTACGGTGAGGTTTACGGCGCCCTGCAGATGGACATGATCGATGCCCAGGTCAATCCGGTGTTCGCCATTCAGGAGATGAGCTTTCACGAGGTCCAGGACGCCATGACCCGGGCCCGGCACGCGCAGTTCATCGCCACCGTGGCCTCGGCGCCCGGCTTCATCGACGGGCTGTCGGCGGAACGTCGCGCCATGCTCGACGAGATCCGGGGCGAGCTGGCTGGTTTCATCTTCGACAAGCAGCGCGAACTCAACGACAAGCGCCTGGCGATGATCGAGGACAGCAGCGATATCGAGATCATCGAACTCGACGACAGCCAGCGGGCGGCCTTCCGCGAACGCTCACTGCCGGTGCGGGACGAGTACGTGGAACTGGCCGGCGAGCGGGGCCGCAAGCTGCTGGATACGCTGGTGCAGGCGATCGAGCAGGCTGACGGGACAGAGTGACCATGCAGGCGGATTCTGCTTTGCCGCCGCGGGTGACCGCCTACTGGCGGCTGACCCGGCTGAACCGGCCGATCGGCATCTTCCTTGTGGGTTGGCCGATGCTGTGGGCGCTGTGGCTGGCAGCGGACGGATTGCCGGATATCCGCGTGCTGATGGTGTTCGTGTTCGGCTGCATCCTGATGCGCTCGGCCGGCTGCGTGATCAACGATTACGCCGATCGCGGCATCGACGGCCACGTCAAACGCACCCGCGAACGGCCGCTGGCCACCGGCGAGGTGTCCGAGGCCGGGGCGCTGGCGCTGTTCGCTGCACTGGCGCTGGCGGCATTCGGCCTGGTGCTGCTGCTGAGTCCGCTGACCATCGCGCTGTCGTTCGGCGGCTTGGGGCTGGCGGCGGCCTATCCCTTCACCAAGCGCTATACCCACTGGCCGCAGGCGGCGCTGGGCGCGGCCTTCGCCTGGGCGGTGCCGATGGCATTCGCGGCGCAGACGGGCGCGGTGCCCGGCGGTGCCTGGCTGTTGTTCGCGGCGGTGCTGGTGTGGGCACTGGTCTACGACACCATCTACGCGATGGTCGATCGTGATGACGATCTTCGCATCGGTGTGAAATCCACCGCCGTGTTGTGGGGCCACCACGACCGGTTGTACATCGGTCTGTTCCAGGGAGTGTTCTTTGCCCTGCTGGTGGCGGTGGGCCTGGTCTTCGCGCTGGCGCCGGTCTACTACGTCATGCTGACGGCGGCAGCCGGGCTGGCCGTCTACCATCAGTGGCTGATTCGCCACCGCGAGCGCGAGGCCTGTTTTCGCGCCTTTCTCAACCATAATGTACTGGGGGGCGTGGTCTTCGCCGGCGTGGTTCTGGGCACATGACCTCGGCCGTTGCCGGCCGCGCCGTTCATTTCTCTGCCAAGCCGTAATCTGACGATGAGCAACGAATCCCTGATTCGCCGTGACCTGGCCGTGGTCTGGCACCCCTGCACCCAGATGAAGGACCACGAAACCCTGCCGCTGATCCCGATCCGGCGGGGCGAGGGGGTCTGGCTGGAGGACTTCGAGGGCAATCGCTACATCGACGCGGTGTCCTCCTGGTGGGTGAACATCTTCGGCCACGCCAATCCCCGCATCAACGATCGCATCAAGACCCAGCTCGATACGCTGGAGCACGTGATCCTGGCGGGCTTCTCCCACGAACCGGAAGTGGAACTGGCCGAACGGCTGGTGGCTGCCACGCCGCCCGGCCTGACCCGCTGCTTCTATGCCGACAACGGCTCGGCCGCGGTCGAAGTGGCGCTGAAGATGAGCTTCCACTACTGGCTCAACCGCGGGCACGGAAAAAAGACCCGCTTCATCAACATCTCCAACAGCTACCACGGGGAAACCCTGGGGGCACTGGCGGTCGGGGACGTCGACCTCTACAAGAAGACCTACCGGCCGCTGCTGCTCGAGCCGATCACGGTGCCCGGTCCGGACTGTTTCCATCGCGAGCCCGGCGAGAGCTGGGAGCAGCACACCCGCGCCATGTTCGCGCACATGGAAGCGGCGCTGGCCGAGCATGCCGACGAAACCTGCGCGGTGATTCTGGAGCCTCTGGTCCAGTGCGCCGGCGGCATGCGGATGTTTCACCCGGTGTATCTCGAGTTATTGCGCGAGGCCTGCGACCGGCACAACGTGCATCTGATCGCCGACGAAATTGCGGTGGGGTTCGGCCGCACCGGCACCCTGTTCGCCTGCGAACAGGCCGGGCCCGACGGCATCACGCCGGATTTCCTGTGCCTGTCCAAGGGGTTGACGGCGGGTTATCTGCCGCTGTCGGTGGTGCTGACCACGGATGATGTCTACGACGCGTTCTACGACGACTACGAAAACCTCACCGCCTTTCTGCACTCGCACTCCTACACCGGCAACCCGCTGGCCTGTGCCGCGGCCCTGGCGACGCTGGACATCTTCGAATCGGACGACGTGATCGCCGCCAACCGGCACAAGGCCGGGGTACTGGCCGATGCCATCGCACCGCTGGCGGATCACCCGCAGGTGGGTGATGTGCGTCAGCATGGCATGATCGCGGCGGTGGAGATGGTGGCCGACAAGGCGGCGCGCACCCCGTATCCTTGGCAGGAGCGGCGCGGCCTCCGAGTCTACCGGCATGCGCTGACGCGGGAATCGTTGCTGAGGCCACTGGGCAACGTGGTCTATTTCATGCCGCCCTACGTGATCACCGATGAGCAGATTCGCCATCTCGCCGAGGTGGCCGCCGAAGGCATCGATATCGCTACCTCGACGTGACCCGGCGAGGTTGCTAGCATTTCGGCTGGATAGCCCCTAATCAGTCGAACCGCGACGCAGTGTTCATGACACGGCCGTTCCCGGATGGGAGCGGCCGTGTTTTTGGAGGTACCCGATTATGGACAAGACGCCCCTCACGCAGCGTGGCGCTGACGCGCTGCGCGAAGAACTCAAGCGCCTCAAGAGCGTGGAGCGCCCCCGCATCATCGCCGCGATCGAGGAGGCGCGTGCCCACGGTGATTTGAAGGAGAACGCCGAGTATCACGCCGCCAAGGAAGAGCAGGGCTTCATCGAGGGGCGTATCGCCGAAGTCGAAGGCAAGCTCGGCAATGCCCAGGTCGTGGACGTGGTCAAGGTCGGCGCCCAGGCCGGCGGCAAGATCGTGTTCGGCGCCACCGTGGAGGTGGCAGACGAGAACACGGGCGATGAATTTACCTACCAGATCGTCGGCGAGGACGAGGCTGACATCAAGTCAGGCTTGCTGTCCTTCGCATCGCCGATTGCCCGTGGCCTGATCGGCCGGGTCGAGGGCGATGTGGTGGATGTGGCGGTACCCGGCGGCCAGCGCACGCTGGAAGTGCTGGCGGTGCGCTACGAATAGGCCACGGGCAACCCTCATGGTCGCGTTCGGACCCGTATCAGGTATCGGCGGGCCGCGGCCGATATACCGTGGCGGTATGGCCGATGCGCTGCACACAACTGGCACCGAGTTCGTCGCAGATGCGCTCGACCATCTGCCGGCGTCCGGCACGGTCGTCGGCCGCCAGCCGCAGCTTCACCAGTTCGTGGTCGGTCAGGGCCTGGTCGATTTCGGCCATCACCGCCGCGGTCAGGCCGGCGGCGCCGGCGGTGACGATGACATTCAGATGATGGGCCTGCCGCTTGAGATCGCGGCGGGTTTCGGCGTCGAGTTCGGGAGACATGCAAGCTCTGTGAACGTTTTGCCCATTGTAAACCGCCACCGCCTGTTCTGAACGCATGTCGCGGAAAAACGATACCCGCCGCTGGCTGGACTCCCATCGTCGCGACCCCTGGGTCCGCGCGGCCCAGGCCGACAACTATCGCTCCCGCGCGGCGTTCAAGCTGGCGCAGATCGACGAACGCGACCGATTGCTGCGGCCGGGCATCGTGGTGGTGGACCTGGGCGCCACCCCCGGCGGCTGGAGTCAGTACTGCGCGCGCCAGCTCGCCCGGCGCGGCCGCATCATCGCCCTTGACCGCCTGCCGATGGATCCGATCGACGGGGTCGAGTTCCTGCAGCTTGATTTTACCCAGGACGCCGGCCTGGCGAGGCTGCGCGAGCATCTGGCCGGGGCGGCGGTCGACCTTGTGTTGTCGGATATGGCCCCCAACTTGACCGGAGTGGCGGTGGCTGACCAGATGAAGGTCATGCATCTGGCCGAGCTGTCGCTGGCGTTTTGTGATGAATCCCTGAAACCCGGCGGCCATCTGGTGGTCAAGGTATTCCAGGGCGAAGGTTTCGATGAGCTCCTGCGGGACATGCGGGGGCGTTTCCGGTCGGTTGCGGTGCGCAAGCCGGAGGCCTCGCGCGACGCCAGCCGCGAGATGTATCTGGTTGGCCGCGACTGGCGCGACTGATCTCGGAATCCGGCATCGGCCCGCGTGATCCGGGCGTATGTTTTATACTCGGGCGGTTGAACGACTGCCAGCCATTTCAAGCGGTTTCGCACGACGAACCGGGGATTGACGACTTGAACGAATTAGCCAAGAACCTCCTGCTCTGGGTAGTCATCGCCCTCGTGCTGATGAGCGTGTTCTCCAGCTTCGCGCCGGATAGCTCCAGTGGCCGCGAGATCGCCTATTCGCAGTTCCTCGAGCAGGTCCAGTCGGGCAGTGTCCGGGAAGTGCACATCCAGGGTAGCCGCGTGGAAGGCTCCACCAGCGGCGGCAGTGAGTTCGTGACCTTCAGTCCGGAATCGGACAACAAGGCCATGATCGGCACGTTGCTGGATAACGGCGTCGAGGTTACCGGCGAGCCCCCCGAGCAGGGCTCCCTGCTGCGCCAGATTCTGATCTCCTGGTTCCCGTTCCTGCTGCTGATCGGCGTATGGATCTACTTCATGCGGCAGATGCAGGGCGGCGGCGGTGGGCGCGGCGCGATGTCGTTCGGCCGGTCCAAGGCGCGGATGATGAGCGCCGATCAGGTCAAGATCACCTTCGACGACGTGGCCGGCGTCGAGGAAGCCAAGGGCGAGGTCCAGGAGCTGGTCGAGTTCCTGTCCGACCCGGGCAAGTTCCAGCGCGTGGGCGGCAAGATTCCGCGCGGCGTGCTGATGGTGGGTCCGCCGGGCACCGGCAAGACGCTGCTGGCCCGCGCCATCGCCGGCGAAGCCGGGGTGCCGTTCTTCTCGATCTCGGGTTCCGACTTCGTGGAAATGTTCGTCGGCGTGGGCGCCTCGCGCGTTCGCGACATGTTCGAACAGGGCAAGAAGCATGCGCCCTGCATCATCTTCATCGACGAGATCGACGCGGTCGGCCGCCATCGCGGTGCCGGTCTGGGCGGCGGTCATGACGAGCGCGAGCAGACACTCAACCAGCTGCTGGTGGAGATGGACGGCTTCGAGGGCACCGAGGGCGTGATCGTGATCGCGGCCACCAACCGGCCCGACGTGCTGGATCCGGCGCTGCTGCGTCCAGGGCGCTTCGATCGCCAGGTGGTGGTGCCATTGCCGGACGTGCGCGGCCGTGAGCAGATCCTGAAAGTGCACATGAAGACCGTGCCGGTGCACGACAAGGTCAATCCCAGCGTCATTGCCCGCGGCACGCCCGGGTTCTCCGGCGCCGATCTGGCCAATCTGGTCAACGAGGCCGCGCTGTTCGCCGCCCGCACCAACAAGCGGCTGGTGGATCAGGACGATTTCGAGCGCGCCAAGGACAAGATCATGATGGGCGCCGAGCGCCGCTCCATGGTGATGACCGAGGACGAGAAGCGTCTCACCGCGTACCACGAGTCCGGCCACGCCATCATCGGCCTGTCCGTGCCCTCGCACGACCCGGTGCACAAGGTGACCATCGTGCCGCGCGGCCGTGCGCTGGGCGTGACCATGTTCCTGCCCGAGGAAGATCGCTACAGCTACTCCAAGGAGCGGCTGAACAGCCAGATCTGTTCGCTGTTCGGCGGACGTCTGGCCGAGGAGATCATCTTCGGCAAGGATGCCGTGACCACCGGGGCCTCCAACGACATCGAGCGGGTCACCGACATCGCCCGCAACATGGTTACCAAGTGGGGCCTGTCCGAGCGCATGGGGCCGCTGGCCTACGGGTCGGACGACGACGAGGTGTTCCTGGGCAAGTCGGTGACCCAGCACAAGCACATCTCGGACGAGACGGCCCATGCCATCGACGAGGAGATCCGGTCGATTGTCGACGGTTGTTACGAGCGATCCAAAAAGATCCTCGAGGACAACATGGACAAGCTGCATCTGATGGCCGATGCCCTGATGAAGTACGAGACCATCGATCGCAAGCAGATCGACGAGGTGATGCAGGGCCGTGAGCCGGGCCCGCCGCAGAACTGGGACGACTCAGACACGCCGGGTTCCGGTGGCGGCACGCCGACTGCCGACACCGGCGCTGAGCCTCGGCCGTCCGGGGGCGATACGGGCACCCCCAGTCCGGCCCATTACCGGCGCTAGGGCCGCACAGGTACCGGCGTCCGCGGATAATGCCGCGGGCGCCGGGCGCGGTTCGCTTTCCCGTGTCTGAACTCGATTGCCGCGGTCGTTTTCTTTCGCTCGACCGGCCGGTGCTGATGGGCGTGCTGAACATCACGCCCGACTCCTTCTCTGATGGCGGCCGGTTCGTCGATGCCCCGGCAGCGGTGGACCGGGCCCACGCCCTGGTGGCGGCCGGAGCGGCGATCATCGATATCGGCGGGGAGTCCAGTCGCCCGGGGGCCGAACCCGTGGCCGAAACCGAGGAACTGGATCGGGTGCTGCCGGTGATCGAGGCACTGCACGGCCGGATCGATGCGGTCATTTCCATCGACACGATCAAGCCGTCCGTCATGCGGGCCGCCTGCGCGGCCGGCGCCGGGCTGATCAACGACATCCGTGCGTTGCAGGAACCGGGGGCGCTGGAAGCCGCGGCGGCGAGCGGCGCGGCGGTCTGCCTGATGCACATGCAGGGTGAACCGCGGACCATGCAGGCATCGCCGCGCTATGATGACGTGGTGGACGACGTACGAACGTTTCTGGCCCGGCGACTGGCCGCCTGCGAGGCGGCCGGCATCCCGCGCAACCGGTTGCTGGTGGACCCCGGTTTCGGCTTCGGCAAGACTCTGACGCACAACCTGGCGCTGTTGCGGCGTCTGGAGCGTTTCGGGTCGCTTGGCGTGCCACTGCTGGCCGGGCTATCCCGCAAGTCCATGTTCAGCAAGCTGCTCGGTGATATGCCGCCCGAAAAGCGCATGCCCGCCAGCGTGGCGGCGGCAGCCATTGCGGTGCTCGGCGGCGCCCGCGTGATCCGTACGCATGATGTCGAAGCCACCCGCCAGGCGGTGGAGTTGGCCTGGGCGCTGCCGGCATGACGCGACGCTATTTCGGTACCGATGGGGTGCGCGGGCGCGTGGGCGAATGGCCCATGACCCCGGACTTCGCCCTCAAGCTCGGCTGGGCGGCCGGGCGCGAACTGGCGCCTAACGGCGGCAATGGCTCGGCCAAGCGAGCCTCGGTGGTGATCGGCAAGGACACCCGGTTGTCCGGTTACATGTTCGAATCCGCGCTCGAGGCCGGGTTTGCCGCGGCCGGGGTCGATGTGCTGCTGGTCGGGCCCATGCCCACCCCGGCCATCGCCTACCTCACGCGCACGTTCCACGCCGATGCCGGGGTGGTGATCAGTGCCTCGCACAATCCGTTCGACGACAACGGCGTGAAGTTCTTCTCCGGTCGTGGCGACAAGCTGCCGGACGCGGTGGAAACGGCGATCGAGGCGCGGCTGGACCAGCCGCTCGCCTGCGTGGCGCCGGCCGCGCTGGGGCGGGCCAGACGCATCGAAAGCGCGGCCGGCCGTTACGTCGAATTCTGCAAATCCACGTTCCGTGTGCAGCAGGCATCGCTGGCCGGGATGCGACTGGTGGTGGACTGCGCCCACGGCGCCGCCTACCACGTCGCGCCGCACGTATTCGGTGAACTCGGCGCCGAGGTGCACGTGATCGGCGCCGAGCCGGACGGGCTCAACATCAACCGGGACGTGGGGTCGACCCATCTGGATGCGCTGGTGGCCGAGGTCACGGCACGCGGGGCGGATCTGGGCATCGCCCTGGACGGCGACGGTGATCGCTGCCTGTTCGTGGACCACCGCGGCGAGATCGTGGACGGCGATCAGGCGCTGTACGTGATCGCCCGCGACCGTCAGGCCTGCGGCGCCCTGGAGGGGCCGGTGGTGGGCACCCAGATGAGCAACCTGGCGCTGGCACTGGCCTGCGAGAAAGCCGGCATCCCGTTCGAACGGGCCCGGGTGGGCGACCGCTATGTGCACGAACGGCTGGTGGCGCGGGGCGGCCTGCTGGGTGGCGAGTCCTCTGGACACATCCTGTGCCTGGACCGCACCACGACCGGCGACGGCATCGTGTCGGCGCTGCAGGTGCTGGCGGCGATGATGCGGCAGGGCTGCACCCTGCACGAGCTGGCCGCCGAGGTGGACCGGTGTCCGCAGAAGTTGGTCAACGTGCGGGTCCTTAAGGGCCAGGCAGCGACCATACTCGAGCATGAAAGCCTGGCGGCAGCGGTCACCGAGGTGGAAACGCAGCTGGCCGGCCGGGGCCGGGTACTGTTGCGGGCGTCGGGCACCGAGCCGCTGATCCGCGTGATGGTCGAGGGGCTGGATGCCGGGGACGTGGCGGCCGGCGCCGAGCGTATTGCCGCGACCGTGAGAACGCTGGCCGAAGCCTGATTTCGACCATCAGTCGGTTGAATCGGCTGTGCTAGCATCAGCGCCCGTTGTGTCAACGAAAGGGCGCCGCCCATGGCTCGAAAACCCCTGATTGCCGGCAACTGGAAAATGCACGGCAGCCGCGCGCACACCGCGTCCTTTGCCGATGCCCTGGCGGCGCAGCCGCTGCCGGATGGCATCGATGCGCTGATCTGCCCCCCGTTCGTTCATGTGGCCGACCTGGTGTCCCGCCTGGCGGGCACCGGTGTGCAGGTCGGCGGGCAGAACGTCTGCGACAAGGGCGGGCCGGGCGCCTATACCGGTGAGGTCAGCGCCGGGATGCTGGCCGACTGCGGGGCCACCCATGCGATAGTCGGTCACTCCGAGCGCCGCGCCCTCTACGGCGAGGACGATGACGTGGTCTCGGAAAAATTCGCGCTGGCCCGCGATGCCGGCCTGGTGCCCGTGCTCTGTGTCGGGGAAACCTTGGCCGAACGCGAAGCCGATCAGACCGAGAATGTCCTGCGCCGGCAGCTCGGCACCGTCCTGGGCGATCACGGCGTGGCGGCGTTCGCCGATGCCGTGGTGGCCTACGAGCCGGTATGGGCAATCGGTACCGGCCATACCGCGACGCCGGCCCAGGCACAGGCGGTTCACGCATTTCTGCGCGCCCAGATCGCGGCGGAAGATGCTACAATCGCTGCCGGTTTGCGGATCGTCTACGGTGGCAGCGTCAAGCCCGACAACGCTGCCGATTTGCTGGCCTGTGAGGATGTCGACGGCGGCCTGGTTGGCGGTGCATCGCTGGAGGCCGACTCCTTCCTCGCGCTCTGTCGGGCGAACTGACGGCGAAACTTAAAAGCATGCTCTACACCATCTTGGTCATCGTCCAGGTGCTGGTTGCCATCAGCCTGGTCGGTCTTATCCTGGTTCAGCACGGCAAGGGTGCCGATGCCGGCGCCGCCTTCGGTAGCGGCGCGTCCGGCACCGTATTCGGGTCCCGCGGCTCGGCCAACTTCCTGAGCCGGGCGACCGGGGCACTTGCCACCGTGTTCTTCGCGGTGAGCCTGTCGTTGGCCTATCTGGTCGGTGGCGGCGGCTCGGCGCCCGAGCAGAGCGTGGTCGACCAGCTCGAGGCGCCGGGCTCGGAACTGCTCGACGACGAGTCGACGCCGGACGAGCAGCCTTCGGCTCCGTCGCTCGACAGCGTCCCCGAGTAGGGTCACGCCGGGCAACTCGAATCGCCGACCTCATCGGGGTCGCGCCTCGTCGTCGCCGCAGCACCGCTGACCGGGGACGCCGTTACATTCTGGAACTGCGAACGATGGCCACTGCACATCGATTTACGATCAAGAAAGGGCTGGACCTGCCCATCGACGGGGCCCCGGCGCCGGTAGTCGAGAATGGCGCCGAGATCCGCACCGTGGCCCTGATCGGGCGCGACTACGTCGGCATGAAGCCGACCATGTTCGTGTCCGAAGGCGACCGGGTCGCGTTCGGGCAGCCCCTGTTCGAGGACAAGAAGACCCCCGGCGTTATCTACACCGCCCCGGCCGGCGGCGAGATCACGGCCATCAATCGCGGTGCTCGCCGGATGCTCCAGTCGGTGGTCATCCGCATCGACGCCGAACTGGATGGCAAGCCGCACGAAACCTTCGAACCGGTGGCCGACGTGGCGTCGATGGGGCGCGAGGCGGTACAGGATCGCCTGATTCGCAGTGGCCTCTGGACCGCGTTGCGCACCCGTCCGCTGAGCAAGGTGCCGGCACCCGGCAGCGCCCCGCGGTCGATCTTCGTGACCGCGATCGATACCAACCCGCTGGCGGCCTCGCCCGAGCAGGTGATCGCCGAGCAGCCGGACCGTTTCCGGGCAGGTCTGCGGGTGCTGGAGACGCTTACCGACGGCAAGCTCTATCTCTGCCAGGCGCCGGATGCGGAATTGCCGACCACCGACTCATCCAGGCTGGTAACCGCCGGATTCGATGGCTGTCATCCGGCCGGACTGGTGGGTACCCACATCCACATGCTGGAACCGGTGGGCATGGGAAATTGTGTCTGGCACATCGGCTACCAGGACGTGATGGCCCTGGGCGCGCTGTTCGCGGAAGGGCGGCTCGACCCGTCACGGGTGGTGGCGCTGGGTGGACCGAACGTACGCCGGCCGCGGTTGCTACGCACGCGCATGGGCGCGAGCACCGACGATCTGCTGGACGGCGAGATCACCGGCGATGATGCCCGGGCGATTTCCGGCTCGGTTCTGTCCGGGCGGCGGGCCGCCGGCTGGGCCAGCTATCTGGGCCGCTACCACACCCAGATTTCGGTGCTGCCGGAGGGACGTGAACGCGAATTCATGGGCTGGGTGATGCCCGGCCGCAACAGATTCTCCAAGATCAACGTATTCATCTCCAGCATCCTCAAGCCGGTGAGCTACCGCTTCAATACGTCGCAGAACGGCAGCCCACGGGCGATGGTGCCGATCGGCAACTACGAGGAAGTGATGCCGCTGGATATTCTGCCGACGCAGCTGCTGCGGTCGCTGCTGGTGCGCGATACCGATACCGCCCAGGCACTGGGTTGTATGGAGCTCGACGAGGAGGATCTGGCGCTGGCGTCGTTCGTGGACGTGGCCAAGTACGACTTCGGTCCCCATCTGCGCGCCAGCCTCGAACAGATCGAGCGAGACGGTTGAGGATGCCAGGACCTGTTGAGACGCTGAAACCGAGATAACCATGTCCGCCCTACGTAACTATCTGGATCGGCTCCATCCCTTGTTCGCCAAGGGCGGGAAGCTGGAGAAGTATTACGCCCTCTACGAGATGGTGGATACTTTCTTCTATTCACCCTCGGATACCACCCGCGGCGCGCCTCACGTGCGTGACGGCATCGACCTCAAGCGGGTGATGATCTACGTCTGGCTGGCCACGGTTCCCTGCATGTTCATGGCCTGCTGGAATACCGGCTTCCAGGCCAATCAGGCGATGGCGGCCATGGGCCTGGACGACGTCGAGGGCTGGCGCCAGATCCCGTTGCACCTGTTCGGCGTCAGCTACGATCCGACCAGCTTCTGGGACAACTTCGTGCACGGGCTGTGGTACTTCCTGCCCGCCTACATGGTCACCTTCATCGTCGGCGGCCTGTGGGAAGTGCTGTTCGCGGCGGTACGCAACCACGAGATCAACGAGGGCTTCTTCGCCACTTCCATCCTGTTCACCCTGACCCTGCCGCCGGACATTCCGCTGTGGCAGGTGGCCATGGGCATCAGCTTTGGTGTGGTGGTCGGCAAGGAGGTCTTCGGCGGCACCGGCAAGAATTTCCTGAATCCGGCGCTGACCGGGCGCGCGTTCCTGTTCTTCACCTTCCCGGCCTACATGTCGGGGGATGCGGTTTGGACCGCGGTGGACGGCTATACCGGCGCCACCGCGCTGGGCATCGGCGCGACCGAGGGCATGGCCGGCATCGTCAACCAGATGACCTGGTGGGATGCCTTCCTGGGCGATATCCAGGGCTCGCTCGGCTCGACCTCGACGCTGGCGATCCTGCTCGGTGCAGCGTTCCTGCTGTACACGCGCGTGGCCTCCTGGCGAATCATGGCGGGCTGCGTCGTGGGGTTGGTGGCCAGCACCTGGCTATTCGGCCTGATCGGCAGCGACACCAACCCGATGTTCTCGGTGCCCTGGTACTGGCATCTGGTGCTGGGTGGCTTCGCATTCGGCGCGGTGTACATGGCCACCGATCCGGTCAGCGCCGCGATGACCAACAAGGGCCGTTTCTACTACGGTGTGCTCATCGGCTTCATGACGGCGCTGATCCGCGTGGTGAATCCGGCCTATCCGGAAGGCATCATGCTCGCGATCCTGTTCGCCAACATCTTCGCGCCGTTGATCGATTATTTCGTGACCCAGGCGAACATCAAGCGACGGCAGGCGCGTCTGGCGGCCGCCAATGGGGAGAGCCCGCAGACGGAATCGACGGCCTCGCAACAGCAACCCGCGGAGGCAAGCTGACATGGCAGGCCTGTTCAACATGAACCGCAACGGCGTGGCGTACGTGGTGACGGTGGCGGTGGGCGTGTGCCTGGTGTGTTCGGTGCTGGTATCGGCGGCCGCGGTCTACCTCAAGCCGCTGCAGACCCAGAACGCCAAGGCCGATCGGCGCCAGAACATTCTGGCGGTGGCCGAGCTCGGCGGCCCCGGCGTGGACGTCAACGCGGTATTCGAGGAACGCATTGAGGCACGCGTGGTGAATCTGGAAACCGGCGAGTACGTCCCCGATCTGGAGGCCACCAATTTCGATCAGCGCGAGGCCGCCAAGGATCCGTCCACCAGTACCAAGATCCCGCCGAGTGACGATCCGGCCGGCATCAAGCGTCGCGCGAATCACGCCGAGGTGTATCTGGTGCGCGACGATCAGGGCGAGATCGAGACGCTGGTTCTGCCGATACACGGCTACGGGCTGTGGTCGCAGATGTACGGCTTCATTGCGCTCGCGCCGGACGGCGAGACGGTCAAGGGCATCAATTATTTCGAACAGGGCGAAACGCCGGGGCTGGGTGCGGAGATCACCAACCCCAAGTGGCAGCAAGTCTGGGAAGGCAAGAAAATCTACGACGAGAACGGCGAAGTTCAGCTGCGCGTGATCAAGGGCAATGTCGGCAGCGATACCCCCGACGCCGAACACAAGGTGGATGGCCTTTCCGGTGCCACGCTCACCAGCCGCGGGGTCAGCGGCACCATTGAGTACTGGTTCGGGCCGCGCGGTTTCAAGCCGTTTCTTCGCAACATCACCGACGGTCAGATCGGTAAGGGTTAGGCAACAATGTCCAATCAGGCAGTCAAGGTCGTCACCGACCCGTTGTTCAACAACAATCCGATTGCGCTGCAGATCCTGGGTATCTGCTCGGCGCTGGCGGTTACTACCCAGTTGGCCACGTCACTGCTGATGTGCCTGGCGCTGACTTCGGTGCTGGCCTGTTCCAACGCCGCGATCAGCATGATCCGCAATCAGATTCCCTCGTCGATCCGCATCATCGTGCAGATGACCATCATCGCGTCGCTGGTGATCGTGGTCGATCAGGTAATGAAGGCCTTCGCCTACGATCTGGCCAAGCAGCTGTCGGTGTTCGTGGGCCTGATCATCACCAACTGCATCGTCATGGGCCGTGCCGAAGCCTTCGCCATGAAGGAGCCACCGGGCATGTCGTTTCTCGACGGCATCGGCAACGGGCTGGGCTACAGCCTGATTCTGATCGTGGTCGGCAGCATTCGCGAGCTGTTCGGCTCCGGTTCGCTGCTGGGCTACCAGATTCTGCCGCTGGTCAGCCAGGGTGGCTGGTACGAGCCGCTCGGTCTGATGCTGCTGCCGCCCAGCGCGTTCTTCATCATCGGATTCTTCATCTGGGCGCTGCGCAGCTGGAAGACCGACCAGGTGGAGCATGCCGATTACCAGATCCACCAGGTGCATCGCACCGAAGTCGTTTAGGGATAACCGGCCATGGAAACCTATCTCAGTCTGCTGGCGAAGGCCGTATTCGTCGAGAACCTCGCGCTGGCGTTCTTCCTGGGCATGTGCACCTTCCTGGCACTGTCCAAGAAGATTTCCACCGCCATCGGCTTGGGTGTGGCCGTCATCGTGGTGCAGGGGCTCACGGTTCCGGTCAACAACCTGATCTATCAGTTCCTGCTTCGGGAAGGGGCGCTGGCCTGGGCGGGGCTGCCCAACGTGGACCTGTCCTTTCTCGGGCTGATCAGCTACATCGGCGTGATTGCGGCGATGGTGCAGATTCTCGAGATGTTTCTGGACCGCTTCATGCCGGCGCTGTACGGCGCGCTGGGCATTTTCCTGCCGCTTATCACGGTGAACTGCGCCATTCTCGGTGGCTCCCTGTTCATGGTCGAGCGCGATTACAACTTCGCGGAGTCGGTGACCTATGGCCTGGGCAGCGGCATCGGCTGGGCGCTGGCGATTGCCGCGCTGGCCGGCGTGCGTGAAAAGCTCAAGTACTCGGATGTGCCCGACGGGCTGCAGGGGCTGGGCATCACGTTCATCACGGTGGGTCTGATGTCGCTGGGCTTCATGGCGTTTTCCGGCATCCAGCTCTAGGACTCTTGAACCGCAAAGGACGCAAAGAGCACGAAAAAGGCAGTGAATCTCCTGCCAATCGTGTTCCGGGCTTTGCGTCCTTTGCGCCCTTTGCGGTCAACGGATTGTTTCTATGAGTGAACTAGCACAGATTGCTCTCGGGGTCGGCGTTTTCACCGGCGTGGTGGTGATGCTGGTGATGGTGATTCTCGGCGCCCGCTCGCGGTTGGTGGCCAGCGGCAACGTGGACATCGAGATCAATGGCGAAAAGACCATCCAGGCGCCGGTCGGCAGCAAGCTGCTGGGCGCACTGGCCGATTCCAAGCTGTATGTCTCGTCGGCCTGCGGCGGTGGCGGCACCTGCGCCCAGTGCCGGGTGAAGATCCACGACGGCGGCGGCTCGATCCTGCCCACCGAGGAAGAGCACATCAGCAAGCGCGAGGCCCGCGAGGGCGATCGCCTGTCCTGCCAGGTCACGGTCAAGCAGGACATGAAAATCCAGGTTCCGGAGGAGGTCTTCGGCGTCAAGCAGTGGACCTGTCGAGTGCGTTCCAACCAGAACGTGGCGACCTTCATCAAGGAGCTGGTGCTGGAACTGCCGGAAGGTGAGCATGTGGACTTCCGCGCCGGCGGCTACATCCAGATCCAGGCGCCGCCCTATCAGATCGATTTCAAGGATTTCGACATCCAGCCGGAATTCCACGAGGACTGGGACAAGCACGACCTCTGGCGGTACAAGGCGGTGAACCGTGAAACCGTCACCCGCGCCTATTCGATGGCCAACTACCCGGAAGAACGCGGCATCATCATGCTGAACGTGCGTGTTGCCACGCCGCCGCCGGGCAACCCGGACGTGCCGCCGGGGTTGATGAGCAGCTACATCTTCAATCTCAAGGAGGGTGACGAGGTCACCATCGCCGGCCCGTTCGGGGAATTCTTCGCCAAGGACACTGACGCCGAAATGGTGTTCGTGGGCGGCGGCGCGGGGATGGCGCCGATGCGCTCGCATATCTTCGACCAGCTGCGCCGTATCAAGACCGACCGCAAGATGACCTTCTGGTACGGCGCCCGTTCCCGGCGGGAGATGTTCTACGTCGAGGACTTCGACCAGCTGGCCGAGGAGAACGACAACTTCGAATGGCACGTGGCTTTGTCCGACGCCAAGGAAGAAGACAACTGGACCGGGGATACCGGTTTCATCCACGACGTGCTCTACGAGCGCTATCTCAAGGACCATCCGGCGCCGGAGGACTGCGAGTACTATCTGTGCGGTCCGCCGATGATGAACGCCTCGGTGGTGAATCTGCTGGAGGATCTGGGCGTCGAGCCCGAGAATATCCTGCTCGACGACTTCGGCGGCTGATCATGCACATGCGCCTGGCCAGGCAGGTGTTCTGTCTGGCCGTTGCCGGGCTATTGGCCGCCGGCTGCGCCGAGCCGGGACCGACGGTCTGGCGTCTAACCGGCCCGGCCCAGGGCACCACCTACACCGTGACCGTGGTTGACCCGCCGGCGGCCGTTTCCCGCAATGAAATCGATCAGGCGATCCGGCAGACCCTGGACGAGATCGATGCGGCACTGTCGACTTGGCGGCAGGACGCCGACATCAGCCGATTCAATCGGGCCACCTCCGATGAATGGGTCGAGGTCTCGTCCATGCTGGCCGGGCTCGTCCAGCGATCGCTGGCGCTGGGTGATAGCACTGACGGGCGTTTCGATGTGACCCTCAAACCGGTTCTGGCGCTATGGGGTTTCGGGCCGGGCGCCGAGACGCCGGCATCGGTACCGGATGCGGCCGTGATCGAACAGGTGCTGGCCCGTACCGGGTCCGGGCGTGTCGACGTTCGGCCGACGCCCCCAGGCCTGCGCAAGTCGGCTGCCGATCTGCAGCTCGAGCTTTCCGGCATCGCCCAGGGCTACAGCGTGGATGCGTTGCGCGATCTGCTGGCCGACCGCGGCCTGGACCGATTCCTGGTGGAACTGGGTGGCGAGCTGTACGGGCAGGGGCGCAATCCGGACGGACGCGCCTGGCAGGTGGGGGTGGAAGCCCCGGTGGCCGGCCGGCGGGACATCTCCCGGGTGGTGCCGCTGGACGGGCAGGGCATCTCGACCTCCGGTGATTATCGGGATTTCTTCGAGCTGGACGGCCAGCGTTTCTCGCACACCATCGATCCGACCACCGGACGGCCGGTCACCCACGATCTGCGTTCGGTGACGGTGCTGCACGACAGCACGGAGATGGCTGACGGCCTGGCGACCGCGCTGCTGGTGATGGGCCCCGAGGCGGGGCTGGCATTCGCCCGGGAACGCGAGCTAGCGGCGCTGTTTATCCGGGGTGAGGAGGGTGCGTATACTTCAGTCACGACCAAGGCATTCGATCGCCTGACGGAGGTCAAGCAATGACGACATTTCTGGTGGTATTCACGGTGATGATGCTGGCGGTCTCGGCCATGGCCGTCGGCGTCATGGTGTCCGGCCGCGAGATCAAGGGCAGCTGCGGTGGTCTGAATACTAAAGGCGACTGCCCCTGCCAGAGCAGCTGCGAGGCCGGCGAGCGCGGAGCACCTCGCTGATGCTGCACTCGGTAACGGTGCGTGACTACATGTCGGCGCCGCTGGTGACGTTCAGTCCCGACATGGATGTGCTGCGCGCCATTCACCTGCTGCTGGAAAACCAGATCACCGGCGCACCGGTCCTGGACAAGCTGGGCAACATCGTTGGTTATCTGTCGGAAAAGGACTGCCTGCAAGTGGCCATGGATGCCAGTTACCACGAGGACTGGGGCGGCAAGGTCGGGGAGTTGATGACCCCGGAAGCCATGACGGTGGAATCCGACGCCTCCATCCTCCAGGTGGCCCGCATCTTCCGTAACACCTCGATCAAGTCACTCCCCGTGATGGACGAAAATCGCCTGGTTGGCCGCATTACCCGCAGTGACGTGCTTCGTGCCTTCGAGGCGATTCGCTGACAGCAGTTGGGATGACCGGATCCCCGCTCGAACGGATTTCCGCCCGTTATTCCCTGGCTCTGATCCGCGAGCCCACGCGGCCCCGGTCGTTTAACCCTCCGAATCGTTCGAAAAACGCCTGATCCAGTTCGGCCACGGGTTCCCCGGATTCCGCCCTTACAGCTTCGATGTACGCATCGGCGCCTGCCCAGACATGCTGATAGAGAAAACGGCAGGTCTCGTAGGCTCTCAGTCCGGCCCAGTCGGCCGGGAACAGTGACGAAGGCAGGCGCGGCGCATGGAGTGACGCCCGCCGGAACAGGTGGATCGCCAGTAACCGGGTCTGGAAATACTGCGCCGGTTCAACGTCGCCGGGATCGGTTTCAAGGATGGGCAGCCAGTTCGCGAACCGGTGCTCAAAATCCAGGTAGCGGGTTTCCGCGTCCTCCAGATCCCAGAAATCGCTGATGCCGTCCCGGAGCGTGCGAAGCGTCGGGGAGTCGAGCGACTCGGACACGAACACGAAGACCTGCTGCTCGAGCCCCAGTTCCGAGAGAATTTCCGCCATCGTCTGCCTCGAACCCAGCGGGTGAACGAACAACCCCGATGCGATCATGCTGTAGCCCTCCCAGTCGAGGAGTTGCCGCAGCCGTGATCGTTGCCAGGCCTGCAGGGAGCCGGGTGGCGCGAAGGCGACCAACCATTGTCCATGCCACTGGTCGAGCGGGGGTTCATAGAACCGACGTCGAGCCTGAAGAATCCGTGCCCGACCCGCCCGGGTCAGATGGTACCGGCTGCGGCGGCCATGCCGCTGGGCATCCAGCCAACCGTCCTGCCCCAGCCGTTGCAGGCTCGTTCTGACGGAGCGTTCGTTGATGTTGAACGGCGCCATCAGGTCGATGAGCGTCCCCACCCAGAACGAACCGCCGCGGGGCTCGATCACATCCCCCAGCAGCGACACGATCAGGGATTTCGCGCGCGGCCTGGCATGGTGCACGAGTTCGTCGATATGCCGTTGTAGCGACTGGTTCATGGCGAATGCGGGTTGTCGGACAGGCGTCGGGCGTCCCGGCAGACTTTACGATTAGCACGCGGGAAAAGCGAGCGAGAACAACGTATTAAAAATGACACGAAAATAAGATTGACAACGTAAAAACGGTATCATAATGTCGATGTTGCAGCACGCGTCCGGAACGTCATCTCCCGGATGCAACGCGGAACCGCTCCGGAGGTATGCCACATGTATGCGCAGAACGTTGATACCGGTGTGAACCGGCTCCGGGCTCGTGACGAGTTGTCCGCTGATGAGCGGACCTTCCAGGACCGGGTCGATCAGGACATCCGCATCGAGCCGAAGGACTGGATGCCGGAGGGGTATCGCAAGACGCTGATTCGCCAGATTTCCCAGCACGCGCACTCCGAGATCATCGGTCAGCTGCCGGAGGGCAACTGGATCACCCGGGCGCCGTCGCTGCGCCGCAAGCTGATCTTGCTGGCCAAGGTGCAGGACGAGGCCGGGCACGGGCTCTATCTCTACAGCGCGGCGGAGACCCTCGGGGCGTCGCGGGAAGACATGATTGCCGATCTGCTGTCCGGCAAGGCCAAATACTCCAGCATCTTCAACTATCCCACCCTGACCTGGGCCGATATTGGCGCTATCGGCTGGCTGGTCGACGGGGCGGCGATCATCAACCAGGTGCCGATCTGCCGTTGTTCCTATGGTCCCTATGCGCGGGCCATGGTTCGCGTGTGCAAGGAGGAAAGTTTCCACCAGCGCCAGGGCTTCGACATCATGATGGTGCTGAGCCGGGGCACCGAGGCGCAGAAGGCGATGGCCCAGGATGCGCTGAATCGATGGTGGTGGCCGTCGGTGATGATGCATGGCCCCCGGGACGAGGAATCGGTAAACAGCGCGCAGTCCATGCAGTGGCGCATCAAGCTGTTCTCCAACGATGAACTGCGTCAGAAGTTCATTGATGAAGCCGCCGAGCAGGCCGGCTACCTGAGTCTGGAGATTCCCGATCCGGATCTGAAGTGGAATCCCGACCGAGGGCACTACGACTACGGTGAACCGGACTGGGATGAATTCTGGACGGTGCTGAAAGGCAACGGCCCCTGCAATCGCGAGCGACTCGAGGCCCGGCGGTCGGCACACAATGGCGGCGAGTGGGTGCGTGACGCCGCGGTGGCCTATGCGGAGAAGCGGCAGGCGCGCCAGGCGTCAGTATCCACGGCGTTTGACCGAGCGCCCCGATCGGCCACTGCGGCGTGAGGAACACACGATGAAGGAGTGGCCGCTCTGGGAAATCTTCGTGCGCAGCCAGCACGGTCTGGCGCACAAGCACGTTGGCAGCCTGCATGCCGTGGACGCCGAGATGGCGATCCAGAATGCGCGCGATGTGTACACGCGTCGCAACGAAGGCGTGAGCATCTGGGCGGTGCGCGCGGCCGATATCGCCGCGTCGAGCCCTGGCGACAAGGACGTCCTCTACGATCCCGCACGCTCCAAGGTGTACCGGCATCCGACCTTCTATCCGATGCCGGATGAGGTCAAGAACATCTGAGCATGGCGATGACGGTCCGCGACGCAACCCTCGATTTCGTCCTCCGTGTCGGTGACAGCTGCCTGATCCTGGGGCAACGCCTTTCTGCGCTGTGCGGTCACGGTCCGTCGCTGGAGGAGGATATCGCTATCACCAACGTGGCACTGGACCTGATCGGGCAGGCGCAGAACTGGCTGGCCCACGCCGGAGAACTGGAAGGCAGGGGGCGAGACCCGGACAGCCTTGCCTATTTCCGCGACGCCCACGAGTTTCGCAATCTGGTACTGGTCGAGCAGCCCAATGGGCATTTCGGCGACACCATGGCCCGGCAGTTCTACTTCGATGTCTGGCATTACCTGCTGCTGGCGCAGTTGATCGAATCGTCGGATGAAACGGTTGCCGGCATCGCTGCCAAGTCGATCAAGGAAGTGCGCTATCACGTCGAGCGCAGTTGCGACTGGGTGGTTCGGCTCGGCGACGGCACGCCGGAAAGCCACGAGAGGATGCAGGCCGCACTCGAGCGCCAGTGGGCGCATGTCGGCGAATTGTTCGAGGCCGCGCCGGGTGACACAGCGCTGGTGGATGCCGATATCGCGCCAGCACTGTCGACCCTGCGGGAACCCTGGTCCCGCCACGTTGGCGAAGTCATGGCGGAAGCGACCCTGACGGTACCCGACAAGCCGCCGTCCCGGGCAGGCGTCAGGGCCGGTCACCACAGCGAACACCTGAGCTACCTGCTTGCCGAGATGCAGGGGCTGCGCCGGGCGCATCCGAACGCCGAGTGGTGACGGTCATGGCGACAACCAGGCAGCAGCGGCCCACGGAGGCAGACATCTGGTCCCGACTCGACGCGGTTACCGATCCCGAGATTCCGGTGATCTCGGTCGTGGATCTGGGGATTGTTCGAGCCGTTGCCTGGGATGATGACGAACTGACCGTGGTGATCACGCCGACCTACTCGGGATGCCCGGCGATCCGGGTAATCGAGGACAGCATCGGCGATGCAATCCGCGATCTCGGCGTCGAGAACTTTCGTCTGGAAACGCGCCTGTCGCCGGCCTGGACCACCGACTGGCTGAGCGAGCGCGGCCGCGAAAGGCTCCGGGATTACGGCATTGCACCGCCGGCCTGTAGCGCGGCGCAGGTTGTCGATATCAGCCGGATCATGAACCGGCGCCACCGGGCCATTGCCTGTCCGCATTGTGGTGCCACGGCCACCGAGCCTGTCAGTCAGTTCGGCTCGACGCCCTGCAAGGCGCTCTATCGGTGTCAGGCGTGCCTGGAACCGTTCGACTACTTCAAGGAACACTGATGCACCAGTTCCGACGCCTGCAGGTTGGCTCGGTCGAGCGCCAGACACGTGATGCGGTAGTCGTGACATTCGATGTGCCGGCTTCCCTGCAGGACGAATTCCAGTACCTGCAGGGACAGCATCTGACCCTCCGCCGGGCGTTCGATGGCGAGGAAATCCGTCGGAGCTACTCGATATGCTCAGCCGTCCAGGACCAAACGCTGCGAGTTGCGATCAAGCGGGTGCAGGACGGCCTGTTCTCCAACTGGGCGAATGACGAGTTGGCGCCGGGGATGGGGCTGGACGTGATGCCGCCATCCGGCCGGTTCCGTGTCGATCTCGCGGCGCCCAACGCGAAGCACTACGTTGCCTTCGTTGCCGGCAGCGGCATTACGCCGATTCTTTCCATCATCAAGACGACGTTGATGACCGAGCCCGGGAGTCGCTTCACGCTCTTCTACGGCAACCGGTCGGCCAGTTCCGTGCTGTTCAAGGAAGAACTGGAAGACCTCAAGGATCGCTACATCGAGCGCTTCCGGCTGGTCTTCATTCTCAGTCGCGAGCAGCTGGAAATCGACCTGTTCAATGGCCGCATCGACCGGGAGCGCGTCGATGCGCTGATGGGGCTCTGGCTCGATCCGGCGGATATCGACGTCGCCTTTGTCTGCGGCCCCCTCGACATGATGAACGATGTCAGCGAAGGCCTGCAGGCCCATGGTGTGCCCAAGGCGGACATCAAGATGGAGCTGTTCGCCACCAGCGCGCAGGACGCCGCTCGCCGGCAGGCGCGCAGCGAGGCGGTCAGCGAGCGCCCGGTCGAGGGCGAGAGCCGGGTCGAGGTGATTCTCGACGGCCGCACGCGAGTGCTCGCCGTTGAACGAGGCCGTCAGAATCTGATCGACGCCGCACTCGGGCAGTCGGTAGAGCTGCCTTACTCCTGCAAGGCGGGCGTCTGTTCCAGCTGTCGCTGCAAGGTGGTTGCAGGCGAGGTGGACATGAATGCCGTCTTCGCCCTGGAGGATTACGAGATAGAGCGCGGATTCGTGCTGGCCTGCCAGAGTTATCCGGTCAGCGATCGCGTGGTTCTGGATTTCGATCAAGAGACCTGAGAATGAAGCTACACAGTTACGTACAGGGGCAGTGGCAGTTCGGCGGGGGCGAGAGCACGACGCTGCGGAGTGCGGTCACGGGCGAATCGGTTGCGGAGATCGCCCGGGGCGGCCTGGATTACGCCGGGATGCTGGCGTATGCCAGGGATACCGGTGGCCCGAATCTACGGGCTCGAACCTTCCATCAGCGGGCCATCATGCTCAAGGAGTTGGCCAAGCATCTGAGTCAGCACAAGGACGAGTTCTACGCGTTATCCACCGAAACCGGCGCCACGCGGACGGACTCGATGGTCGATATCGATGGCGGCATCGGCACGCTGTTCGCCTACAGTGGCAAGGGACGCCGCGAACTGCCGAACGGGCACGCCGTCATCGATGGCGACATGGAACCGCTGTCCCGCGGGGGTAGCTTCATCGGGCAACACGTTTGGGTGCCGCTCGAGGGCGTCGCGGTTCACATCAACGCGTTCAATTTTCCCTGCTGGGGAATGCTGGAAAAACTGGCGGCGAATCTTCTCGCCGGCATGCCCGCCATCATCAAGCCGGCGAGTCAGACTGCCTATCTGACGGAACTGATGTTCCGCCGCATGATCGAGTCGGAACTGCTCCCGGCCGGCGCGGTGCAGCTCATCTGTGGCGGTGTCGGCGATTTGCTCGATCACGTCACCGGGCAGGACGTGGTGACGTTCACCGGCTCCGCCGAGACCGGCCGGAAATTGCGTTGTCACCCGGCGATCGTCAACAACGCCACGCGCTTTTCGATGGAGGCGGACTCCCTGAACTGCAGCATCCTGGGTCCGGACGCGGTGCCGGGCACGCCGGAATTCGATCTGTACATCAAGGAAGTCGTGCGCGAGATGACGGTCAAGGCCGGCCAGAAGTGCACGGCGATTCGCCGGCTCATGGTGCCCGAGTCGCTGGTTGCGCCGGTCATTGATGCCCTGAGCAAGCGCATTGAGGAGAAAGTCGTTCTGGGGCACCCCGGCGACGAGGGTGTAACACTGGGCGCCCTGTCCAGTCTGGATCAGCGGCAGGAAGTCCGGGACCGCGTCAGGGATCTGCTGGATACCGCGGAGCTGGTTTACGGCAATCCGGATGAATGCGATCCCCGTGGCGCGGATGGCGATGCCGGTGCATTCATGTCCCCGCTGATTCTGCATTGCGCCTCGCCGGTCGCCGGCAGCCCGGTTCACGACGTGGAAGCCTTCGGGCCGGTGTCCACCGTGATGCCGTATAAGTCCGCGGCGGATGCGGCGAATCTGGCCAGGCTCGGGCAGGGCAGTCTGGTGGGCTCGGTCTTTACCGCCGATCCGGAGTTTGCCCGCGAGGTCGTGATGGGATCGGCTTCGCACCATGGCCGCCTGCTGGTAGTGGATCGAACCTGCGCGAAGGAGTCGACCGGGCACGGATCCCCGATGCCGACGCTGGTTCATGGCGGCCCCGGACGGGCCGGCGGCGGCGAAGAGCTGGGCGGCGTGCGCGGCGTTTTCCATTACATGCAGCGCACCGCATTACAGGGATCACCGGACATGCTGTCCGCAATTACCGGGCGATGGATGCCCGGCGCGTCGCGCCGCGAGGGCGAGCATCCGTTCCGGAAGGACTTCGACAGCCTGCGGATCGGGGATACGGTCAAGGCGGGGCCCAGGGCGATTACGATCGAGGATATCGAGCATTTTGCCGAGTTCACCGGCGACACCTTCTACGCCCACATGGACGAGGAAGCGGCGAAGGCCAATCCCTTCTTCGACGGCCGTGTGGCGCACGGGTACTACATCGTGTCGCTGGCCGCCGGTCTGTTCGTGGCGCCCGAGCCGGGCCCGGTTCTCGCCAACTACGGCGTCGACAATCTACGCTTCATGACGCCTGCCTACCCGGGTGATGAACTCAGCGTCACACTCACCTGCAAGGAGAAGAATCTCCGCGAGGGTGCGGGCTATGGCGAGGTGCGCTGGGATACGGTCGTAACCAATCAGGATAACGAGTCGGTGGCCCAGTACGACGTTCTCACGATGGTCGCGACGGCGGCCTGATTCACTCACCGCCGGGGGAGACAACAATGACGTCCGATGTGGTGCTTCTGGATATCGACGGACCGGTTGCGCGAATCACGCTGAACCGGCCCGAGAAGCTCAACAGTTTCAATGTCGAGCTGCACGAGGCACTGGCGTCGGCGCTGTCGACGGTCGCGTCCGACGAGAACCTCCGGGTTCTGTTGTTGACGGGGGCCGGTCGCGGATTCTGTGCCGGCCAGGATCTCGGCGACAGGCACGTGGCACCGGGCGAGGCGCCACCGGATCTCGGCGCCTCGGTGGAGAAATACTACGCGCCGCTGGTGCGCCGTATTCGTTCCCTGCCGATGCCGGTGGTCTGCGCGGTCAACGGTACGGCCGCCGGCGCCGGCGCCAATCTGGCACTGGCCTGTGATCTGGTGGTCGCCACGGCGTCGGCCAAGTTCATGGAGCCGTTCTGCAAGCTCGGGCTGATTCCGGATACCGGCGGCAGCTATTTTCTCCCGCGCCTGGTCGGCACGGCCCGGGCGATGGGCCTGGCGATGCTGGGCGACGTCCTGTCCGCCGACCAGGCCGCTGATTGGGGTCTGATCTGGAAATCGATCCCGGATGACGCGTTCATCGAGGAGGTCGAACGTCTGGTGAGTCATCTGGCCGCGGCACCCACCCGCGGGCTGGCGGAAACCAAGCGGCTGATCTACCGCAGCGCCGATAACACGCTCGATGCCCAGCTGGATCTCGAGCGCGACACCATGCGCGAGCTGGGTCGCAGTCACGACTATCGTGAAGGGGTCGCGGCCTTCGTCGAGAAAAGAAAGCCCGACTTCCATGGCAACTGACCCGGATCGCGACGGACTCGCCGCCCGCGTGGTAGCCGCCATGTATGCGCGGGACGCCGCCAGCCAGGCATTCGGCATGTCGATCCGGGAGGTTTGCGCGGCTCGTGTATGCGTGAGCATGACAGTGCGGGCCGACATGACCCAGGCGGTGGGGACATGCCATGGCGGCGTGATCTTTTCGCTGGCGGACTCGGCATTCGCGTTCGCCTGCAACCGTTTCAACGAAAGGACCGTGGCGGCCGGCTGCGGTATCGAGTTCCTGCATCCGGCCCGGGTCGGCGATGTGCTCACCGCCGAGGCAGTGGAGCAGGCCGCCATGGGCCGAAGCGGAATCTACGACGTGCGGGTTAGCAACCAGAACGAGGAAACCATCGCACTGTTTCGCGGCAAGTCCCGTCGTATCAGCGGGAGCACGATCGAATAAGCAGCCCGCCGCCGGCATGCCGGCAAACGGGCCAGGAGGAGAGACAACAATGACCACCGATCACGGGCGTCCGGAATCGATCGAAACGGCAAGTCGTGACGAGTTGTCGGCACTGCAGCTCGAGCGACTCAAGGCGACGCTGCAGCGTGCTTATCACAACGTACCGCATTATCGGAAAGCGTTCGACGAGGCGGGCGTCCGGCCGGACGATGTCCGAAATTTGTCAGATCTTGCCCGTTTTCCGTTTCTCACCAAGCAGGATTTGCGGGATGCCTACCCGTTCGGTCTGTTCGCCGTGCCGCGCGAACAGGTGGTACGCATTCATGCCTCCAGTGGCACCACCGGCAAGCCCACGGTGGTGGGTTATACCGCGAACGACATCGATACCTGGTCAAACCTGGTTGCCCGCTCGATTCGCGCCGCGGGCGGGAAGCCCGGCGACATCGTTCACATCGCCTATGGTTACGGCCTGTTCACCGGTGGGCTGGGTGCCCACTACGGCGCCGAGCGGCTTGGCTGCACCGTGGTGCCGATGTCCGGCGGGCAGACCGAAAAGCAGGTTCAGTTGATCCGGGACTTCCAGCCCCGCGTGATCATGGTGACACCCTCCTACATGCTGAACCTGATCGACGAGTTCCATCGCCAGGGCATGGATCCCAAGGAGAGTTCGCTGCAGATCGGCATCTTCGGCGCAGAGCCCTGGACCAACGCGATGCGGCACGAAATCGAGGCCGCCTGCGGGATCGATGCGGTGGATATCTATGGTCTGTCGGAAGTGATGGGGCCGGGTGTCGCCAGCGAATGCGTCCAGACCAAGGACGGCCCCGTGATCTGGGAAGATCATTTCTATCCAGAGATAATCGACCCGGTCACGGGCGCGGTGTTGCCCGACGGCGAGGAAGGGGAGCTGGTCTTCACGTCCCTGAGCAAGGAAGCATTCCCGGTGATCCGCTATCGCACGCGGGATCTGACGCGGCTGCTGCCGCCGACGGCCCGGTCGATGCGCCGTATCCAGAAAATCACCGGTCGATCGGACGACATGCTGATCATCCGGGGCATCAATGTCTTTCCTTCCCAGGTCGAGGAGCTGATCTGCAAGCAGGCGGAGTTGTCGCCTCACTACGTGATCGAGGTATCGCGTCAGGACAAGATGGATCGCATCAAGGTGCTGGTGGAACCGCGAGAGGGGATGCCGCTCTCCGATGACGCTGCGGCAACCTCGGCCGGGCAACTCAAGCACAATATCAAGAGTTATATCGGGACCAGCGCGGAAATCGAAATCGCCGCTTGCGGGTCAATCGAGCGATCGCTGGGCAAGGCGAAGCGGGTGATCGACAAACGTCAGCTCGCCTGAGCCATACAACCTGACGAGGTCTCATGAACGAAGCCTTTATCTGTGACGCCGTGCGGACCGCCTTCGGCCGCTTCGGCGGCTCGCTGGCCACGATTCGGACGGATGATCTGGCGGCGATACCGATCCGGGCGCTGATGGCGCGTCATCCGGGCATTGACTGGTCCCGGCTGGACGATGTTCTGTACGGGTCCGCCAACCAGGCGGGCGAGGACAACCGTAATGTGGCCCGCATGGCGGCGTTGCTGGCGGGGCTGCCGATCGACGTGCCCGGGAGCACGGTGAATCGTTTGTGCGGGTCCAGCCTCGACACCATCGCGACCGCTGCCCGCGCAATCAAGTGCGGGGAGATGCAGCTGGTGATTGCCGGCGGTGTGGAAAGCATGACACGGGCGCCGATGGTCATGCCCAAGGCCGAGACCGCCTATTCCCGCAACGCCGAGCTATACGACACCACGATCGGCTGGCGCTTCGTCAATCCGACGCTCAAGGCGCAGTACGGGATCGACTCGATGCCGGAAACTGCCGAGAACGTGGCTGACGATTTTCAGGTCAGTCGCGCGGATCAGGATGCGTTCGCCGTCCGCAGCCAGCAGCGCTGGGCGATAGCGGATGCAGCGGGGTTTTTCGCCCGGGAAATCGTGCCGGTCGATGTGCCCCGCCGGAAAGCCGATCCGCTGCGCTTCGAACGCGATGAACATCCCCGTCCCGACGCCGATATCGACGCGCTGGCGAAGCTCCGACCCATCGTGCGGCCTGATGGCAGCGTGACCGCTGGCAATGCCTCCGGTATCAACGATGGTGCCGGTGCTGCGCTCATTGCCAGCCGTACGGCGGTCGATGCGTACGGCCTGACGCCGAGAGCCCGTATCGTGTCCGCCGCCGTTGCCGGGGTGGAACCGCGCATCATGGGCATGGGGCCGGCGCCGGCGTCGCGCAAGGCACTTGCCCTGGCCGGACTGTCGATCGACGACATGGATGTGATCGAACTCAACGAGGCGTTTTCGGCGCAGGCACTGGCGGTGTTGCGGGACCTGGGCGTCGCCGATGACGCCGAGCACGTGAATCCCAACGGCGGCGCCATCGCCATCGGGCATCCGCTCGGCGCCTCGGGCGTCCGTCTGGCGACCACTGCGCTGAATTATCTGGAAACCGGCGGGGGCCGCTACGGCTTGTGCACCATGTGCATCGGCGTCGGCCAGGGCATTGCCCTGGTGATCGAACGTGTCTGACCCACAACGCCCGTGATCGACATGACATACGACGACATCGACGTCACCCGGCCGGCCGAACGTGTCTGCCATATCCGCATAAACCGGCCCGAGGTGCGTAACGCACTGCGTACGCAGACGCTGACGGAGATCGCGGACGCCCTGGCCGTCGCGGCCGCCGACGAGACCGTGGGCGCTGTGGTGATATCCGGTGACAGCAAGGCCTTTGCGGCCGGCGCGGATATCCGCGAAATGGCTGGTCTCGGGGCGATCGGGGTCTGGCAAAGCGGGCGGCCGGCCCAGTGGCAGCGCATCGCCGATTTCGAAAAGCCCCTGATCGGGGCGGTAAACGGCTATTGCCTGGGCGGCGGCTGTGAGCTGGCCCTGGCCTGTGACCTGTTGATTGCGGGTGACGATGCCGTGTTCGGCCAGCCCGAAATCAAGCTCGGTATCCTGCCGGGCGGGGGCGGCACCCAGCGCTTGATCCGCGCCGTGGGCAAGGCATTCGCCATGCAGATGGTGCTCTCCGGCATGCGGGTGGACGCGGCCACCGCCGAGCGCCGCGGGCTGGTGGCCGAAACGGTGCCGGCCGATCAGGCATTGCCGCGGGCGCTGGAAGTCGCGGCGGATATCGCCGGCAATGCGCCACTGGCGCTGGCGGCGGCCAAGAAGGCGCTGAATCAGGCATTCGAAACGCCCCTGAGCGCGGGCCTCGACTTCGAGCGCCAGTGCCTGGCGTTGCTGTCCGCCTCCGAGGATCGCAACGAGGGGATTGCGGCCTTCCTGGAAAAGCGCAAACCGGTCTTTCGGGGGCGATGATTGAAAATGCGTCGAGTTTCCCATTGCATGAGGTAAGACGGTGAGCAAGGCGTTGGCAACGGATCGACCGGTGGCGGTGATTGGCGCCGGGACGATGGGGGCGGGCATTGCCCATGTGGCGGCTCAGGCGGGCCACCCGGTGCGCCTGTTCGATGCGGTGGACGGTGCCGTGGCTCGCGGTATTGACGGTGTGGCGGCCCAGCTCGATGGCCGGGTGGCCAAGGGCAAGCTAGACGCCGCGGCGCGCGATGCCATCCTGAACCGGCTGCAGCCGGCGGCCTCGTTGGCCGATCTGGGCGACGCGAGCCTGGTGATCGAGGCCATCGTCGAGGACGTGTCGGTCAAGCAGCAGGTTTTCGGGGAGCTTGAAGGGCTGTGCGGCGCGGACACGGTTCTGGCCACCAACACTTCCTCGCTGTCAGTGACGGCGATCGCCGCCGGCCTGGCGCGCCCGCAGAACCTGGTCGGCATGCATTTCTTCAATCCGGCGCCGGTGCTGAAGCTGGTCGAAATCGTTTCCGGCCTGGCCACGGATCCGGCGGTGGCCGACACTGTATTCGCCACCGCGGAAGCCTGGGGCAAGGTGCCGGTGCACGTTCGCAACACGCCGGGTTTCATCGTCAACCGCGTGGCCCGGCCGTTCTATGCCGAAACGCTCAATCTGCTCGAGCAGCAGGCCGCCGACGTGGCCACGCTTGACGCGTTGATGCGCGAATGCGGTGGCTTTCGCATGGGACCCTGCCAGCTGATGGACCTGATCGGTCAGGACGTGAACGCCAGGGTCACTGCGACCGTGTTTCATGCCTTCCATGGCGATGCCCGGTACCGGCCGTCGCTGGTGCAGCGGGAACTGGTCGACGCCGGCCGGCTGGGCCGCAAGAGCGGCCTTGGCTTCTACGACTATGGCGAGAACGCCGGGACCCCGTTCCCGCAGTCGGCGGATCCGCGCCCCGCGCCTGAATCGGTGACAATCACTACCAGTGGCGGCGAGCAGGGGCTGCTCGCGCCCCTGGCCGAGCGGCTGCGAACCGCCGGCGTCACGATTGCGCTGATCGACGGTGATGGCGAAGCCGTCGAGGTGGCCGGGGCAACCCTGCTGCTGTCCGATGGCCGACTGGCTACCGAACGAGCGGTGACCGAGGGACTGGACAATCTGGTCGTGTTTGATCTGGCCCTGGATTACGGCAGTGCCAGCCGCATCGCGCTGGCGGCCGCGGATACCACCGCCGATATTTCCCGTGCCGCCGCCGCCGCCGTATTCCAGGCCGCGGGTCTGGCGGTGAGCTGGCTGGATGATGCGCCGGGTCTGGTGGTTCTGCGTACCGCCGCGATGCTGGCCAACGAAGGTGCCAACGCCGTTCATGAAGGCATTGCCGATGCCCGGGGGGTCGACAACGCCATGCAGTTCGGCGTGAATTACCCGATCGGCCCGCTGGCCTGGGCGGATTGGCTCGGCCCGGCGTTCGTCCTGCGGGTACTGCATCATCTCCAGGCCGCTCATGGCGACGACCGCTATCGCCCTTCATTGCGTCTGCGGCGTCTGGCGGCGTGTGGTGGCCATTTCCACGAGGGCACCGAACGTCATTGAGGACATTCCCGGACTGGCGAGGCATCGCCTGATTCGCTCACAGGGTATTGGCGGATCGGGTCCTAACCCATTATTTCTCTGTTTATTTTTCGTTAGCGGTTGCGCGGAGCCGGGCCGATGTTTATAATCCACGTTCACCGGTTGCGGGGTGGAGCAGTCTGGCGGCTCGTCGCTCATAAGCCGAACTGGGTAGTAAGCAGTAATTGGCGGCAGTTGGTTTAAGTCGGCGTAAATGCTCTTAGTAAAAGCAAAAAAACCGACAAGGCCTTTTTCGATCGTGATCTAGTTAACCCGATCTACCCCGCTTGACACGTTCCTATTGAGGCGGTGAAAGTCTACGATAGGTTGACCGTCGGGCAGCAGCTAGATGCTGCAAAACCTACCAAACAGTCTTCGCTTTGAGCTCGCGCCGCATCTCAGGTGCCGGAGTGGCAGGCGCATCGAGGTCGCCCAGTTGCACGATCTGCTCTGCGGCGAACCATACCGCAAGCGCCGTGGTCCTCAGAAACGCGCCTTCCTTCTTTGCGGCCTATCTGTCCAAGTAGCATCACGTCTGCTCGCGGATCTAGATCTCAACCCGGCTCTCCCCGCGGCGAAGCGCTGGACCCGACGTCTGGTACCCGGCAATTTTCGCGTTTCGGCCCGAAGCATGGCATGGGCCGAGTCGGGTCCGTTGGCTATTCATCCGCTACCCGCAACGCGGTCATTCGTGCATAGCTTGCCCGAATCTTTGGTTTGGTCGGCCTTGGAGTGGGCGCCGCCGGTGGTGACACCACCTGATCGGGCTGGTCATCGACGTGTCCTTGCCAATCACACCACGGCGCTGATTGCCCGCCTACTGCTCGCGGATCAGACCGTGTGGGTCCGGGTCCTCGCCAAACGTACTGCGCATCAGCGGACGCTGGCTGAAATGTGTCAGGCGATCGATTACGTCATGCGCCCGTTGTTCGACGCGAACCGGCGTCGAACGGCCATCGCGGCTGGCAAACTCCCGGATGCCCAATTGCTATCGGGGTATAGCCGTGCGTGGAGTGCCCGGCTGATCGAGAGGGCTTCGTGAACAAGCGGCTCGATCGGCTGACCGACCATGTGGGCTGTTCGAAAAGTGCGCTGGTAGACGCCCTGTATGTGCTGCGCGCGCCCAGGACGTTAACTGCCGTTATCCCCCTGGCCCGCGAGTTCAGGGATTGGCGCCGACACCACCCGGAGCTGGCGAGCCTGCCGGACCAGACCGACGACGCCAGTCGACTGAGTCTGCTGGACGCTATTGCTGACTTGGTGATCGAGGACGAAGAGCTCACGGGGGCGAGCCTGGCTCGCTACAGGAACCCTTGGACCCCCTTGCGGCCCCTGACCGGTGATTCGGTTATCGGTGAGCTGTTGCTCACACAACCGGCGAAAGGCGTGGACTCCCCCGCCTACACAAGGCTGGCGGCGTGGCTGTTGTGGCAGGCACAGCGATTTCATGTGGCCCACACCACTCATCAGCAGTATGCGGACTATCTGTTGGCAAGCAGCCAGGAACTTCGGAAACAGCGCCATGGTTCGCGTTTGTACAACAGCTTCCTGGCGCTGCGCCATCTCACTGATTCGAGCAACGAAACACAGCTGCGTGACCTGGCGGCTTGCGGTCTCGAACTGAATGCCGACCGCAGTTTGGCGTTGACCCTGTTTGCGCGCCTGAACCGCGTGTCCGGTGGTAAGGAGCGTAGCCGGTTACACCGATACGCGGTCGATAAACTCGGTGTTGATGAGACGGCCCTGGATACAGAGGCCGCGCGAATTGGTGCGTTACTGCCTCAGCCGATGGCGTTGTTGCTGACAACCGTCTGGGGTAAGCACTTGGATCTGCGGGCCGGGGTCACCCGCCGCTCGGGAGGGGGTAGTGGCGGTCGGCAAATTGGACGCCCGCGGATTATCCGTGGGGCGCGTCTGACCGAGCTCCACAACCGTGCCGATGAGGACGAGGTCCATGCCGGCACCGTGGTTGATTTCCTGGAACGATCCGACGACGCCACCTACGAGGACGCGGACCGCGATCCCGCGGATGACGACCCGGAGGAGGAGGACCAGGCCGAGCCCGCGTTTTCCCTGTTTTTGGCTGACCGTGACGACCTGATCAACGGCTATTACGCGGCCAAAGGAATGCAGAACGCCATCGAGTACAAGAATGCGCAGCTTCCCTGGGATCGGTCGACCCTGTCGCGGTCTGCGTTGCAGACGGTTCTGGCACTGATCGCCGACACGACTGCTGGCGGTGATCGGCTCACACATTGTGCGCGCCTGGCCATAGGGCTGAGCCTGCTAACCGGGCGCGCTCTGATGGAAGTCGCCCGTCCTTTCATTGTCGAGGGCGGGGGCAGGGCGGACGCTGACAACCCGATCGTGATCAGCCTGCAATATCACCGCCTGTCCATCCGCGCGGGCCAGCCGAAGTTGCGCAACAAACCCGCCTCGTCGCCGTTCTGCAAGCCGATCGATCAGGTCCTCACATTGCCCTTGCCGGCGGGTTGGCAACCTTTGGTTGCTGCGATCGGTCCGGGCCAGGCCAAACAGGGGCAGGCGATTGCGACCCGCGCCCGCGCATACCTCAATGGCTTACCGGCTACCTTGAAGGTCACGGAAAAGGGGGTACGCCACGCCTTGGTGCGGGCACTCGGGGAGCAGTCGCGCGGTGATCTGGGTTTGCAGAAACTCATCACCGATGGTTCGGAAGCCAACGCCCAGAACGTGATCCACTACGCCAGTTACGATGTCGCCCGCGCCGAGCACTGGTGGCGTGCAGCGGCCGAGACGCTGGTGGGCTCGCTGCCCGCCGGCAGGAGCGCGGCCGCGCCGAAGCCGTATGCCGGGGCCGTGCATGCCTTCGACACCGCCAGTCTCAGAGCCTACTTCGCCGAGATTCAGCAGCGGCTTCATACTGCCGAGGCCAACGGCGAGTGGTACCGGGTTTTCAATTTGCTCGTGTTGTACCTGTCGTACTGGTTGGGACTGGGCACCGCCGGACGCAAGACACGGGAGCCGGTGCCGAGCGTCCTGCTCGCCGGCGACTGGGCGCTGGTGGCCGACAAGCGTCGCCCCGATGGATCCACTGATCGGTTGGTTCCCCTCACGGAAAGCTTACGGGAGCAGATTCGTGCGTATGTCGCCTTCGCAGACGCCGTATCGTTGCAGTCCCCCGCACTGAATCCTGTTGTAACCGCCGATGGCGGCATGGCAATCCGGCTCCAGTACATCCATGTCAGCAAAGGGGCTGTGCCGTTTCAGCCCAAGTATCAGGAGGAAGACGAACAGCTCACGCCGCTGCCGTCGAACTGGGGGAGAAAACTGGTGCGCTCGGAGACGACCGGACTGGCGGGGCGGTTCCGTGACGCGGGAATGGGGCACTGGGCGCGGGGGCGCCACGCTTGGCATGTCACGAGCACGCTGGACACCGGTGGGTTTCGCCGGGCGTGGCTCACCGTGCAGGCGACACTGGAACACGAGCTCGGTTTCACGGTGATTCGGCCAGCAGGCGTGGATACTGACGCCCAGCGGCTGCCCGGGCAGCGACCCGTTGCGTCCGCCGGAAAGAGTGCCTCGAAACCGGCGCCGTCACCGGCCAAGACCATCGATGTCGAGCCCATCCTGCGAGAGGCTGACGAGGATAAGCTGGACCGGCTTGTCGACCCGAATCGGGACTGCCCGCGCGAAATCGCGTTGGAACTGGTGCGCAAGGCGGTGGGCCGATACCAGGGCACGACGGAAGACCAGCGTGAAATCGCCGAAGCCGCCTGCGCCTTTGTGCGCCAAAAACGGCGTATACCGCTGTTCGCTATGCGGCCGCGCCCACTGTTCGCCAACAGGTTCTTGCTGAATGCCGCTGGCTTGCGGACGCTGGCGTATCTCCAGAAATCGGTATTGCCTGCCTTTCACCGGGACTTGGCACAACTACCTTCGCGGTTTGCACCGACGAACGAATCCGAGCAACTGCGCCGCAACCGTGTCGAGTTGGGTCGCCTGGTAATGATCGGCATCTGGCGGCTGGGCCTGACCCGCTGGGCGCTGCTGGAGGCATGGCTACAGGCCCTGCGTGCGGGCAGTCCCATTCTGGCGGTGGGCGAGCTGCGCGTGATGATCTTTCCGGTAACCAGTGAGACCAGCCGGGAACCGATGCGGCGCACGGTGTTGCTCGACGTTTTCTCGGCGGCCTATCTCACGATCGAGCGGGAAACCATTCGCAACCAGCTGTTACCACCGCTGTCCCCGGAGAACCGGGAATCCGGGCCCAAGAACCGACGCACTCGTGTCCAGACCGCAATGAACACCTATCTGCGGGCCATCGGGGCGGGGCGTTTCGAAGTCACTGTAGCAGCCATGACCGAAGCCGCAGTGCAGTGGCTGATGTGCGAGACGGCCCCGGTGATCGCGGCCTACGCCCGCGGGGCGGTATTCAGTGAGGATATCGATGACCGGGAACTGCGCCGCCTAGCGGGCCTAGCGCCCCGCGCCACTCCGCAAGCCGGCGAAGAGCAGGCGCTGCCGGTATTCAAGGAACTCGACCTCGGTGCCACCGACCTACCGGCCGATGTAGCTCCGCCGGTTCTACGCGCCCTGGTGCACCACAAGGGTCGTCTCAAATCGGAGTGGCAGCGCCTGATCCGCAAGTATCAACCGGCATCTGCCACCGAGCATTTGCTTTGTAACTTCGCTCTCTGGTTACTGGAACGCTCCCGGGGCAAGGGCGGGGCGCGCTTCGGAGCGCATGAAAAGCGCTATTACGTGAGCCGCGTGAAAATCGTGGCCTACGCGGTGCTCGGCCATACGATCGGGACCTCCGGGGTGATCGACGACAGCACACTCGCCGCACTGGCGGAGGTCGGCCGCGAGCACTTTCCCGAAAAGGTCCAGCACGGTGCATGGTTTCAGTTTCACGCTTTTCTGGCTGATGAACAGGCCGATCATGCCGGCTTCACGATCGGGCGGCTGGGGCAACCGCCGGAGAGATCGGTATCGGCGAAAATCCTGGGGCAGCACGAACTCACCGCCCTGGCGTCGACCATCCCGTCAGCCAAATCCGGGATCGGCAATTCGGCCTTGCGGATTGCCGCGGCCCGACATGTCGAGCTGATGGCCACGTATGGTATGCGCCGTTCCGAAAGTGTTGGCCTGCGCGGCGTCGATTGGCAGCAGGACTTGATGCGTGTCCAGGCTTACGACGATCATGGCCTGAAAACCGCTTGGGCGGAAAGGGTGTTGCCCGCTGCCTTTGCCGAGCCGCAAACCCGAGGGTGGCTGAACGACGCGGGGCAAGCGAACCAGGGCCGGTTGATCGATCCTGATGCAAGCGGACCGGTCAACCCGGACAATTTCCACGACGCCATCAACCGCCTGATCAAGCAGGTTACGCAGGACAACAGCCTCGGTTCGCATCACCTACGGCATACGTTGGGCAGCCGCCTCGCACTCACGCTGTTGCACGATACCGCGTGCCTGGGTGGCGTAGCCGACGAGCTGCCCTGGGTTCAGGACCTGATCATCGACGAGAAGCGCATCAGCGGATTGCTGGGCAACGAGGGTGACGCCGGCCAAGGTCTGCGTGCCGTGGCGGCGCTGCTGGGCCATTCGCACCCGACCACGACGATCCGCCATTACGTGCATACGCTCTGTATCGCCTTGTACGGCGCGCTCAAGGCGCGGGATACGCTCGACATAACCAGGAGCTTTGAGAACCGCATCGCCAGCCGGGCGAGCGTGCAGCGCTGGGTGGCAACGGCTCGGGATAACGCGGTGCACACGGCGGATGGTGATGCCCGGCGCCATGAGATCAATCGGCTCCTCCGGGACCGGATCGAACGCAAATGCGCCGATGCCGGCATTGAGCGCGATGAAACGCCCCTGCCGGCCAACCCAGCCGCCGTGGACACGGAAACGTCATCTTCGGCGACCGGCGACGCCATTAATTTCGATGAGCTCGAAGCCATCGACCGGTCACTGCGGGACGGGCAGTTACTGCGACAAGCCGCGGTGGTGGGAGTCTCGAAGCGGGGCTTGGAGGGTTTGGCTTCGGTACCCACAGGCAAAGCCGGCTCCAGCGTGCCTCGCCATCCTTTGGAGCAAACGCAGCCGAGTGTTTGGCTGCCGCCGCGCCTGGCCGCTGGAACTGCCACCCACGCGGCGGCCACATTATGCGAATGGCTGGCCGCGTTGAAGGCCAACCGCCCGGATGACTATGCGTGGCTGCTCGACAAATGGATTCATGCCAGTGAACGTGAGCGCGGCCGCATGCAGCTCGACGGGCCGGGCGAAGTCGAACGGGCGCGTGGACTGACGGACCCTGAGCGGGTCAACATCCAGGTCGATCAGGCGCCGGTCGCTAAACAACGTCAGACAACTAAGGTCTCTGCCGCATGGCGAATGCGCATCAAGTGCCTCGATACTTGGCGCCAGCCGATCACGCGCGACACGCTAGCGATCCGCTGGGTGATGTCACATGTTGCGGCGCAATGGATTGGCGCGGTGGCCACCAGCGAATAAGCTCGGTGTGCATCGCGGCTAAGGCCGGCCCGACACCGACAGCGCGCCCGGAAACAGCCGCGCCTCGAGAGTTCGGTCTCGCTCAGCCCCGTCGGCCAGCCAATGCCCTGGGCCGCGGCCAGGCTGACGTATTTGGCTACCGCGCCCTTGGACAGCCCAACCGCCCGGGCGATCTTGGCGTGAGACAAGCCCGCCTGCCACTTCAGACGCAGGACCTCGTGGATCTTTCGCATGGGAACCCTCGGTGTCGGCATACTTTGTCTCCCGCTTGGCAAAAAGCGACGAGGTATGCCGGAAAAACCTCCAGGCTTCCAGCGCGTTGGCGGCTATTCCGGACAAACCCCCGCAATCGGTCACGATCACTCGGAATACGCAGCTCCCCCGCCTGATTCCATTACTCGCCGCCATCCACGAACAACTCCCGTGGGTACGCCAATGGCACAACGATATCGACCCAGCCATGGACGTTCGCCCCGGTAACTACTTCACTAGCTGGATCGACCAACAACTGAACCACCAAGGCTGGATCACCGAGACTGTGGCAGGCTGGCAACCTGAAAGCACCACACGCCGGCAACATGCCTGAGTCGTTAATTTGCGACTATGGAAGATCTTGAGCCGAACAACTCTGACCGTTTTGTGTCATACACAAGACTTGTCGGGGCGATTGCAAGCGTATGTGCGCCGGGCTTGGCACCGGTCGCTGCTGAAGTCGTGGCAAACGCAATACCGAACCAGCGGTTCGACCGAGTAGTTCGGCAAATGCAGCAGATGCAGCATGAGATCGACGTACTCAAGCACGAGAAATCCGTACTTGAGGCGAATCTCGCTAGCCAGCAAGGACGAGCCCTACTCGAAGAAGGTTTGGTGCAAACCGCTAACGAAACCGACGAAGAGGTGCGGAAGTTTATCGGCTCCCTGCTGGCCCGCTCCATGACTGAAGAAGAGCTGGATTATTACCGCACGCAGAAAATCCTTCGGATCCTCGACGAGTTGATACACCCCGAGTTGATCTGGTTGATTTATAGTGCGACCTGTTCGAAAAAGCCGCTAAGCCCGGAAAGCGCAGACACGAAATTACCCGATAAAGATGAATTTGAGCGCCGGCACAGCAACATACTGAAAGGCGACCGATATACACTGATTGGTCGGCAAAAGGAAATGGACACCGACGCGCTTGCGCGGAGTTACAAGAACAAGCTTTTAAGACTGGATCTGATTGCCGAAACGAAGCGCAGCGGTAAAGGTTACTACCAGGTTACCGATCTAGGTTACCTTGTTGTCCGCTATATTTTATCGCCGCTTTCCGGCTGGTAATGATCCACGCGCGTGCTCGGCCTAGCCCTGACAGGTGGCAACGGATCAGGCGTCGGCAGGCTGCCTGGGGCTAGCCGATCTGCGCCATCCTGCCGCCGTGTCCTTTGTGGTAGCGGGCGTTTGACTTCGGGATGGCGCGATATCATCGTTCGAAGCGAATAGCGCCTCGGGACGCACTGCCTCCATCCTTCGTGAGGTTCTGGAACTCCGGGGTTTTTTCGCTTCCGCAGCATACAATTATCAGTCGAAGAAGTGATGGCAGAACTCATCATCAACCTGTGGGCCATTTACGATGGGGGCGACCATCCCCCGGTTTTAGTAGC
>NZ_JAVRHY010000030.1:0-3067 GCF_031846305.1 Spectribacter acetivorans
CGATACAAGTCTCGCCAATACCTTTCAGGAACTCGAGTCAGGGCTGTCCCAGTACGCTGCCACCGTTAATGAGTTCGTTGGCGAGCTCGATGAACATACCGCCTCGATCACCAAGAATCTTGCCGGGGCTATCAGCGAATTTAGGGAAACACTCGAGGAAGCCCAAGACACATTTGCCTCTGGCATCCGCAGTCAATGAGTGATCGACGAGAAGACCTATTCGACGACGAAGGCGCAGGCTACCTGGTGTCTGTCAGCGACATCATGGCGGGCCTGCTATTCGTATTCATAATTACCCTTGTGGCGTTCATTATTCAGTTCAATGAAGCGAAACAAACCCAGCGTGAGCAAATAGAAGAACTTCAGAATAATCAGGACATGCGCGCTGAACTACTTAAACGGATTGAGCAACAATTGGAAGAAGCAGGTATCCAGATCTCCGTGGACCCGGAGTCTGGCGTCTTACGGCTCGATAAAGAAGTCGTGCCATTCGCACGGGGCGAAGAAGACCCCCTACCACTTGGAAGACGAAATCTCCAACTCATTGCCGAAGTGCTTGCTCGCGTCATTCCCTGCTTCACGCATAGGCCCCCGGATCGGCCCAGCTGCAAGCCCGAACAAAAAGACGAGTTGTCAGCCATTTTTATTGAAGGCCATACAGATAGTCAGCCATATCCGACGTCGCGGGACTACACGAACTGGAACCTATCTTCGGAGCGTGCGATTGAGAGCTATTTTATATTAGAAGATCGAGAGCCCAGCCTCGGAAAACTTGTGAACTCCCAAGGCCAGCCACTCTTCAGTGTATCCGGATACGCCGCGCGACGGCCTCGTACCGATATTCCTGGTTTAGCCACCACCGATCCGTTGCAGCGGCGGATCGAGCTTCGCTTCATCATGACTCCACCCGACACCGAGAACAAGATTGATGCTATCCGTGAGTTGGAAAGGCAAGGCGTGAGCTAGGACCGTGTCGGCCTACCTGAAAGCCAGACTTGAGGCTGCCTCGATTCCAACCCTGCTGCCTAGCCGCCGAAAATGGTCGGCTTTGAGTTCCGCTCGTTCAGAAATCCTCAACATCATTGGGGACACGACGCCGCGCGAACCGAATACCTACGACTTGCTGGAGACATACCGAATACTCAAGCGTGAGAAAGATTCTGGCGGTGATTGCTCTAACATACCGAGCGCTCATTTACGGCGAAGCCCATGGGTATTATTTGACAGCCCAGCAGATGATGACTCGCCTGAGCTCGCCGCTGACGAAACTTTCCTAACTAGGTATCTCGCCACCTTATCGACTCATGGCAGCAATACGGCGGTATTGTGCTTCGCACACGTTTTCTTGCGAACCTATCCCAGCGAAAAGCCTTATTTCAGAAACGCACTTAGCGTTCTCTCTGAAGAACTGCAACGTAGGGACTCACTCCGCATCGCCCGATTCCGGAATCGGTGTAATGAATACGGCCTACTGGATCTGAACGGCGCCTCTGAATTCGGCCGCCAAATGCGTCACGCTGATAGCTATGACGGCTTGAGCCGCAAGGCTGGCCTCACTGGGGCTCTGGCGTATCAGGGATTCATCGTGCCGGCAACGGCCGAACTTCTGAATCAGTTCGCGGATATGCTCCGACATTCTTCGGACGAACCCGACCATGAGATTCAGCAACTAGCGGCATTATTCAGCTTCCTCACCGGCGAATCAAAAGAACAAGAGCTACGATTTCCGAGCCTGCGAATTAATATCGCCAATTGCTTGCTATCGCCTTTTTCGGGCCACGACCCAGCGCCAAAATTAAGAGATCTGATTCGTGACTCCCTTATCGAATTACTTGGCGACCCACGCCTTGGCCCGGGTCGCTGGCATGGGGTAGAGCCCAGCGCTAAACAGGTACTTCTGCGCTGGTTGGTAAGCGCCACACTCAAGGACTTTTTCCAGATTGTCAGCCAAGCAAGCCGACGCGATCACGATGCCGACCGCATGTGGCCCTATCGGGAGGCCTTCTGGTGCGCATACCTTGATAAGGGCGTTATCAGTGATGCCTGGGTGGTCTTAGGACGAGATGTGCGAAACGATGCCCACCGCATTTTGGACCAGTACCACCATTCCTCATACGGGATATTGGAACCCGGATACCTGGTGAAACCCTCTCATGCTGTACTGATTCTTCGCATTGGAGAATTGATAATTACTGAGTGGAGCCACACCGGGAAATACCGAATCTGGTCAGACGACAATCCGTCGGCGCCAAAGTTTTACCAGCAACGGTACGCGCGGCGAAATTTGGTTCGAGAGCCTGATAACGAAGGGGCGCATAACAGCGCTGAGAACGGGACATGGCAGAGAAGAGTGGCAACAGAAATCGAGAATCAAACGAACATCCGCGTTACAGCCAGGGAGTATATGCCGCGTGAGTAAAACTCATATGCTTGAGTGGGAGAACAGCGAGCGCGGCGTCACCTTTCGAGTTCTGACCGCACACCACGACGCGTTGCCCATTACGGAATGGGGCACAAAACAATTACACGGGGTGTTCGGGCGAACAGTCAGTCTATCCCCGCTTAATAGCGTTATTGACGAAACAGCAGCCGCCGCGCCGGATACGACCGGCGTCACCCTTAGCCCCCACGAAGTTGAGGCGCTCAGCGAGGTCGAGCTCTCTCGCCTGGGATTACCCCCTGCTGCCCCACTCCGGCTTCGTTTGCGGGGTGAAGGGCTGATTAACTCTCCTGCGTTTCGACTCCAGCCAGAGCTTACGCATGCAAACGGTTCCCCGGTGATGGGCATTCAACGAGACGGCGCCATGGTGCAGTTTGGCGAGAAAAAGTATGTGCTGTTATTCCCCATGTACTCCCTCCTCGAGAAAATCGACCAGTTCGGCACTAGCACCACAGAGTCTCAACAAGAGCGAATGCTCCAATGGGCCGAACTAAAAGCACTGCTGCCCGACGATGCTGAGATCGAAGGCATGCTTCGTACTCTAAATGTGGTTCGAGCCGATGCCTTTAGCATCGATACCGACACCAATGGGGATATTTCACCCCTGCTGAGGCATCAAAACTTTTC
>NZ_JAVRHY010000031.1:0-2637 GCF_031846305.1 Spectribacter acetivorans
CAGTGTCGCAAGTGGGCTGAACAGCACGGCTATTGGCGAGGCCAGTGTTGCCAACAATGAGGATACGACGGCGGTTGGTCAGGGATCAGCGGCGACAGGTATCCGGAGCAGCGCATTCGGCGAGGATTCGCTGGCTTCGGGAGAGGAATCGACAGCTCTAGGCCAAAACAGTCTTGCCAACATGGAAAACGCCACGGCGGTGGGCGAGGACAGCCAGGCGATCGGCGTCAATAGCTCCGCGTTCGGCGAGGATAGTATTGCCAGTAACGGGAACACGACCGCCGCGGGTCAGAACTCAGAGGCTAGTGGGCTGCATGCGAGTGCTTTCGGACAGAACGCGGAAGCATCCGGGCTGGAATCCACCGCTATCGGTCAAAACAGCTTAGCTAATGCGGCTGACGCTACGGCGGTGGGCGAGGATAGTCGGGCAACCGGGCGCGACAGTTCCGCGTTCGGTCAGTCCAGTTTTGCGACCAATGAAGACACCGTGGCTGTTGGTCAGGATAGCTTGGCTTCCGGTTTGCGCGGCACAGCGATTGGCGAGAGGTCCAATGCCACGGCCCGGGACACCACGGCAATTGGTCAGCAGAGTTTGGCTGATGCCCAGGATGCAACGGCCCTCGGTCAGTCGGCGGAGGCGACCGGCCTTCGCAGCACCGCGCTGGGTCAGGAGTCGGCCACATCCTCGGACGATGCAACGGCGGTAGGTCATCAGTCCACCGCATCGGCAGCTTCCGCGACTGCAATCGGCGCTCAGAGCAACGCAGCAGGCGAGCAGAGCGTGGCGGTTGGCATGATGGCAAGCGCGAGTTCGGCAGGTTCAATCGCCATCGGAAGTGATGCGGATGGATCAGGTGCCGGTGCGATGGCATCCGGTGTTGACGCCATGGCAATTGGTGCGGATGCCAACGCAATGGGTAACTCGACCACCGCTGTGGGCGGTGAGAGTAATGCCAATGCCCTCGCGGCGTCCGCTTTCGGGTGGCAGAGTGCGGCGTCGGGTGAGCGTGCGACGGCGCTTGGCCATCTGGCGGAAGCGTCCGGCGTGCGTTCGACAGCGGTAGGCGAAGCCGCCAGTGCCGCCGGAATCAGCAGCTTTGCGGGTGGCGACCTGTCTTCCGCTATCGGCACCGAAGCAGTGGCCCTTGGTGGATCGGCTAACGCCAACGGCAACTCGACGACCGCGGTTGGCGGACAGGCCAATGCTGACGGGATAGCCACGACTGCGCTGGGCTGGCAGAGCAATGCCAGTGCCGAGCGTGCTACCGCGGTTGGTCATCTGGCCACGGCAAGCGGTATTCGCTCTACCGCGCTTGGTGAGGCGGCATCCGCCGCGGGTGGTAATAGCGTGGCACTGGGTGAATTGTCTGAGGCGAACAGTGCCGGCGCCATCGCCCTGGGCGGTGATGCCAACGGTACCGGCACGGGCGCCTCGGCCACTGGTGTGGATGCGATGGCGCTAGGTGCCAACGCCATCGCCAATGGTAACTCCACCACGGCACTTGGTGGCGAGAGCAATGCAGACGCACTGGCGGCCACGGCACTCGGCTGGCAGAGCAACGCTACCGGCGAAAGGGCAACGGCAGTCGGGCATATTGCGAATGCCACGGGTGAACGGTCGGTTGCCCTGGGCGAGGCCGCATCCGCAACGGCGTCTGGATCGATTGCCGTGGGTGATCAATCCCAGGCCACCTCGGACCAGGCAGTCGCCATCGGTCAGGGTGCTGTAGCGTCGGGTTCGACCGCGGTTGGTGGCGGTGCGCAGGCGACCGGCAGTGACTCGGCAGCCTACGGCCAGAATGCCATTGCCAGCGGTAACGGTTCGAGCGCGATCGGTGAAAACAGCGCCGCCACCGGCACATCATCCACCGCTCTGGGCGAGCAGGCCCAGGCGACCAATACGGCAGCTTCGGCTCTCGGTTGGCAGAGCGAGGCGTCTGGTGAGCGGGCAACCGCAGTCGGTCACATAGCCAATGCTAGCGGTACGCGTTCCACCGCCGTTGGCGAAGCTGCCACGGCCAGCGGTGACGAAGCCTCCGCCTTGGGTAATGAGGCTGTGGCAACGCAGAGCAACGCAACAGCGGTCGGTACGCGCGCCTCGGCAACTCATGACAATGCCACCGCCGTGGGTGCCGGCGCTGCGACGACCCGCAACAATCAGGTCGTGGTTGGTACGGCAAGCAATACCTACACCATGCCAGGCATCACTTCTCAGGACAGCAAGGATGCTCAGAGTGGTCCGACCGAGGTCGTGATTACGGACGCGAATGGCAATCTGGCCAGTGATGGCGGCGCCTTCCAGGGAGCGATTGATCTCAACCGCCGCGGCGTGGAGAACAACCGTAGCCGGATCCGCGATAACGAAGAAGGCATCGCGATTGCGCTGGCCCTGAAGTCGCCTTATGTACCGCCGGATAAGCGTTTCTCGGTCAGCGGTGGTGCCGGTACCTATGAAGGTGAGAATGCGCTTGGCATGTCGGGTGCGATGCGTTTGAACGATAATGTCCAGGTTGATTTCGGCATCGGCGCGGGCCTCAGCCGCGATCAGGTTGGTGGTCGTGTTGGTGCGACCTTCTCCTGGTGACGCGTCTTACGTAACGCGTTTTCATCTTGAGGCCGTCGCAATTTGCGACGGCC
>NZ_JAVRHY010000032.1:0-1696 GCF_031846305.1 Spectribacter acetivorans
CCACTTCTAAACAGCGCTGATTTTCGGGGGGATTACCTATCCACTTCGCCAAATCGTTGCTCGTAGCTCTCCCACGTTGCTGTAAGACGCTCCTGAAGCTGTGAAATCTCGCTAACTGTCTGCTGTATTTGCGTGTGTGACTCCGTGATTCCGCTCATTGTCTGTTCCAGCGATTTAGCACTTTGTGAGATAGCGGAAGCGGATTGCTCGATTGGCTCTGCCAGCTTTCCGAATCGACCGCCGGCTTCTCCCAGTGCGTCAATAATGTCGCGGTTGGCACCTACGATTTGCTCGTGTTGAGTCGCCGTCTCGTTGGCTCTGTCCATAATGTGGTTGATGTCATTAACAGTAGCCTTGAGTCGGTCCGCCATCTGGGCGAGCTGAGTGCTCGTCTCGCTACTTGCCTCACGCAACTCCCGAGTCACGGTACCCACCGCATCGCCAAGCGCTTGCAATTCCTGACCGGCAGAGCCTGTAAGCGACTCCTGGAATTCTCCGACCATTCGCCCGATCATCTCGCCGGTATCGTCTTTGCGCTGGTCACGCATGCCCTCGACCGCATCAACTAGCTTCTCTAGTGTCGGACTAAGGTCGGCGTTGAACTTCTTGCCAATCTCGTCGGCAATCTGGAAAGCCAACTCACTCGAAAAGCTCTCGAGGACCAGTGTTTGCTGACGGCTCTGCTCGAGCTGGCGTGATGCGAGGCTTTCCACTGTAACGCGCTCAAGTCGTGCATCGAGCGCTGTTACCCAGTCGGCGAGGAGGTTGTCGAGTGAGTGAACACCCCGTTTCTCCGCAACGTTGAAAAATATGGAAGCTATTAGCCCGGCAATCGACGTCGTGAAAGCCAGAGAAGCGCCATTCAGGAGGTTTTGTAGTGCATTCTGAACCTCTGTCGGGTCGGCTGAGCCGAGTCCTTGGCCAGCGAGGTGTATGCCGGCGACCAGACCTATGAACGTGCCGAGAATGCCGAACCCGGTGAGAAGGTTTGGCAGCGCGTTATACAGCCTCAGATTGACTCTCTCCGCAATAACGCTGTTTCGGGAAAAATACTCTCCGGGACTTCTGGTGTTCCGGACAACCGGCGGTTCCGCAGAAGGGTCTGGCAGTAGGACTTCCTCGAATTCGCTCCAGCTGTGCGAAATGGTGGTGTTGGTCCGAAGCTCCTGGCGGACGGACTCGTAATTGTTCGCGAAAGCTTCCTCGGAATCATGCTGCGTGATGATGCTGGTTGCGCGTTTCAGGCCACGTCTGACGCTACGAGTCCGAAAGAAAAAGAAGAGCCAAAAGACAAATGCCGCGACGAGGATGCCGCCCGCTAGGGAATAAACGACGATTGGCTGGGTAACCGCTTCAGCAGCAACAGTAAGAAATTGGTCCACTTGAGGGGCTCTTAGGCTGTGTGATTTGGAAGCCACCACCACCCTGTAATCCCGATCCGGACGAAAGCCGGCGGTGAAGCGCGTCTGGTGTGCGGATATCGCGATGCTGCGAGCAAGACACCATTACTGACCTGCGGCGTCAAGCCGGAGCGATATTGTCGGTTATCGCCCGAAACATCCTTACGCCTTAATGCCATGCTCAAGATTCATGGCCCTCAAAGGCTGTTAACGTGATAGCTGTAATGCCAAATGCCAATGCGTTGGCGCTAGTGATCGTGCGGGGCTTGATAGACGTGAAGGGTGGTTTTGATCCG
>NZ_JAVRHY010000033.1:0-1260 GCF_031846305.1 Spectribacter acetivorans
TGAACTATCCCACCTTTCACGGACAGATAAATTAAGCGGCAGCCCAATAGGCTTGATCTACGTCAGCGGGGATTCTGTAGTCGAGCGTCTGGTGTACTCGCTGTCGATTGTAAAACACCTCGATGTAGTGAAACAGTTCGGATTGTGCACTCTGGCGGGTGGCAAAGGTTTGTTGGTTAATCACCTCGAATTCCACACTGGCAAAGAAGCTCTCAGCCACCGCGTTATCCCAGCAATCGCCTTTGCGTGACATGCTCTGCCGCATTTTATTAGCCGTTATAATCTTGCGGTAGTCTTTGGCTGCATACGTCTGGCCTTGATCGCTATGCAAGATCAAACCGGGCTTGGGACGACGGCGGTATACCGCCATTTTCAGTGCGGCACTCACCAGCTTGGTGTCGTTGCGGGGTGACATTGCCCAACCGACGACAAGCCGGGAATACAGATCGATTAGCACCGCCAAATACAACCAGCCCTGGCGGGTCGGGATGAAGGTAACGTCGCCCACCCAGACGCGATCAGGTGCGCGAGCGGTAAAGTTACGCTGGAGCATATTCGGCGCCCGCCAGTGGCCGTGTTTGGACTGTGTCGTGACCACAAACCGGCGCCGTCGACGTGCCCAGATATTATGCGCCCGGCGCAGCCGGGCCACACGATGCTTGCCGCAGGCCACGCCTTGATCATTGAGCGTGCGCCACGCTTTGACGCTACCCAGGCGCTCCCGGCTTTGGGCATGCAAGGCTTTGATCTGGACGCTGAGCACACGATCAGTACGTGCGCGCGCCGACTCAGGCCGGGACCGCCACGCGTAATAGCCTGACCGGCTTACTTTCAAGACGTCGCACAGTAAATTAACGTGATGATGTCGGCGCTGCTGATTCACAAAGGCATACTTCATGGCAGCTCCCGAGCGAAGTATGCCGCCGCTTTTTTTAATATGGTGTTTTCTTCTTCCAGCTTGGCCAGTTTACGGCGCAGGTGCGTTAGCTCGGACTGCGCGTCAATCGCTGCGTTGCGCCCCGGACCGCGAAAGGCTCGATCCTCACCTTTGCCGCCTAACTCGGCCTTCCATTTGTAAAGCTGATTGCGCCGTACCCCCAACTCTCGGGCCAATTCCGCGCCGACCTGGTCGCCTTGTTCTAACAGCCGCACGGCTTCTAGCTTGAATTCCTTGGTATAACGTTTGCGCTTTTGCACTGGACATCTCCTTCGGGGCTATTGTCCCCTTTGATTGATGTCCGTGAAAGGTGGGATAGTTCA
>NZ_JAVRHY010000034.1:0-1206 GCF_031846305.1 Spectribacter acetivorans
CGACCATCCCCCGGTTTTAGTAGCATTTCGATCCGGAGCCCAAGGGTTTAAATGGCCGCTTCTGCGGCCATTCGCGCAGCATAGTCAGCGGGCGTCAGCCCGCTGAGTTCTTTCTTCGGGCGTTCTTCGTTGTACTCACGATGCCAGCCTCGGATGATCGTGCTGGCATGGGCGAGGCTTACGAACCAGTGCTCGTTCAAGCATTCATCCCGAAAGCGGCCGTTGAAGGACTCGATATAGGCGTTTTGGTTCGGTTTGCCGGGTTCGATCTGCTTGAGCTGGACACCATTGACATGGGCCCAGTCCAGCATGGCTCTGCCAATGAATTCAGGGCCGTTGTCTGATCGTATGACTGTCGGTAAGCCGCGGGTGAGCGCCAACCCATCAAGGACTCGAGCCACTTGCGTGCCACTCATCGACCGGCCCGGCACCAACGCAACGCATTCATGGGTGGCGTCATCAACGATGCCCAGACACTTGATGGCCCGGCCATCGGCGACCCGATCGAATACAAAGTCCATCGACCAGACTTCGTTCGCTCGCGCGGGACGCATCAACGGCTGCCGATCAGCCGTCGGCACCTTCTTGCGTCGTCGACGACGCACTTGCAGGCATTGTTCAGCATAGAGCCGCTCGACACGCTTGTGATTCACGACCCAGCCGGCTTGGCGAAGCTTGAGATAGATCATCGGCGCGCCGTAGCGGCGATAGCGCTGCGCCAGGCGCAGGATCTCGGCGCGTAAACACGCGTTGCGATCCGGTGCCGGCTGATATCGAAATGCGCTTGGACTCATCGCCACCACGGCCAGCGAACGACGTTCGCTCAAGCCGCGCTGACTCATGAACCGCACCAGCTCGCGCCTGGCTGTTGCGGTCACCATTTTTTTCGCAAGGCCTCGCGCGTGACCTCGTTTTCGAGCATCGATTCGGCCAACAGGCGTTTCAAGCGGCCGTTCTCCGCCTCAAGGGCTTTCAGACGCTTGGCGTCCGAGACGTCCATGCCGCCGAACTTGTTTCGCCAGGTGTAATAGCTGGCCTCGGAGAAACCGTGCCGGCGGCACAGCTCTTTAACCGGCGTTCCCGCCTCGGCCTCCTTCAGAAAACCAATGATCTGCTCTTCCGTGTAGCGCTTCTTCATGTCCAATCTCCAGACTTCGGGTGATTGGACTCCAGATCAGCCTGCTACTCAATAGCGGGGGATGGTCG
>NZ_JAVRHY010000035.1:0-1186 GCF_031846305.1 Spectribacter acetivorans
GGGTTCGGTCCCGCTCACACGGACGGTTTGGAAAGGGCGTGAAACTGCTGATCGAGTTTATCGAGTCTACGTTGCATCCTCGGGTTGTGAAATCGCTCGATGTAGTCGAAGACGTCTGAGCGAGCCTGGGCTCGGGTCAGGTATTTCCGTCGGCGGACCCGCTCGCGCTTGAGCACGCCGAAAAAGCCCTCGCAGGCGGCGTTATCACCGCAGTGGCCGACCGCACTCATGCTGCTGACGAGATTCTGGTCTTTGAGAAAGCCCTGCACCTCATGACTGGTGAATTGCGTGCCGCGATCCGAATGCAGGATCACCGGCTGGCCGGGGTCCTCACGACGTCCCAGCGCGGCGGTGATCGCATCCAGCACCAGCTGACGCTGCTGCGTCGCCCCCATCGACCAGCCGATCACGAGCTTGCTGTAAAGGTCGATCACCACGCACAGAAACAGCCAGCCTTCGGCGGTGCGGATCTGGGTGATGTCGGTCACCCATTTGGTGTTGGGCTCGAGCGCGACGAAGTCGCGCTCAAGATGATTGGCAATGCCGATGGGTCGCAGCCCCGATGGCTTGTAGCGCCAGGCCCGGGCCACGGGGATCCCGTAGATGCCGTGGCGGCGCATCAGGCGTGCGACCCGATTGAGACTGGCCTGTTCGCCTTCAAAGCCGAGTTCTTCGTGCATGCGCCGGCGTCCCATCACGCCGAGATGATCGGCATGGATCGCCCGAATGCGGCTCAGTAGCCGGCCGTTGTCACGTATCCGAGCACTGGGCCGGCGTTTCTGCCAGTCGTAGAAACCGCTGTGCGAGACGCGCAGACAGCGGCACATCAGCCGCACCGGATAGTCGCCGCGGCCAGCATCGATCGCCTGGTACTTCAATTCGATTCCCTGGCGAAGAATGTGGCCGCGTCTCGCAAAAAATCGCGTTCCTTTTTCAGGCGCGCGTTCTCCCGCTTGAGCCGGGCCACCTCCTCGTCGCGGGGCGTACCAGTGCCGCCGAAGGCGGTCCGGCCTTGCTCGTCGATCTCGCGGCGCCAGCGACTGAGCAGGTTGGCGGCAATGCCAATGTCTCGGGCGACCTGGGTCACGCTGACATCCGGGTGGCGGGTCAATTCAACCGCTTCGCGCTTGAACTCGGTACTGAATCTTCTTCGCTTGGACATGGACACTCCTTTGGGCCATTGTGA
>NZ_JAVRHY010000036.1:0-930 GCF_031846305.1 Spectribacter acetivorans
GGCTCTTCTGACATCGTTTGAGCCAATCTTCACGTTAAAGCGTACAGGCCGAGGTTGGGTTCGGGCAGTGTGCTTTGCCGGATCTTGAGCTTGAAGTAATCGGTATCCAGCAGTCCTCGAGCCCGTTTTCGGATCATGCCGATGGCCACGTTGCCGGCCTCCAGCCGGGCGGTGGTTATGGGGTATTGGGCGTAGTAGCAGATGCCTTGTTGGTGTGTGCGCAGCATGGCCGCGAAGCGCCGCATCGGCGCCAGTCCCGTGGCCTCGGCTAGCGCGCACCAGTGCGCCAGGCGCTGGGCCATCTCGGTGTGCGTCGCCGGCGCCTGCCAAAGCTGTTGCAGTTGCTCCTTGAGGCTATAGACCGCGTGCAGATTCGTGTTGGCCGCCAGCAACTCGTCGAGGCGTTGGCTCTGGCGTTCACTCAGGCGCCCAACGTTTTTGAGCAGCAGGTAGCGGCTGCCGGTCAGCAGTGGCTTGTCGGCGGCTTGGGCCCGCTTGAATTCGGCCCGGCGCACTTGGTCGATGGCCTTACTGTAGTTGGCCATCACGTGAAAGCGGTCATAGACAATGGCGGCCTGGGGTAGGCTCTGGGCCACGGCGTTTTCGAACGCCGGCCACATGTCCATGGCCACCGCCTCGATGCCCGCGGCGGACTCGGGGGAGAGCCGGTCAAGAAAATCCAGTAAGCCGGCCTTGGAGCGGCCCTCGGTGACCCACAGCAGGTGCCCGGCCTCCAGGTCGTAGACCAGCGTGAGATAGTCGTGGCCCTTGGCACGGGCGACCTCGTCGATGCCCAGATAACGCACCCCGGTGATGTCTTCTGGGTGCAGCGCCGGCAACTCAGCAGCCAGTGTGCGCGCATCCATGGCCTTGACCGTGCGCCAGGCCAGGCCCGTGTAGCGGGCTACCGCATCAATCGCCATGTGCCGG
>NZ_JAVRHY010000037.1:0-903 GCF_031846305.1 Spectribacter acetivorans
CATTAGAACCGTAAGCCCAATGCTGTTGCAGCCATAGAAGCCCATCTCGCTGATGAGAATAGAGCGATGTGGTCTTTAATGAGGCTGGTAGCCCGCCGGGTTCGCCTCGGGGCGGATGTGGGCGATGCGAAAAGCCGATTTCTTCTAAGTTATCGGCCAGGATGGGGACCAACTCACGTTGCTGCTTGGCGCTTTCGGTCTCTTCTGGGTCAGTCCCCGAACTCCGGAGCGCAGAGGTATTATCATCCGTGCCAGATGCTTCACCCATCGTATCTTTAGCGTCAATTGATCGGACCGCGTGATTAATTCGATCTACCGTTTCGGTTGTCACCGGAATTTCTCTATCGCCGTAAGGTAAAGACGTGTCTCCTGCGTTTAGGGCATCTTGCATCCGCGCCTGAAGGTCGCACGCGTCCTTATAAGCAACAGGAATGACGGCGTGACCGAGGTCTAGCAGAAAACCACCACGCGCGTCGTCCGGGAACCATGGTGTAATCCCCGGGAGGCTGTAAGAGAAGCTTTTGGGCTGCCACTCACCCAGGCACTCAATACGCTGACTTAGGTAACGCGGCGTTTCTTCAAAGAGATGCTCTAGTACGTCCTCCTCCAGTTCGTCCTCTAGGGCATCCCGAAGCGCGCGCTTCGGATTACTTATGAAAGCCAGGCGCTCCGCGGCAGGCGCTTTTTGGTAGCGTTTGACAATCTCCAGACCTCGCTGGACGGATTCGGGCAGTACGATGTACCAACCGCCCTCAGTTACATATCTGTTACGAACCGTATCCGTTCGGCGAAATCTGTCTGCAAAACTGTTGTGCTGCACCGGGGGCAATGCGTCTTCGTTGCCCGTCTCCGTGGATTCCGGTATGTCGGAGTCACCAAGCGAGGCTGACCGCCCTGAAAAGT
>NZ_JAVRHY010000038.1:0-834 GCF_031846305.1 Spectribacter acetivorans
GCCACCAAGGCCGGCAACGACGCCGGCACCATCCCCGCCTGGGACCCCTGGCCGCAGAAAGGCAAGCTCAGTGGTCTGGACGTCACCGCCGAGAACTACCCCGACACCATTGCCAAGATCCTGGAAGAAGAGTCGCGCCTGACCATCACCGCCGACAACTACCAGGAACACGCCGACAAGCTCACCGCAGGCCACAAGGCCATGTTCGAGCTGTATCCCGACTACAAGATGCACGTGTACCCCACGCACCGGAACGTCGGCTACCCCGAAAACATCTACAAATTCACCAAGCAGAACGCCACCACCACCACCCTGGACGGCTGCAACGACTGCCTGCGTAACGCCGAACTCGGCTTTCCCTTCCCCATTCCCAAGACCGGCACCGAAGTCATGTGGAACCACCGCCTTCGCTGGCGCGGGGAACACGTGCGCCGCAACAACGACCAGGCCATCGTCCAGCAGGACGGCGACACCCAGATCACCAAACTGGTCGAAGAAGTCAAATTCCCCTACACCCTGCTCAACGACGACCGCGTGGTCATCGATGACCAGGACGACATCATGATCTACTACCTGTCCGAAACCCTGGCCCCGCCGCGTAACGCCGGCGGCTTCCTGCTGGCCTGGGAACACGTCGGGTATCGCTCCGCCTGGCTGTACAACACCGGGCTTCGCCGTGTTCGCCGTGCCCCCAACGTCGCCTACGACAACCCCTACGAGGGCACCGACGGCCAGCAGTTCTACGACCAGGTCGACATGTACAACGGCGCCATGGACCGTTACGACTACAAACTGGTGGGCAAGAAAGAAATGCTCATCCCCTACAACAACTAC
>NZ_JAVRHY010000039.1:0-704 GCF_031846305.1 Spectribacter acetivorans
TGTTGATAATGGATTCGGCCCAGCGGCACATGCGCGAAATGCAGCTGCCAAAGGTCGTTGTCGATTTCTTCCAAGGCCACGGGCTGACCGATCAGCACCTGGCCGACATAGACCTGGCCGCCGCCCCAGTAGACGATGCCGGGTGGCTTGACGGTGCGCACTTGCACATGGCCGGGATAGTCGATGGCGGGCAAGCGCTCCGGAAAGGCTCGCTGAGAAGGCCGATAGAGCCGAGCGGGCGGCCATTGCCCTAAGGCCTCATGCGGTCGTTGGTGGTTGTACTCGTCGAGGAAATCGTCAAAGCGGCGTTGCTGGGCAACCAGGCTGGCCGCCGGCGGCCGCGCGGTGTCGGCCTTGAGCGTGCGGTGCATGCGCTCATGACGGGCATTTTGTTGCGGCTTGCCGGGGGTGATGCGCTCCGGGGTGATGCCCAGGCGAATCCACCACACGGCCAGGCGGGACAAGCCGCCGGGCGCCGTACTGGCAAACGGCGCCCCGTTATCGGTGCGTAAGCGCTCGGGTAACCCATATCGGTGAAACAGGCGCGTAAACGCCTGCTGGGTCTGGGCCAGCCGCGGGCCACGCAGCCCCTGGCAGCACAGCAGGCGACGGCTGTGATGGTCCATGATCGTGAGCGGGTAACACCACGCACCGTCGCCGGTTTTGAACTGGCCCTTGTAGTCGGCGCTCCACAGCTGATTGCA